>JAFLDH010000242.1 GCA_017302505.1 Burkholderiales bacterium
GGCGGCCTCGGTGCCGCGGGCGGCCGCCTCGGCGGCCAAGCCGGCCGCACCGGGACTGATCTACTTTGCCCAGGCCGGCGCCTTCACCCGGGCCGAGGACGCCGAGGCGCAGCGCGCCAAGCTGGCCCTGCTGGGCCTGGATGCCAAGCTCAGCGAGCGCGAACAGGCCGGCCGCACGGTGTACCGGGTGCGCGTGGGGCCGTTCGAGGCCAAGCCGCAGGTCGATGCGGTGATCGAGAAGCTGCAGGCCGCCGGCGTCGATTCGACCCTGGTGCGCGTCGAGCGGCAGTGAACTTCGGCGCGCCGGGCGACTCCAGACAACCCTTGCCCATGAAGGAAAGCGATGAACAGGCGTGATTTCTCCCTGAATCTGGCCGGTGCCAGCCTGGCCGCCCTGTGGTCCGGCACGGCCGCCGCACAAGGCGGGCCGGTCGAAGGCACCCACTACAGCCGGCTCGCCCAGCCGGTGCCGGTGTCGGCGCCGGCCGGCAAGGTGGAGGTGATCGAGTTCTTTTCCTACGGCTGCCCGCACTGCTATGCGCTGGAGCCGACGCTCGAAGTGTGGGCCAAGCGGCTGCCGCCGGACGTGGTGTTCAAGCGCGTGCCGGTGGGCTTCAACGCGCTGTACGAGAACTACCAGAAGATCTTCTATGCGCTGGAAGCCATGGGCCAGCAGGAACAGATGCACATGAAGGTCTTCAACGCCATCCACCAGCAGCGCCAGCGACTGGACAAGGAGGCCGACATCGCCGCCTTCATGACGGCCAACGGCCTGGACGGCGCCAAGTTCATCGAGCTGTACAAGTCCTTCAGCGTACAGTCCAAGGCCAAGCAGGCCCAGCAACTGAGCAACGCCTACAAGATTGACGGCGTGCCGGCGATGGCCGTGCAAGGCCGCTACACCACCTCGGGCTCGCAGGCCGGCAGCAACGAGCGCGCGCTGGCCGTGACCGACGCACTGGTCCAGCTGGCCCGCAAGCCGGGCTGACGGGCGTGCCAGGCGGCCATGGCCGCCTGGAAGGGGCAGGACTTGCGGCTAGAATGCCCCTGCAAGTTTCATGCCGATGATTGCTTCCCTTCGATCCCTCCGGCCGTACCCCGCGGCCTGGCTGCTCGCCCTGGCCCTGCTTGGCGGCGGGCCGGCGCTCGCCGAAAAGGCCGATCGCAACAAGCCGATGACGATCGAGGCGGACAAGCCGGGCAGCGTGGACCTGCAGCGCCAGGTGGTCATCTTCAACGGCAACGTGGTCATCAGCCAGGGCACGATGGTGCTGCGCGCCGACCGGGTGGAGCTGCGCGAGCGGCCTGACGGCTACCGCGAGGCCATGGCCATTGGCAGCGCCGAGCGGCCGGCCAGCTTCCGGCAAAAGCGCGACGGCGTCGACGAGACGGTGGAGGGGGCGGCCGAGCGCATCGAATTCGATGCCCGCAGCGACACGCTGCGCTTCGTCGGCAATGCCGCGGTGCGCCGGCTGCGTGCCGGCGTGGTGGCTGACGAGATCACCGGGTCGCTGATCACCTGGGACAACACCAACGAGCTGTTCAAGGTGACCGGTGGCGCCGCCACCCCGGCCAACCCCACCGGCCGGGTGCGTGCGGTGTTCGCGCCGCGCGAGGAAAGCGCCGCATCGGCACCGGCCGCCGGCACGGCGTTGCCGTTGAAGCCGGCGGGGACGCCGCGGTGAGCGCCGCGCCGCAGCCGGAAGCCGCCAGCCGGCTGCAGGCCCAGGGACTGCGCAAGAGCTACGGCTCGCGCATGGTGGTCAAGGACGTGCACCTGGCGGTGGGCGCCGGCGAGGTGGTGGGTCTGCTGGGCCCCAACGGCGCCGGCAAGACCACCACCTTCTACATGGTGGTGGGCCTGATCCGTGCCGACGCCGGGCAGATCCAGATCGACGGCCAGCCGGTGCACGGCCTGCCGATCCACAAGCGCTCGCGCCTGGGGCTGTCGTACCTGCCGCAGGAAGCGTCGATCTTCCGCAAGCTGTCGGTCGAGGACAACGTGCGCGCGGTGCTGGAGCTGCAGGTGGATGCGCAGGGCCGGCCGCTGAAGAAGGCGGTGATCGACGAGCAGCTGCATCGCCTGCTGCACGAACTGGGCATCGAGAAGCTGTACGATTCGCCGGCGCCGGCGCTGTCCGGCGGCGAGCGGCGGCGGGTGGAGATCGCCCGCGCGCTGGCCACGCAGCCGCGCTTCATCCTGCTGGACGAGCCCTTCGCCGGCATCGACCCGATCGCGGTGATCGAGATCCAGCGCATCATCGGTTTCCTGCGCCAGCGCGGCATCGGCGTGCTGATCACCGACCACAACGTGCGCGAGACGCTGGGCATCTGCGACCGGGCGTACATCATCAGCGACGGCCAGGTGCTGGCCGAGGGCACGCCGCAGCAGATCATCGACAACGCCGAGGTGCGCAAGGTGTACCTGGGCGAGAACTTCCGCATGTAGGCGCAGCGCGGTGTCGATGATGAAACCCTCGCTGCAGGTCCGGCTGTCGCAGCACCTGGCGCTGACGCCGCAGCTGCAGCAGTCGATCCGCCTGCTGCAGCTGTCCACGCTGGAGCTGCAGCAGGAAATCGAGCAGATGCTCGAGCAGAACCCCTTCCTCGAGGCCGACGAGGAAGCCGCCGCCTTCGACACCGCACCGGTGGAGCGCAGCGGCGAGGCCGCACCCGAGCGCGACGAGGCCGATTTCGGCGAGCCCGAGACGGCCGAGGTGCGCGCCGAGGACTTCGGCGCCACCGAGCGCGACGACTGGGAGAACGGCACCGAGCGCGACGATTTCGACGGCATCCGCGAGATGCCGGGCCTGAGCGGCCAGGGCGCGCAGGGCGATGAGGACGGCGGCGAATACGAGCGCGACCAGGGCAGCATCTCGCTGCAGGAGCACCTGCGCGGCCAGGTGGCCGGCATGCGCCTGGCCGCCGACGAGCGCGCCGCGCTGGAGGTGCTGATCGAATCGCTGGACGCCGACGGCTACCTGGCCGACACGCTGGACGAGATCGCGGCCCGACTGGCCGACATGATGGGCCTGGATCCGGACGATGCCGACGCCGCCGAGGACCTGCGCTCGCGCCTGCAGTGCGCGCTGAACTGGCTGCACAGCATGGAGCCGCTGGGTGTGGGGGCGCGCAGCTTGAGCGAATGCCTGAGCCTGCAGCTGCGGGCCCGCGAGCGCAGCGCGGCGCAGGCGGTGGCGCTGCAGATCTGCGAGCGCCACCTGGAGCTGCTGGCCAAGCGCGACTTCAAGCGCCTGGCCGCCGCCACCGGCGTGGACGAGGCGCTGGTGCGCGAAGCGCAGACGCTGATCGTGCAGTGCGAGCCCAAGCCCGGCCGGCCCTTCGAGCACACCGAGACCCATGCGGTGGTGCCCGACGTGGTGGTGCGGCGCAGCGGCCGCGGCCTGAAGGTGCTGCTGAACCCCGACGTGATGCCCAAGCTGCGCATCAACGACCTGTACGCACAGGCGCTGCGCGGCGCACGCGGCAGCGGCAACCATGCGTCGCTGAGCGCGCGGCTGCAGGAGGCGCGCTGGTTCATGAAGAACATCCAGCAGCGCTTCGACACCATCCTGCGCGTGTCCACCGCCATCGTCGAGCGGCAGAAGAGCTTCTTCACGCATGGCGAGATCGCGATGAAGCCGCTGGTGCTGCGCGAGATCGCCGACGAACTGGGCCTGCACGAATCTACGATCTCGCGCGTCACCACCGCCAAGTACCTGGCCTCGCCGATGGGCACCTACGAGCTGAAGTACTTCTTCGGCTCGTCGCTGAACACCGAATCCGGCGGCAATGCTTCCAGCACGGCGGTGCGCGCGCTGATCAAGCAACTGGTCGCCGCCGAGGACCCGGACAAGCCGTTGTCCGACAGCCAGCTGAGCCAGATGCTCGACGAGCAGGGCATCCAGGTGGCGCGGCGCACCGTGGCCAAGTACCGCGAGGCGCTGAAGATCGCGCCCGCCAACCTGCGCAAGGTGTAGCCGGGTGCGCTGGCGTCTGTTCCTGCCCTGCGCGGCCGGCGTCGAGGCGCTGCTGTGCGACGAGATCGGCCGCCTGCTCCCCGGCACGCCGGTGCAGGCGCGCCGCGGCGGCGTGTCGCTGGCCACCGACAGCGCCGGGCTGATGGCGCTGCACATCGGCAGCCGGCTGGCACAGCGCGTGCTGCTGGAAGTGGCCGGTGCCGACTACCGGCACGAGGACGACCTGTACGCGCTGGCGCGGCGGGTGGACTGGGCCACCTGGATCACCCCGCGGCACACGCTGCGGGTGGACACCACCGCACAGCGCAGCCCGCTGCGCAGCCTGAACTTCGCAGCGCTGCGCATCAAGGACGCAGTCTGCGACCAGCTGCGCGAGACCGCCGGCGAGCGGCCCAATGTCGACACCCGCCACCCCGACCTGCCGCTGCTGCTGCACCTGGGGCCGCAGCGCGCCACGCTGTACATCGACGCCTCTGGCGAGGCGCTGTTCAAGCGCGGCTGGCGCGAGGACAAGGGCGACGCGCCGCTGAAGGAGACGCTGGCCGCCGCCATGCTGGCCGCCGCCGGGTGGCAGGGCACGCCTGCCGAGGGCGGCGCGCTGCACGACCCCTGCTGCGGCAGCGGCACCATCGCCATCGAGGCCGCGCAGATCGCCTGCGGCATCGCGCCGGGGCTGCAGCGGCGCTTCGCCTTCGAGCGGCTGCTGCCCTTCGCCACGCCGGAGATGCGTGCGCTGATGCAGCGCCAGCGCAGCCTGGCGCAAGCCCGCGTGCATGCGCCGGCGGTGCCGATCTCGGCCAGCGACGTGTCCTTCCGCATGCTCGACTTCGCGCGGCGCAACGCGCAGCGCGCCGGCGTGGCCCATGCCATCGATTTCCATGGCGGCGACGCGCTGGAGCGGCCTGCGCCGGTGCTGCCGCCCGAGCTGCCCGGCACGGTGATGCTGAACCCGCCCTATGGGGAGCGCATCGAGGTCGCCGGCAAGGCCGCGCGACCCTCTGCCGAGGACCGCGACACACCGAGCGACTTCTTCCCGCGGCTGGCCGCGCACTGGAAACGCGCCTACACCCAGCACCCGGCCGGCTGGACCGCCTGGGTGCTGAGCCCGGACATGAAGCTGCCCGGCGCGATGCGGCTGAAGGCTTCGCTGCGCGTGCCGATGTGGAACGGCCCGATCGAGTGCCGGCTGTACCGCTTCGAGCTGGTGGCCGGCTCGGCGCGCGACTAGCGGCTCATTGCAACGCGCAGGCCCCCGGGCCGTCCGGGTGGCCGCAGCTGCCGCAAGGGCCCATCGGCCCGGCGGCCATCGCCAGCTCGGGGCCGGACGCGGCGGTGGCAAACACCGAGAGCTGCTTGTCCAGGTGCTGCGAATGGCACTGTGGGCATTCCAGCCGTGTGTCCGAGCGCACCAGCAGCTCGAAGCCGTGGCCGCAGTCGTGGCAGGCGTATTCGAAGATCGGCATGGTCGGTTCCTTCCTGGGTCGCCATTTTGGCTCCGGCGTCACATCGCTGCGCGATATGAGCCTACACCGAAGCGCTTTGCGCTTTGAAGGCTGCCGCGGCGCCGCGTTATCGTCCGGCCTCCACGACGCAGGAGTTGTTTGATGAAGATCGCGTTTTTCGGTGCTGGGCTGATGGGCACCGGCTTCGTGCGCCGCGCACAGGCCAACGGCTGGCAGGTGAACGTCTGGAACCGCAGCCCGGCCAAGGCCCAGGCGCTGGCCGCCTTGGGCGCGACGCCCTGCACCGACCCGGCCGCCGCGCTGCAAGGGGCCGAGCGCATCCACCTGTCGCTGGCCGACGATGCGTCGGTGGATGGCGTGCTGGAGCCGCTGGCCGGGCAGATCGGCGAGCGCTGCTGGATCGTCGACCACACCACCACCGCGGTGCGGCCCACCGCCGAACGCGCCGCGCGCTGGGCCGCACGCGGCCGGGTCTATGTGCACGCGCCAGTGTTCATGGCGCCCAGCCAATGCGCCGAAGGCACCGGGCTGATGCTGGTCTCGGGCCCGCGCGCGCACCATGACGCTCTGCTGCCCGTGCTGCAGCAGATGACCGGCAAGGTGCACTACGTGGGCGAGGCGCCTGAGCGCGCCGCCGCCTTCAAGCTCTTCGGCAACCTGACGCTGCTCGGCCTGCTGGGCGTGCTGGGCGACGTCAACCGGCTGGCGCATGCGGTGGGCATCGGCACCGCCGAGGCCTTTGCGCTGTTCGAGCAGTTCAACCCCGGCCAGACGCTGCCGGCGCGCGCGGCGCGCATCAGCGCTGGCGGCTTCGACAAGCCGTCCTTCGAGATCGCGATGGCGCGCAAGGACGTGCGGCTGATGATCGAAGAGGCGCAGCGCGGCGGCGTCGACCTGTTCGTGATGCCGGCCGTGGCCGCGATGTTCGATGCCGCCATCGCCCGCGGCGAAGGCGCACTGGACGCCGCCGCGGCGGCGCGCATGCCGCTGTAAGCCACCACCGGAGGCGACGATGATCGAACATGAGATCGACATCCCCACCGACGACGGCGCGATGAACAGCTTCGTCGTGCATCCCGAGGAAGGCGGGCCCTTCCCGGTGGTGTTGTTCTACATGGACGCGCCGGGCAAGCGCGAGGAGCTGCACGACATGGCGCGCCGCCTGGCCGCCGTGGGCTACTGCGTGCTGCTGCCCAACCTGTACTACCGCCAGCGCCGCGAATACAGCCTGAAGGAGCGCACCGAGCCGGCCATGGCCGAGATGTTCGGGCTGATGAACTCGCTGAACCGGCAGACCACCGAAACGGATACCCGTGCGCTGCTGCGCCACGCCGACGGCCTGCCGGCGGCGGACGCCACGCGTGTCGGCGCAGTGGGCTACTGCATGAGCGGGCCCTTCGTCATGTGGGCGGCGGCGGCCTTCCCCGAGCGGCTGGCCTGCATTGCCTCGATCCATGGCGCCAACATGGCCACCGACGCGGCGGATTCCCCGCACCGCATGCCGCCGAAGATCCGCTGCGAGTGCTACTTCGCCTGCGCCGAGATCGACCGCTGGGCGCCGCCGGCCGACATCCAGTCGCTGCAGCAGGCGCTGCAGGCCGCCGGCACGCCGCACCGCATCGAGTGGTACCCGGGCGCCGAACACGGCTTCGTCTTCCCGCAACGCGCCGGCATCTACCGGCGCGAGGCCGCCGAGCGCCACTGGGAGCGGCTGTTCAGCCTGTTCGGCCGGCACCTGCGACCGGGCCGCGCCGCCGCCTAAGGCTTGTCGGCGATGAACAGCGCCTGGTATTCGCCGGCCACCAGCCGCGCATCGAAGGCCAGGGCGATGCGCTCGATCAATGCATGGGCGGCGGCGCGGCGCTGCCAGTCGTCCGCATAGAACAGGCTCAGCCGCTGCTCCTGCGGGCGCAGGAAACCCAAGGACAGCGTCAGGCCGCCAATGCCCACCTTCTGCATCGTCGGCAGGCTGTCCGGCGCCAGCGTGGCGCCGAACTCGCGGACCAGGAAGGCCGCCAGCGCTTCCTGCATCGCCGGCCCCACCGGCTGCAGGCTGTAGCTCAGCGAATCCATCTCACGTCCGCTGAGGCGGCCGCGCCAGGGCTCGGCGGCCGGGTTGCGCAGGCTGGCCTGCTCGCTGCCGTCGGGCAGCCGGCGCCAGACCACCGCGCGCTGCGCGAACGCCGCATCGATGCCCTGCGCGTTCGGCAGCCGCCAGCGCGCCAGGTCCACCGGCAGCGCCACGCCACGCTGGCGGGTGAAGTCGAAGGCCACCAGCCCGTGCTCGAAGCGC
>JAFLDH010000243.1 GCA_017302505.1 Burkholderiales bacterium
ATGCAGGCGTTCACCGGCCGCAGCGACAGCCCGCCCACCACGGTGGCCTGCGCCGCCGCGCTGCCCGAGGCGGCGCCCTGCGCGGCCAGCTCGGCCACCACCACCGTGCAGGCGCCGCAGTCGCCTTCGGCGCAGCCTTCCTTGGTGCCGGTGCAGCGCTGGTCCTCGCGCAGCCAGTCCAGCACGCTGCGGGTGGGGGCGGCACCGTCGACGCTGACGATGCGGCCGCGGTGCACGAAGCGGATCGGTCGGGTATCCATGCGGGCCTCGGTGGATGACACAGGGCGAACACTAGCGCGTGCACGCCGCCTGGCTATACGTTCCCAGCGCTATCAAATATATGATCCGCCGTATGGCACAGCGGCCGATCCTCGCCAACATTGACCTCCATCTCGTGAAGGTCTTGTTTACCGTGATCAGCGAACGCAGTGTCTCCCGCGCCGCGATGCGATTGCAGAGCACGCAGCCGATGGTCAGCGCGCAGCTGAAGCGGCTGCGCCAGCTGACGGGCGACCCGTTGCTGGTGCGTTCCGGCCAGGGCCTGGCGCCCACCGACGCGGCGCTGGCCATGCTGGAGCCGGCCTCGCGGCTGCTGCGCGACGCCGACCTGCTGTTCTCGCCGCAGCAGCGCGGCGGCGCCTTCGACCCGGCCACCGCGTCGCCCACCTTCCGCATCGCCGCCAGCGACTACCTGGACCCGCTGTTCCTGCCGCGCATCGTCGAGCTGCTGAAGCGCGAGGCGCCCCAGGCGCAGGTCGAGCTGCACCCGCTGTCGGCCGAGATCGACTACCGCCGCAAGCTGGCCTCGGGCGACGTGGACCTGGTCATCGGCAACTGGCTGCAGCCGCCCGAAGAGCTGCACCTGGGCCGGCTGATGAGCGACGAGATCGTCTGCCTGGTGGCGCCCGACCACCCCGCCGCGCGTGGCGGCCGCGGCTGGACGGTGGAGCGCTACCTGGAGGCCGAGCATGTGGCGCCGATGGCCTTCCACTCCGGCGCGCCGGGCGTCATCGACCAGCACCTGGCCGCGCAGGGCCTGAAGCGCAACCTGGTGGTGCGCAGCGCGCACTTCAGCCTGATCCCCCTGATGGTGGCGCGCAGCTGGCTGGTGCTGACCACCGGCCGGCTGTTCTGCAGCCGCTATGTCGAGGCGCTGGGACTGCGCATCGTGCGCTGCCCGGTGCAGTTTCCGCCGCTGACCTATTACCAGCTGTGGCACGACCGCACCCATGTCGCGCCGCCGCTGCGCTGGCTGCGCGAACGCGTGCGCGACGTGGCCCGCGAGCTGGCCTTGGCGGAGAAGCCCTGATGGCGGCCCCCCGCATCGCGCTGCGCGGCGACCTGCTCGATTTCGTCGCCACGCCGGCGCGAGCCGATCGCGACAGCCGCGCGGTGCGCTGGCGGCCCGGCCACTGGCTGCTGATCGAAGGCGCCACCATCGTCGGCGCGCAGGCCGCCGCGCCGGACGTGACCTGGCAGCGCATCGACCATGCCGGCCAGCTGATCCTGCCCGGCTTCATCGACACCCACGTGCACAGCCCGCAGCTGGACGTGATCGGCTCCTGGGGCACGCAGCTGCTCGACTGGCTGGAGACCTACACCTTCCCGGCCGAGCACCGCATGGCCGATGCGGCGCAGGCCCAGGCCGGCTCGACGCTGTTCCTGGACGCGCTGCTGGCCCACGGCAGCACCAGCGCGGTGGTCTTCCCCACGGTGCACAAGACCTCGGTCGACGCACTGTTCGGCGCCGCGCTGGAGCGCGGCATGCGGGTCATCGCCGGCAAGGTGCTGATGGACCGCCATGCGCCCGACACGCTGTGCGACGACATCGACGACGTGGCCGGCGCCGAGGCCGACTGCCTGGAGCTGATCGAGCGCTGGCATGGCCGCGGCCGGCTGGCCTATGCAGTGACGCCGCGCTTCGCGCCGACCAGCAGCGATGCGCAGCTGGCCATGGCCGGCCGGCTGCTGGCCCACCGCGACGGCCTGTACATGCAGACCCACGTCGCCGAGAACCCCGACGAGGTGCGCTGGGTGGCCGAGCTGTTCCCTGACGCGCGCAGCTACCTCGACGTCTACGAACGCCATGGCCT
Organism: Burkholderiales bacterium; assembly: GCA_017302505.1. Lineage (GTDB taxonomy): Bacteria > Pseudomonadota > Gammaproteobacteria > Burkholderiales > Burkholderiaceae_C > Rubrivivax. The sequence goes on from JAFLDH010000243.1 coordinate 2,094, forward strand.
GCTGAATGCGCGCTCGGTGCTGGCCCACGGCATCTGGCTCGACGATGCCGACCGCGCGACGCTGGCGCGGCGCGGCGCGCAGATCGCCTTCTGCCCCAGTTCGAACCTGTTCCTGGGCAGCGGCCTGTTCGGCTGGGCTGCGGCCGAGGACGCCGGCGTGGGCATCAGCCTGGCGTCGGACGTGGGCGGCGGCACCAGCCTGTCGATGCAGCGCACCATGGCCGACGGCTACAAGGTGCAGGCCATGGCCGGCACCAAGCTCAGTGCCTGGGCGCTGCTGCATGCCGCCACGCGCGGCGCGGCGCAGGCGCTGGGGCTGGCGCACGAGATCGGCTCGCTCGAGGGCGGCAGCGTGGCCGACCTGTGCATCTGGGACTGGGCCACCAGCCCGGTGGCGCGGCGCCGCCAGGAGGTGGCGCGCGACTTGCATGAGAAGGTGTTTGCCTGGATCACGCTCGGCGACGAGCGTGACCTGGCCGAGACCTGGGTGGCCGGCGTTCGCCGCTACCGCCGCCCCGGCGCCGGCTGAACGCCCCGAAGACCTGCCCGCACCGCCCGAACGAACAAGACCCGCCAGGAGACACGACCATGCTGCGACTCGAACTGATCGGCATCAGCAAGCAGTACCCGGCGGTGCGCGCCAACGACAACGTCAACCTGAAGGTGCAGCCCGGCGAGATCCATGCCGTGCTCGGCGAGAACGGCGCCGGCAAGAGCACCATGATGAAGATGATCTACGGCGCGGTGCGGCCCGACGAGGGCGAGATCCGCTGGAACGGCGAGAAGGTCGAGATCAAGAACCCGCAGCAGGCGCGCGCGCTGGGCATCAGCATGGTGTTCCAGCACTTCAGCCTGTTCGACACGCTGACCGCGGCCGAGAACGTCTGGCTGGGCCTGGACAAGAGCATGAACCTGGCCGAGGTGACCGAGCGCATCAGCAAGGTCAGCAAGGACTACGGCCTGGACGTGGAGCCGCTGCGCCCGGTGCATTCGCTGTCGGTGGGCGAACGCCAGCGCGTCGAGATCGTGCGCGCGCTGCTCACCAGCCCCAAGCTCTTGATCCTGGACGAGCCCACCTCGGTGCTGACGCCGCAGGCGGTGCAGAAGCTTTTCGTCACGCTGCGCCAGCTCGCCAAGGACGGCTGCTCGATCCTCTACATCAGCCACAAGCTCGACGAGATCCGCGAGCTGTGCACCAACTGCACGGTGCTGCGCGGCGGCAAGGTCACCGGCACGGTGGACCCGCGCACCGAGAGCAATGCCGGCCTGTCCAAGCTGATGATCGGCGCCGAGCCGCCGCAGCTGCAGCACAAGGCCAGCAAGGCCGGCGAGGTGGTGCTGGCGGTCAAGGGCCTGTCGGTGCCCAAGCTCGACCAGTTCGGCACCACGCTCAGCGACATCGGCTTCGAGGTGCGCGCCGGCGAGATCGTCGGTGTGGCCGGCGTCTCGGGCAACGGCCAGCAGGAGCTGATGGCGGCGCTGTCCGGCGAGGACCCGCGCGGCCCGGCCGGCTCGATCAAGCTCTTCGGCAAGGACATCGCCAGCCATTCGGCGCGACGAAGGCGCAAGGAAGGCCTGCACTTCGTGCCCGAGGAGCGACTGGGCCGTGGCGCGGTGCCGGTGATGAGCCTGGCGCAGAACACGCTGCTGACGCGCACCGAGGCGGTGTCCGGCGCCGGCTGGATCCGCACCCGCAAGGTGGACCTGCTGGCGGCCAACCTGATCAGTCGCTTCAACGTCAAGGCCGGCGGCACCGGCGCGGCGGCGAAGAGCCTGTCCGGCGGCAACCTGCAGAAGTTCATCGTCGGCCGCGAGATCGACGCCAACCCGAAGCTGCTGATCGTCAGCCAGCCCACGTGGGGCGTGGACGTGGGTGCCGCGGCGCTGATCCGCGGCGAGCTGCTGAAGCTGCGCGATGCCGGCTGTGCGCTGCTGGTGGTCAGCGAAGAACTCGACGAGCTGTTCGAGATCGCCGACCGGCTGATCGTCATCGCGCAGGGCCGCATGTCGCCGTCGATTCCCACCGCCGACGCCACCATCGAGCGCATCGGCGAATGGATGTCCGGGCTGTGGCCCAAGGCCGGCGAGGCGATCGCGCCGTCGGTGGCCGCCCCGCAAACCCTGGGAGTGCGCCATGCTCAGGCTTGAACCCCGCCCGCAGCCGTCGAAGCTGATGTCGCTGCTGTCGCCGGTGCTGGCGCTGGTGCTGACCGCGCTGCTCGCCGGCATCCTGTTCGCCGCGCTCGGCAAGGACCCGGTGCGCGGGCTGTCGATGTACTTCGTCGAGCCCTTCGCCAACCTGCGGCAGATCACCGCCGTGGTGCTGAAGGCCACGCCGCTGATCGTCATCGCGCTGGGCCTGGCGGTGTGCTACCGCTCCAACGTCTGGAACATCGGCGCCGAAGGCCAGTTCCTGTTCGGCGTGCTGGGCGGCGGCGGCTTCGCGCTGTGGCTGACCACGCACGGCGTGCAACTGCCGCAGGTCGTGGCGCTGCCACTGGTGCTGCTGGCCAGCGTACTGGGCGGCATGGCCTGGGCGGCGGTCACGGCGCTGCTGCGCGACAAGTTCAACGCCAGCGAGATCCTGGTCAGCCTGATGCTGGTCTATGTCGCGCAGCAGTTCGTCAACTACCTGGTCTTCGGGCCCTGGAAAGACCCGGCGGGCTTCAACTTCCCGCAGACCAAGAACTTCGACGCCTCGACCTGGCTGCCGGTGCTGGTGCCCGGCACGCGTTTCAACATCGGCGCACTCATTGCGCTTGTGCTGGTGGTGCTGACCTGGGTGTTCATGTTCCGCCTGTTCCGCGGCTACCAGCTGCAGGTGGGCGGGCTGGCGCCGGCCGCAGCACGCTATGCCGGCTTCTCCAGCAGCACCTCGCTGTGGACCGCGCTGCTGATCAGCGGCGGCTTCGCCGGCCTGGCCGGCGGCATCGAAGCGGCCGGCACCTTCAAGCAGATCACGCCGCATGTCTCCACCGGGCTGGGCTTCACCGCCATCATCGTCTGCTTCGTCGGCCGGCTGCACCCGGTGGGCATCGTCTTCGCCGGCCTGCTGCTGTCGACGATGATCATCGGCGGCGAGCTCGGCCAGTCGCGCCTGGGCCTGCCGAACGCGCTGTCCGGCGTGTTCCAGGGCCTGCTGCTGGTGCTGCTGCTGGCCTGCGACACACTGATCCACTACCGCATCCGCGTGGGCTCGGCCCTGGCGGCAGCACGTTGAGGGGGAGCGACCATGGACCAACTCGCACTGCTGATCGCTGCCACGCTGGCCTCGGGTACGCCGCTGGCCATCGCCGGCCTGGGCCTGCTGATCAACGAGAAGGCCGGGGTGCTGAACCTCGGTGCGGAAGGCATCATGCTGGTGGCGGCCATTGCCGGCTTCGCCGCGGCCTTCAGCACCGGCAGCGACACCATGGCCTTCATCGCCGGGGCCGGCGCCGGGGCGCTGCTGGCAGCGGCCTTCGGCGTGCTGGTGATCTGGCTGAACACCAACCAGTACGCCACCGGCCTGGCGGTCAGCCTGTTCGGCTACGGCTTCTCGGCCTTCGTCGGCGTGTCCTACGTCGGGCAGAAGCTGTCGGAGCGCACGCCCTTCGAAGTGCCCGGCCTGGCGCAGATCCCGTTCATCGGCCCGGCGCTGTTCCGCCATCACCCGATGGTCTACATCGCGGTGCTGCTGATCCTCGCCGCGATGTGGTTCCTGTACCGCAGCCGCGCCGGGCTGGTGCTGCGCGCGGTGGGCGAGTCACCGGAATCGGCGCATGCGCTGGGCTATAAGGTGCGCTGGATCCGCCTGCTGGCGGTGGTGGCCGGCGGCGCGCTGTGCGGCGTGGCCGGTGCCTTCCTGTCGGTGGTGTACGCGCCGCTGTGGGTCGAGGGCCTGGTGGCCGGCCGCGGCTGGATTGCGCTGGCGCTGACCACCTTCGCCACCTGGCGGCCGCTGCGCGTGCTGTTCGGCGCCTACCTGTTCGGCGGCGTGACGATGGCGCAGTTTGCCCTGCAGGGCGCGGGGGTCGAGATCTCCAGCCAGGTGCTGGCGATGCTGCCCTACCTGGCCACCGTGGTCGTGCTGGCCATCATCAGCCGCAACCCGACCTGGATCCGCATCAACATGCCGGCCTCACTCGGCAAGCCCTTTCATCCCGGCGCCTAGAATCCGCCGGTTCTTCCCACCCCACCCCCCTCACGACAGGAGCCCGACCGCATGAACCCGATGTCCCGACGTACCCTGATGGGTGTCACCGCTGCCGCCGCGGTTGCCGCGATGGTCGGCTGCGGCAAGAAGGAAGAGCCCGCGCCGCAGGCCGCCGCGCCCGCACCGGCGTCGGCTCCCGCACCGGCGCCGGCTCCGGAGCCGTTGAAGGCCGCCTGGGTCTACCTGGGCCCGGTCGGTGACGGTGGCTGGACCTTCGCCCACGACCAGGGCCGCAAGGCGGTCGAGGCCGAGTTCGGCGACAAGGTCAAGACCACCTTCGTCGAGAAGGTGCCCGAGAGCGCCGATGCCGAACGCGTGATCCGCGACCTGGCGGCCCAGGGCAACAAGATCATCTTCACCACCAGCTTCGGCTACATGGAGCCGACGCTGAAGGTGGCCGCCGAGTTCCCGGACGTGAAGTTCGAGCACGCTACCGGCTACAAGATGGCGCCCAACATGCGCGTGTACGACACCCGCTTCTACCAGGACGCCTACCTGTCCGGCATGATCGCCGGCGCGATGACCAAGAGCAACACGCTGGGCTTCGTCGGCAGCTTCCCGATCCCCGAGGTGCTGCGCAACATCAACGCCTTCACGCTGGGTGCGCAGAGCGTGAACCCGAAGGTCAAGACCAAGGTAGTGTGGATCAGCACCTGGTTCGACCCGCCGAAGGAAGCCGAAGCGGCGCAGAGCCTGATCAATGCCGGTGCCGACGTGCTGATCCAGAACACCGACTCCTCGGCCGTGCTGCAGACGGCCGACAAGAACGGCAAGTTCGCCTTCGGCTGGGATTCGGACATGAGCGAGGTCGCGCCCAAGGCGCACCTGGCCTCGAACATGGTGTACTGGGGCCCGTACTACAAGAAGGCCGTCAAGGACGTGATGGACGGCACCTGGAAGTCCGAGCGGTCGGTCTGGGGCTACAAGGAAGGCGCCAACGGCGTGATCAAGATCAACGACGCCGTGCCCGAGGAGATCAAGAAGAAGGTCGCCGAGGTCAAGGAAGGCTACAAGGCCGGCACGATGGATCCGTTCAAGGGCCCGATCGTCGACAACACCGGCAAGGAGCGCCTGCCCAAGGACGAAATGCCCACGCAGGAATGGAAGGACAAGGTCGATTTCTACGTCAAGGGCGTCGAAGGCAAGGTGCCGACCGGCAAGTAAGCCCGGCCGCGGCCCCTGCCGTCCACCACGCCGCCGCGGCCTTCACGCCCGGCGGCGTTTTTCTTTCGCAGCAGGATCGACGATGAACGCGTTGCAGGACTGGTGGCTGCCTGTGGCCGCCGCCGCTGATCTGCCGGCCGGCCGCTGCCTGCCGGCGCGGCATTTCGACGAGGCGCTGGCGCTGTGGCGCAGCGCCGCCGGCCCGGTGGCCTTCGACGACC
>JAFLDH010000244.1 GCA_017302505.1 Burkholderiales bacterium
GGGTCGTCCGCCGGCCGCCGGGCCGCGCCGAAGGCGGCGCGCAGCGCCAGGCGGCCGATGCGCCCCATGCCGTTGATGCCGACTCTCACGATGCCCGCCGTCCTTCGCTCAAGATATTTCTACCACTGTAGAAATATCGTATGACGCTTCGATGACAGCCGGCGCTCAGCAGCAGGCCGAGGCGGCCTTCACCGGCACCGCCAACGGCTTGCCGCGCGGTGCGTCGGCCGGGCAGCAGGCGCCGGCCTCGGCGCTGGCCTCCTTGAACACCGGGATGTTCTGCAGCGTGTGGAAATGCTCCCAGGCGATGCCGGTGGGGTCGGTGACCCAGTGCTTCTCGCTGCGCGCATAGCAGCAGGTAGTGGTGCCCTCGTCCAGCAGCGCCGCGCCAGCGGCTTCGGCACGGGCCTTCAGCGTGGCCAGTTCGGCCGGGTCGTCGGTCTGCAGGCCCAGGTGGTCGATGCCGGGGGCCGCGCCACGGGTGGAGATGGCGAAGTTGACGGCCGGATCGTCGAGCATCCACTTGGCATAGTCGGACTCCAGCCGCGACGGCGCGGCGCCGAACATCGTGGAATAGAAGCCGATGCTCTTCTGCAGGTCGGCGACATGGACGTGCACATGGAAGCGCTTCATGGGATCTCCTTGCTTTCAGCAGGTGGCGCGACGACGGCTGCGCACGGGCGCACAGGCCTGCCCCTGGCAGCAGTGGTCGCTGAGATAGCCGAGCAGCGCATTCATCTGCGCCAGCGCCGGCCGGTAATGCAGGTTGCGGCCATCGCGGTCCACCGTCACCAGGCCGGCATGCACCAGCTCCTTCAGGTGAAAGGACAGCGTCGAGCCGGCGATGTCGAGCATCGCGCCCAGAGCCCCGGGCGTCAGCCCTTCGGGCCCGGCGCCGACCAGTGCGCGGAAGACGCGCAGGCGCGCCTCCTGAGCCAGGGCGGCAAGGGCGGCGACGGCGGCTTTTTCATCCATGTTTCTATGATGATGGAAATATAGATCGGTTGTCAAGCACCAGGCCTTGCGGGGCGCCGGCGGGCCAGCCTCAGCCGCCCGTCGCGCCGCTCCAGTTGGCCTTGCTGCTCGAGCGCCGCCACGCCGCGGTACAGCGCCTCGTGTGTGATGCCCAGGCTGTGGGCCAGGACCTTCAGGCCCGAGCCGGTGTCCAGCCCGTCGGCGCCGCCCTCGGTGCGCACCAGGTGCAGCAGCCGCGCCTGCACGGTGCGCAGGCCCAGGCGCTCGCACTGCTGGCGCAGGCGGCGCAGTTCGGTGTTCAGCATGCCGATCCAGCGCAATGCGAAGGCGGCGTCCGCTTGCAGCGCCTCCAGCAGCGCCTGGCGCGGGATGCGCGTCAGCACCGCGTCGGCCGCGACCACCGCGTCGCAGTGGTAGCGCTCGGACTGCAGGCTGGCTTCGCCGACGATGCCGTGACGCGTGCGTTGCAGCACCAGCCGGTCGCCGTCTTCGTCCACGCGCTGCAGCAGCACCTCGCCACGATCGACGAAGTACATCGCCGTCGGGCGCCGGCCGGCCTGGAACAGCAGCGCGCCGCGGGGCTGCAACTGCCACTCGCACACACCGTGCAGCGCGGCAGGCAACAGGGCTCGCAGTTCATCGGGCAGGGTCTCGTCAGGAGCAGCCATATGATCGAAATCATAGGCGCCGGCAGCGCAGGCGCCGCACACTGGGCGCCCCGCGCCTGTGCGCCCAGCCCGGTCCTGCCGATGCCCCATTCGTTCCTGCGCCGCGCCTGGCCCCTGACGGGCCTGCTGCTGGCCACCGCTGCCGCCGCGGCCAGCCTGGCCTTCGACTTCAAGCACCACGGCAACTTCCAGCGCATGGTGGAAAACGGCGACACCGCCGGCCAGGTGGCGCTGGTTGCGCTGCCGCAGCAGCCGGGCCGCTGGGGCCTGGGCGCGACCGCCGGGCTGAAAGGCGAGATCGTGCAGATCGACGGCCGGCTGCTGGTCAGCCCCGGCAGTGACGCGCAGGGCCGCGTGCGCGCGCCGCAGGCCGATGAGCAGGCGCTGCTGTTTGCCGCCGCGACGGTACAGGCCTGGCAGGACGTGCGGGTGCCACGCGACATGGATTCGGCCGCCTTCGAGGCCTTCGTGCAGGAGCAGGCGCGCGCGCTGGGGCTGGCGCCAGAACAGCCCTTCGCCTTCCGTGTCGAGGGTCGCTTCCCGCACCTGCTGTGGCATGTGGTGACTGGCGAGCCGGGGCCAGGTGGCGGCCACGGCAAGCATGCGATGCATGGCGCCGGCCATGCCAATGCGCGCGCCGACATGCGGCTGTTCCGCCAGCCTGGCGCCACCGGGCAGCTGGTCGGCGTCTACAGCGGTGCGGCACTGGAAGGCGTGGTCTCGCACCCGGGCGAACGCTTCCACCTGCACTATGCCGACGCGGGCGCCACCGTGTCCGGCCATGTGGACCGCTACAGCGTGGCCGCGGGCGCGGTGCTGAAGCTGCCGCTGCGCTGAGGTCCTCTTCAGCCCTCCGGGCAGCGATGGATCTCGATGGTGGAGTGCACGATCTCCTCGTGCACCGCCAGCCAATCGCGCACCGTGGCCGGTGTCAGCGCATCGTCGTGCGTCACCAGCGTCAGCGCGCAGGCATAGGTGGCGCGACCGACGCGCCAGACATGCAGGTCGGTGATCAGCGTGTCGCCGGCCGCGCCGCGCGTGGCGATCACGTCGCGAATCTCGTCCACCACCGGGTGGTCCATCTCGCGGTCCAGCAGCACCTTGCCGGTGTCGACGATCAGCCCGCGCGCCCAGAACGCAATGACGACGGCACCGGCGATGCCCATCGCCGGGTCCAGCCAGGCCCAGCCCAGCCACCAGCCGCCGGCCAGGGCGACGATGGCCGCCACCGAGGTGGCGGCATCCGTCAGCACATGCACGTAGGCCGACTTCAGGTTCAGGTCATGCGCGTGGGGGTGGTCATGACCGTGCCCCGGGTCGTGCCCATGGTGATGCGCTGCCCCCAGGATGCGGGCCGACACCAGGTTGACGGCGAGGCCGAGCATGGCGACCAGTAGCGCCTCGCGATAGCGGATCGGCGCGGGTTCGAGCAGCCGCTCGATCGAGGCCCAGGCCATCAACGCCGCCACGCCCAGCAGCAGCACCGCGCTGGCAAAGCCGCCCAGCACTTCGATCTTCCAGGTGCCGAAGGCAAAGCGCGGGTCGCGCGCATGCTTGCGCGCGGCACCGTAGGCCAGGACGCTCAGGCCGATGGCCAGGGCATGGCTGCTCATGTGGAAGCCGTCGGCCAGCAGCGCCATCGAGTTGAACCACCAGCCGGCGGTGATCTCCGCCACCATCGCCAGCAGCGTGATCCACAGCACCCAACGCGTGCCGCGCTCGCCAGCGGCATTGCCGGTGTCGAACACGTGTTCATGGCGCCAGCGCGCGTGGTCGTGGGTGTGCATCGCCCGCATTCTGCGTCGCCGGCCCGCCCGTGCGTGACACGCGGACTTCAGGTCCAGAGCAGGCGGTCGCCGATGCGCACGCCGGGTCGGCTCTGCAAACCCTGCCGGGTGATGCGCCCCACCGGCTGGATGCTGATGTCCGGGCGCAGGTCGTGGTACGAAACGACGTGCAGCAACGGCAGCGAAGGCGCCACCATGCGGCGGATCGATGCACGGATTTCCATCGTGGTCAGCAGCTGCGGCAGCTGCGCATCGGGCGGAAACGCCTGCACGGCGTCGCGGATCGCCTGCAACAGTGCCCCCAACGCCGAGGGGGCCAGGTTCAGGTAAGACCCGGTGGCCGTGTGCCGGATGGCGGCGGCCACCTCGGCTTCGATGGCCGGATCGAGCAGCAGCACGTACAGCAGCTTCTGGCCGCGGCCGAATTGGTGGCTCAGCTGGCGCTTCAGACCGGCGCGCACGTACTCCGTCAACATCCGGGGATCGTCTTCGGTGCGGCCGCGGTCGGCCAGTGTCAACAGGATGTTCGGCAAATTGCGGATGCCCACCCCTTCGACCAGCAGGCGGCGCAGGACGTCGCTGAGCACCAGCGGCGACACCGGGTCGGGCACGGACTGGCTCAGCAGTTGCGGGAACGCCGGCTCCAGCAGCGACAGCAGGGCCTCGGCCTCCGACACACCCATGAAGTCGGCCGCCTTGGCACGCAGCACCGCGCTCATCGTCAGCACCAAGTACTCCCTCAAGTCCCAGGTGACCCTGTCGGGACGACGCACCCGGTCGCGCAGCGACGCCGACACCCAGGCTGCGGGGGCGCCATTCGCGGGGTTGCTTGCCGGCTGCGCGGCAATGCCTTCTTCCGCCAGGACCTCGGCGCTTTCGCTCACCAGCACGGCATCGCCCACGGCCTGCGATTCGAGTTCGGGCACCTCGTTGATCCAGACGCGCAGCCCCCAGGGCGGCAGCTTCGTGTCGGTGCGCTGCGTCAGTGGCGGCACGTGCACGCCGAGTTCGTAGAACAGGCCGTCCACCATGAAGGCGATGTCCCTGGCGCCCAAAATCGGATGAGGCCAGGCCGGACCCAGCTCGAGGATCAATGGCTGTGCAACCGCCGCCAGCGGCGACGGCAACTCGACGGCGTCGTCCTGCGGCGGCAGGGCCGCCTCGGCGCCGCGGCCGGCGCGCATCGTGCGCAACAGGCGGCCCAGCTCGGCCGATGCGTCCGGGCCGCGCAGGTCGGCAAAGCTCATCGCCCGCAGAAACGCCGGCACGGCGTCCAACGGACCATCGCCCAGCACCGGCAGCACGGCCAGGCCACGCTGCACCGCCAAGTCGAAGATGGCGGTGCGCCAGGCGGCATCGACCCACGTGGGCGCGGCGTCGGACGGAGTGAGCAAGGGCACGACGAAGTCGAGGTCATTCACAGCCTGGGGTACCCGCTGCACACCGGGCACGCCGCCACCACCGTCCCAGGGGTCGAGGCGCACGTCGACGCCGTTTTCACGCAATGCCGCGCTCCAGCGGCGGGCCAGATCCGCATAGGCTCCGGCGAAGGACAGCAGCACCCTGGGTGGCGTCATGGCGCAGACACCTCGATGCCGAACTCGCCCAGATGCTCGAGCGCCAGACCCGGCGGCAGCTCTTGCCGCGACAGCACGTGCAGCCTCGGGAACTCGAGCATCACCAGCCGGCGCAGGAAGGGCCGGATCCGGCTGTCTGCCACCAGCAGTACCAGGTTGCCGGCGGCATCGCCCAGGGCGTTCACAGGCTCGCGCACTGCGGCCAGCAGCTGCTGCATTGCCAGTGAATCGAGCGCCAGCAGGTTGCCCTCCGACATGGGCTGCAGCGCGCCGAGCATGCGCGATTCCAAGGCCGCAGTGGCCGTCAGCACGCTGAGCGCCTGTTGCCCGACCAGGAAGCGTTGCGCGATCTGCGCGGACACCGCGCGCCGGGCGATCTCGACGCAGGCGTCGAAGCCGTCGTTCTGCACATCGCGTTGGGACAAGGCCTCGACGATCGCCCGCAGGTCGCCGATGCCGACCTCTTCTTCCAGCAAGGCGCGCAGGATGCGCGTCAGGTCCACCCATGACACCAGCGCGGGCACCGTGCGCTCGACCAGGTCGCTGGGCAGAGCCTCCAGCAGCCGACGCACTTCATCCATGTGCAGAAACGCCTGCGGCATGCTGCGCAGCGTTTCGAACAGGACATGCGCCAGGTACTCCTGGGCGTCCATGGTCGCCAGGCCCAGGCGTTGCAGCGTCTCGGCTTGGGTCACCGGCACGCAGGCGATGCGTCCGCAGGCCCGATCGTGCAATTCATTCGCCGGCACGCCCTGTGCCGCCAGCTGCTCCGGCGTGGCATCGACCACCAGCTGCTGCGGGTCGACGCTGAAGCGGTGTTCGATCAGTTCGTCGACCAGGACGAGCGCCGTACCCGCGGGAAGGAACTCGGTGTCGCCGCGGACGCGAACGCCGGGAAAGCGGTAGCCGTACTGCCATGCCAGCGCATCGCGCACCTGCGGCAGAAGCTCGTCGAGCACGCGGCTGACACCGTCCGCGTCAGGCTCCACCAGAGGGATCAGGTCGTTCGACACCTCCAGGCCAATGGGCGCCACCACCGGCAGCATCAGCTGCAACGCATCCTGTGCGACCTCCAAGTCCAGGCAGACACGCTCCACCTCCAGCAAATGGGTGCGGCGTCGCTGCGCCTCGGCGCGCGCGGCCTCGTCGGCCAGCGCGACGCCCCGCTCGTCGCCGTAGTGGCGCAGCAGGTGCAGCAACTGGCGGAACCCGGGCACATAGCTGCCGCCCGAGATGTCGGCATGGCTGCGCTGCGCCAGGAAGTCGGGCAATGCGCAGGCCTCGGCCCGCACCGGCAGCACGGCGATGCGGCGGGTGCTCTGCTCGCGCTCGACCATCTCGCGCCATTCGCGGCTCACCCACTCGGAGGCGACCGCCTGCCGCGTCAGCAGCACCACCACGAAATCAGTGTCGGCCAGGCCTTGGGCAATGCGCTGCTCGAAGGATTCGCCCACGCCGATCTGCCACTGGTCCAGCCAGACCTCCACCTGCGCCGACTGAAGGTCGCGCGCCAGGCGTCGCGCCAGCGCTTTGTCCGGACTGCTGTGCGACAGGAAGACCTTCAGCCGGCGCGGCGCGTCGGCGTCAGCGGGCTCAGCGCCTCTCGGTGCGTCGGCCGGCGCGGCACCCGCCCGGCCGACCACGGCGCGATAGATGCCGCCGCGCATCTGGGCATCCAACTCCGGCGTGATCGTGGTGCGAAGTGGCTCCGTCATCCCCGGAATCGTAGGGGCGCTGCCAAGCAACGCCATCCCCAGCTTGTGCCGCGTCAGCCGCCGTGCAGCCTGCGCACCGTGCTGGGCGTGCTGCCGTGCCAGCGGCGGAAGCTGCGGCTGAAGTTGCGCGTGTCCTGGTAGCCCAGCCGCGCGGCAATCTCCTCCACCGGGTGCGGCGTGTGCAGCAGGTACCACCAGGCGCGCTGCTTGCGCGATTCATCCAGCAGCGCCTGGTAGCGCGTCCCTTCGCGTTGCAGCCGGCGGATCAACGTGCGGGCGGTGATGTCGAAGTGCTGCGCGGCCTCGTCCAGCGTGGGGTAGCGCGTCTCCTGCGCCGCACTGCCGCGCAGCAGCGCGCGCACCTGCTCGGCGCAGGTGGTTTGCAGCACCGAGCGCAGCGCCGTTGCCTGCTGCTCGCAGGCCTGAAGCGCCTGCACATGGGCCTGCGCGTCGGCGGTGAGCCCCGGCGCGTCCAGCAGCGCCGCATCCAGGTGGAACACCAGCCGCGGCGCGCCGTAACGCACGGCGCCGCTGAAATGCCGCGCCAGCCGCGGGCGCCAGTCGGCTTCGGGCAGCGGAAGCTCCAGCCGCACGTGCTGCACGGCCGGGCCGACCACGGCCTCGGTCATCTGCAACAGCACCAGGCACATCACCGACAGGTAGAAGCTGCGCGTCGGGCCCAGGTCGATGCGTTCCACCAGTTCCAGGTCGGCGCCAGTCGGCGTGCCGCGCACGCGGTAGCTGAGGCTGGCGTTGCGCAGCGTGCCGTAGCGCTCCACCGCGCGCAGCGCCTGGCGAAGATTTGGGCTGGAGGCCACCGCCAAGCCCAGCGGCCCGTGGGTGGACACGCGCAGCGCCTGCCCCACCTGCAGCCCCAGTTCGGGCCCGGCGCCGGCATGGTGGGCGGCGGCCACCAGCGCATCCACCTCGCGCAGCG
>JAFLDH010000245.1 GCA_017302505.1 Burkholderiales bacterium
GCAATGCTGCGCGCCACGCGCTGCTCGGGGTTGGGCGTGCGGTCGGCCTCCAGCGCGCCGATGAACTGCCCCAGCCGCTCGTTGAGCTGGCTCATGATGAAGCGGTTGAAGCCGATCGAATGGTCCAGCAGCCAGTGGAAGGTGTCGGCCGGCAGGCCGGCCACCAGGCTGCGGCGCAGCGCGCTGACGTTGTAGCGGTAGGGTTCGCGCTTGAGCACCGTGCCTTCGCCGAACCAGCCGCCGGGCGTGAGGCCGGAATAGGTGATGGTCTGTCCGTCGGCGGTTTCGGTGCTCATCTTCAGCAGGCCGTCGACGACGCCGAACCAGTAGGTCACCGGCCGGCCCATGCGAAAGATCAGCTCGCCCGGCTCGGCGCGCGTGACGCGCAGCTCGGGCGCGGCGCGGTCGTATTCGTCCGGCTTGAGGTGCGACAGCCAGGGCACGCCGGCCAGCTCGGCCTCGGTGAGCGGGCGACGGCGGTCATGCAGGGCAAGGCGCAGCGGCATTCAGGGAAAACCCAGACGAAATTCGGTCTCAATTGTCGTTCAAACGACAACTTGGCGTCAAAGTCTGGCCGTACCATCCGGCCACAACGATGCCTCTGGTGGGACATCGACGGTTGGACGCACAGGAGACGAGCCGCATGGCGATCACCTTTCCCCGCCTGCTGCAAAAGCACGCCGCCGAGCGCCCGGGTGAGCCGGCGCTGCGCGAGAAGGAATACGGCATCTGGCAGACCTGGAGCTGGCAGCGCGCGCTGGACGAAGTGCGCTGGATGGCCTGCGGCCTGACGGCGCTGGGTTTCACGCCGGGGCAGAACCTGGCCATCGTGGGCAACAACCGCCCGCACGTGTACCTGATGTTCCTGGTGGCCCAGTCGCTGCGTGGCGTGCCGGTGCCGATGTACCAGGACGCGGTGGCGGCCGAGATGGCCTTCGTGCTGCGCGACGCCGAGGTGCACTTTGCCCTGGCCGAAGACCAGGAGCAGGTCGACAAGCTGCTGGAGCTGCGCGACGCCGAGGGCGAGGAGGCGGTGCCGGGGCTGACCCACATCATCTACGACGACCCGCGCGGCCTGCGCAACTACCGCCAGCCGGGCCTGATCAGCGTCGATGAGCTGATGGCGCTGGGCCGCCAGCACGAGCAGGCGCACCCGCAATTGTTTGCCGAGCTGGTGGCGCAGGGCCAGCCCGATGACGTGGCGGTGATCCTCTACACCTCGGGCACCACGGGCCGGCCCAAGGGCGTGTGCCAGACGCACGCGGCCTTCGTCGCGTCGGCGCAGGGCGGGGTGCAGACCGACGGCCTGAACGCCTCGGACGACGTGCTGTCCTACCTGCCGCCGGCCTGGGTGGGCGACTTCCTGTTCTCGATGGCGCAGTGGCTGGTGGCCGGCTTCACCATCAACTGCCCCGAGTCCAGCGACACGGTCAGCATCGACATGCGCGAGATCGGCCCCACCTACTACTTCGCGCCGCCGCGCGTGTTCGAGGGCATGCTGACCTCGGTGTCGATCCGCATGGAGGACGCGGCCCGCTTCAAGCAGCGCATGCACGCCTACTTCATGGGCGTGGCGCGGCGCGTGGGCTCCGACATCCTGGACGGCAAGCCCGTGGGCTTGGGTGACCGGCTGCTGTACGGCGTTGGCAATCTGCTGGTGTACGGGCCGCTGAAGAACGCCATGGGCCTGTCGCGCATCCGCGTGGCCTACACCGCCGGCGCGGCCATCGGGCCCGACCTGTTTCGCTTCTTCCGCTCCATCGGCGTCAACCTCAAGCAGCTGTACGGCCAGACCGAGACCTGCGCCTACGTCTGCATCCAGAAGAACGGTCAGGTCAAGCTGGAGAGCGTGGGCCAGGCCGCGCCCGGCATCGAGCTGAAGATCGCCGACAGTGGCGAGGTGCTGGTCAAGGGCGTGTCGGTGCTCAAGGAATACTACAAGCGCCCCGACGCCACGGCCGAGGTGATCGACGAGAACGGCTACTTCAAGACCGGCGACGCCGGCGTGCTGGACCGCGACGGCCACCTGCGCATCATCGACCGCGCCAAGGACGTGGGCAAACTGGCCGGCGGCGCCATGTTCGCGCCCAACTACATCGAGAACAAGCTGAAGTTCTTCCCGCAGATCAAGGAAGCCGTGTGCTTCGGCCACGAGCGCGATCGGGTCTGCGCCTTCATCAACATCGACTTCGAGGCCGTCGGCAACTGGGCCGAGCGCCAGGGCCTGCCCTACGCCGGCTATGTCGACCTGGCCGGCAAGCCCGAGGTGCTGAAGATGATGGCCGAGTGCGTCGAGAGGGTGAACGCCGACCTGGCCGGCGAGGAAGGCATGGAGGCCACGCAGATCGCGCGCTTCCTGGTGCTGCACAAGGAGCTGGACCCGGACGACGACGAACTGACGCGCACGCGCAAGGTGCGCCGCAGCTTCATCGCCGAAAAGTACGGCGTGCTGATCGACGCCCTGTACGCGGGCCGCGCCGAGCAGTTCATCGAGACCGCGGTCAAGTTCGAGGACGGGCGCACCGGCAAGGTGGCCGCCACGCTGAAGATCCTGGACGCCAGGACCTACCCGCCCGTCAGGAGCGCGGCATGAACACGATTGCTACTGAAACAATAGCTGTTGGCGCTCGCCAGACGGGCGCTGAAGGCCAGTTTGATTCGTCTTCTGGGGCCAAGAAGATCGGCGACGTGATCCTGGACGTGCAGAACATCAGCCTGCGCTTCGGTGGCGTCAAGGCGCTGACCGACATCAGCTTCAACGTCCGCGAGCACGAGATCCGCTCCATCATCGGCCCCAACGGCGCGGGCAAATCGTCGATGCTCAACTGCATCAACGGCGTCTACACGCCGCAGGAAGGCAGCATCACCTTCCGCGGCCAGACCTTCAGCCACATGAACTCGCGCCAGGTGGCGGAGATGGGCGTGGCGCGCACCTTCCAGAACCTGGCGCTGTTCAAGGGCATGAGCGTGATCGACAACATCATGACCGGGCGCAACCTGAAGATCAGAAGCAACCTGCTGCTGCAGGCGCTTCGCCTCGGCCCGGCCGAGCGCGAGGAGGTCCGTCACCGCGAATTCGTCGAGCACATCATCGACTTCCTGGAAATCCAGGCGCACCGCAAGACGCCGGTGGGCCAGCTGCCCTATGGCCTGCAAAAGCGGGTCGATCTGGGCCGGGCGCTGGCCATGGAGCCGCAGGTGCTGCTGCTGGACGAGCCGATGGCCGGCATGAACGTCGAGGAAAAGCAGGACATGAGCCGCTTCATCCTCGACGTCAACGACGAGTTCGGCACCACCATCGTGCTGATCGAGCACGACATGGGCGTGGTGATGGACATCAGCGACCGCGTGGTGGTGCTGGACTACGGCAAGAAGATCGGCGACGGCACGCCCGACGAGGTGCGCGGCAACGAAGACGTGATCCGGGCCTACCTGGGCACCAGCCACTGAACACGGGGACGCAAGATCATGGGGTTCTTTCTCGAAACACTGTTCGGCGGCCTGATGACGGGCATGCTGTACGCGCTGGTGGCGCTGGGCTTCGTGCTGATCTTCAAGGCCTCGGGCGTGTTCAACTTCGCGCAGGGCGCGATGGTGCTGTTCGCGGCGCTGGCGATGGCGCGCTTTTCCGAGTGGATTCCGGGCTGGCTGGGCATGGCGCCGGGCGTGCTGAGCGTGCTGCTGGCCATCGTCGTCAGCATCCTCATCATGGTTGGCGTGGCCTGGCTGATCGAGCGGCTGGCGCTGCGCCATCTGGTCAACCAGGAGCCCATCACGCTGCTGATGGCCACCCTGGGCATCGCCTATCTGCTGGATGGTTTCGGGCCCATGATTTTCGGCAGCGCGGTCTACAGCATCAACGTTGGCATGCCCAAGGACCCGGTGTTCATTCTGGAAGGCATGTTCGAAGGCGGCGTGCTGGTCAGCCTGGAGGATTTCTATGCCGCCGGCATCGCCGCCGCGCTGGTGGCGGCGCTGACGGTGTTCTTCCAGTTCACCAAGACCGGCCGCGCGCTGCGCGCCGTGGCCGACGACCACCAGGCGGCGCAGTCCATCGGCATTCCGCTGGCGCGCATGTGGGTGATCGTCTGGTCGGTGGCCGGCGTGGTGGCGCTGGTGGTGGGCATCATCTGGGGCAGCAAGCTGGGCGTGCAGTACTCGCTGTCGCTGGTGGCGCTCAAGGCCCTGCCGGTGGTGATCCTGGGCGGGCTGACCTCGCTGCCCGGCGCCATCATCGGCGGGCTGATCATCGGCGTGGGCGAGAAGCTGTCGGAGGTGTACCTCGGCCCGATGATCGGCGGCGGCATCGAGAACTGGTTTGCCTATGGCCTGGCGCTGGCGCTGCTGCTGGTGCGTCCGCAGGGGCTGTTCGGCGAAAAAATCATTGACCGGGTGTAAGGGGACGGACTGTCATGTTCTACAGGGAAAACGGTCAGTTCAAGACCTCCTACCGCGCCGATCAGCAGATCTTCCCGATCCTGCAGGACCGCGTCGCCGTGCTGCTGCTGCTGGCGCTGGCCTTCGTGGCGGTGCCGCTGCTGGCCAGCGACTACGTGTTCCAGGCCGTTCTGATCCCGTTTCTGATCATGGCGCTGGGCGCGCTGGGCCTGAACATCCTGGTCGGCTACTGCGGCCAGATCTCGCTGGGCACCGGCGCCTTCATGGCGGTGGGGGCCTACGCGGCGTTCAACTTCCAGGTGCGCTTTGACGGCATGCCGCTGCTGGTCTCGCTGCTGGGCGGCGGGCTGGTGGCCATGGTGTTCGGCATGGTGTTCGGCCTGCCCAGCTTGCGCATCCGCGGCCTGTACCTGGCGGTGGCCACGCTGGCGGCGCAGTTCTTCATGGACTGGCTCACCAGCCGCGCCAAGTGGGTCACCAACAACTCCTCGTCCGGGTCGGTCAGCGCCGGCCCGCTGTCGATCGCCGGCTGGAAGATCGACACCCCCATGGAGAAATACCTGCTGTGCCTGGCCATCCTGTGCGTACTGGCGCTGGCGGCCAAGAACCTGGTGCGCAGCGCCATCGGTCGCGAGTGGATGGCGATCCGCGACATGGACGTGGCCGCGGCGGTGATCGGCATCCGACCGATGTACGCCAAGCTGAGCGCGTTCGGCGTCAGCAGCTTCATCGTCGGCGTGGCTGGCGCGCTGTGGGGCTTCGTCCACCTGGGGGCCTGGGAGCCGGCCGCGTTCAGCATCGACCGCTCGTTCCAGCTGCTGTTCATGATCATCATCGGCGGGCTGGGCTCCATCGTCGGCAGCCTGTTCGGTGCCGCCTTCTTCGTGCTGCTGCCGCTGTTCTTGAACTACGTGCCGCACTGGCTGGGCCTGCCGCTGTCGACCGCCACCGCCACCTACCTGGAGCACATGATCTTCGGCGCGCTGATCGTGTTCTTCCTGATCGTCGAACCCCATGGCCTGGCACGGCTGTGGTCCACCGCGCGCCAGAAGCTGCGCGTATGGCCGTTCCCGCATTGAGGGCCGGCCGCTGCGTGTTTACCCCGGTGTCGGCAGGGGCATTTGCCGCGTTGTTTCACTCACCCCAACCACTGTTGTTTCACAAAGGAGACTCGCCATGAAACTGGGTGCCATCGCTCTCGCCGCCGCCGCCATTGCTGGCCTGGCCGCTCCCGCCGTGCAGGCGCAGGAGCAGTTCTTCCCGCTGCTGGTGTACCGCACCGGCCAGTTCGCGCCCCTGGGCATTCCATGGGCCGACGGCAAGCAGGACTACCTGAAGCTGGTCAATGCCCGCGGGGGCATCAACGGCGTCAAGATCGCCTTCGAGGAGTGCGAGACCGCCTACGACACCGCCAAGGGCGTGGAGTGCTACGAGCGCCTGAAGGGGCGCCCCGGCGGCACAGCCAGCTTCGACACGCAGTCCACCGGCATCACCTTCGCCGTCAGCGACAAGGCGCCGGGCGACAAGGCCACCATCGTCACCACCGGCTACGGCCTGTCGCAGTCGGCCGATGGGCGCGTGTTCGAGTGGAACTTCCCGCTGATGGGCACCTATTGGACGGCCGCCGATGCGATGGTGCAGGACATCCTGAAGAAGGAAAAGGGCAACCTCAAGGGCAAGAAGATCGCGCTGGTCTACCACGACTCGCCCTATGGCAAAGAGCCGATCCCGCTGCTGCAAAAGCGCGCCGCCAAGGATGGCTTTGAGCTGCTGCTGCTGCCCGTCACGCCGCCCGGCGTGGAGCAGAAATCCACCTGGCTGCAGGTGCGCCAGCAGCGCCCCGACTACGTGCTGCTGTGGTCGGCGGGCGTGATGACGCCGGCCGCCCTGCGCGAGGCCCAGGCCACCAACTACGCCCGCGACAAGATCTACGGCATCTGGTGGGCCGGCTCCGACCACGACGTGAAGGACATCGGCGCAGGTGCCAAGGGCTACAACGTCATGACCATCCACAACACGGCCGAGCGCGACAAGGTGCACGATGACGTCAAGGCCCAGCTGTACGACAAGGGTCAGGGCACGGCCAAGGACGCCAGCGAACTGGGCGCCATGGCCCACACGCGCGGCATGATGATTTCCATGCTGCAGGTCGAGGCCGTGCGTGCCGCGCAGGAGAAGTTCGGCAAGGGCAAGGTCATGACCTCCGAGCAGGTGCGCTGGGGTCTGGAGAACCTGAACCTGACGCAGGAACGCCTGAACGAGCTGGGCTTCGGCAAGATCATGCGCGCGGTCAAGACCAGCTGCGACAACCACATGGGCACCGACTGGACGCGCGTGGCGCAGTGGGATGGCGGCGGCTGGAAGGTGGTGTCGGACTGGTATCAGGCCGACAAGAGCGTGACCGAGCCGCTGATCAAGGAGTACGGCGAGAAGTACGCCAAGGAGAAGAACCTCAAGGTGCGCAGCTGCAACTGAGGCCGGCCTGACGCATTCCGCCCGCGTGGCGGGCGGAATGCGCGCCAGGCGTCATGCGTTTCGTCCCGATCGATTCCCGGAGTACCCGCCCATGTCCACCGCCACGCCCGTCGCCGCCGACGCCCCAGCGCCCCTGCTGGTGGTCAACGGCATCGAGGTCATCTACAACCACGTGATCCTGGTGCTCAAGGGCGTGTCGCTGACGGTGCCGCGCAGCGGCATCGTCGCCATCCTGGGCGGCAACGGCGCCGGCAAGACCACCACGCTGCGCGCCGTCTCCAACCTGCTCAAGGGCGAGCGCGGCGAGGTCACCAAGGGCACGATCGAATACAAGGGCGAGCGCATCGAGAACCTCAGCCCGGCCGACCTGGTCAAGCGCGGCGTGGTGCAGGTGATGGAGGGGCGCCACTGCTTTGCCCACCTGACGATCGAGGAAAACCTGCTCACCGGCGCCTACACGCGCAGCGACAAGGGCGAGATCGCCGCCAACCTGGAGAAGGTCTACAACTACTTCCCGCGCCTGAAGACGCGCCGCACCAGTCAGGCGGCCTACACCTCGGGTGGCGAGCAGCAGATGTGCGCCATCGGCCGCGCGCTCATGACCAACCCCGACATGGTGCTGCTGGACGAGCCCTCGATGGGCCTGGCGCCGCAGATCGTCGAGGAGGTGTTCA
>JAFLDH010000246.1 GCA_017302505.1 Burkholderiales bacterium
AGCTTCCTGAACGTCGATGGGCACAACCTCGGCGTCCACATGAACAAGTTCAAGCGCTGGGGCTACCGGATCGGCAGCCGGTTCAGCACCAAAACCTACGCGACAACGACTACGCCAAGAAATACCTGTCGCTGGTGGCCGTCAACGTGGTGGGCGCCACCGGCTTTGCGCGCCAGGCCCGCGTGGTCGACGCCAACGGCCAGCCCGACGCGCTGGCCAATGCCGCCATCGAAGCCGCGCATGCCCGCTGGGCCGCCGCCTGCGACGCCACCGGCCGCGGATCGCTGCGCACGCTGTGCCGCACCATGGTGATCACCGCCGCGCGCGACGGCGAGATCCTGCTGCGCTTCGTGCGCGGCGCCGCCGCCGGCAACCCCTTCGGCCTGGCGCTGCAGCTGCTGGACGTCGACCGCCTGGACACCCAGTTCAACCGCCCCGCGGGCGATGGCCTGCCGGCCGTGCGCCTGGGCGTGGAAATCGACACCTACGGCCGGCCGCTGGCCTACTGGCTGCGCCACCGCCACCCGGGCGACCTGTACGACGCCACCGGCGCGCAGCGTGCAGACGTCCGCACCCGCGTGCCGGCCGAAGACATCGTGCATGCCTTCCAGCGCGACCGGCCCGAGCAGCTGCGCGGCGTCACCTGGATGCACGCCGCCATGGGCCGGCTGCACAACCAGGGCGGGTACGAAGAGGCAGCGCTGGTGGCCGCCCGCGTGGGCGCCAGCAAGATGGGCTTCTTCACGCGCCCGCCGGGTGACGACGGCGAGGAGATCGCCGACAGCAAGGACGCCGCCGACGAGCTGTACACCGAGGTGGACCCCGGCGCCTTCGGCCTGCTGCCGGACGGCTACCAGTTCCAAGCCTTCAACCCCGACTACCCGTCGGCCATGTACGCCGACTTCGTCAAGGCCAACCTGCGCGGCGCCGCCAGCGGGCTGAACGTGGCCTATCACGCGCTGGCCAATGACCTGGAGGGCGTCAACTTCAGCAGCATCCGCAGCGGCACGCTGGAAGAGCGCGACGCTTGGCAGGCCGACCAGGAGTGGTTCATCGAAGACGTGCTGGAGCGCATCGACGCCGAATGGCTGCCCAGCGCGCTGGCCTTCGGCCAGGTCACCCTGCCCAATGGCTCGGCGCTGCCGCTGGCGCGGCTGGACAAGTTCCGCCCGCACAACTGGGTGGGCCGCCGCTGGGAATGGGTGGACCCGCTGAAGGACATCCAGGCCGACATCGAGGCCCTGGACGCCGACCTGCAGAGCCCGCAGCGCGTGGCCGCCAAGCTGGGGCGCGACTACGAGGACATCCTGGCCGAGATCAAGGCCGCGCAGGACCTGCGCACCCGCCTGGGCCTGCCCGAGCGGCCCCTGCCCAAGCCGGCCGCACCCGCGGCCGCGACGCCCACCTGACCAGGCCGCACCATGTCAATTCCAACCAAAGACCGCGACGGCAACGATCTGGACCTTGCGTCCAAGCCTATCGGGGGCGTCGAGTTCCCGCTCAACATCATCACCCGGCCCGACGGCACCGAGGTGGACCCGGCCAGCGAAGACACGCTCCTGCTCCTGGCCGGTCTCCTGGACACGCTGCAGACCACCGTCGCCGCGCTGAACGCCAAGACCACGGCGGTGAACACCGGCGCCGTTGCCGGCACGGTAGAGGTCTCCAACTTTGCGGAGCTGACTGGCTTGCCCGTCAGCTTCACCTGGTCGGGCTTGACCGACACCCAGCTGCGCGCCAGCGCATTGGCAGTGACGGTCGACGACTTGCCGCTGCCGACAGGTGCCGCTACCGAAACGACCCTGGCCAGCCTGGCCGCCGCAGTCAAGGCAGAGGACAGCGCCAGTGCCGACGGAGACCCGGGCGTCGTCATACTGGCACAGCGCCGCGACAGCGACACCACCGCCGTCGGCAGCGATGGTGACTACGGCACGCTGAAAACCGACGAGGCCGGGCGCCTGAAGGTGTCGACGCAGCCCGCCTCCTACTCGCCATTCACCGGCAACATCACTGCCAACGGGCAGACGGTCGCGGCCAACTGCGAGCGGTTCAGCAACCTGATGATCCACTGCACGGGCACCTTCAGCACGGTGAACGTGACCTTCGAGGGATCGCTCAACAGCACCAATGGCACCGACGGAACGTGGTTCACGGTGCAGGCGATCAGGTCCAACGCCAACACCATCGAGACCACTAGTGGCAACCTGTCGGCCGCCCCGGCGTATGCCTGGGAGCTGAGCGTCAACGGCCTCAAGTGGTTCCGAGTGCGGGCCACGGCGTTCACCAGCGGCACCCAGGCCTGGACGATGCTGCCGGGCACCTACGCCACCGAGCCGATCCCCGGTGCGCAGATCAGCGGCACGCAACCGGTGTCGGGTAGCCTGACCAGCGCCGGCACCACGACCAATACGCCGGTGACACCGACGCAGACATTCACCAACAGCGCCGCCAGCACCAACGCCACCAGCACCAAGGCCAGCGCGGGTACGGTCTGGTCCATCGTCGCCAACAACATCAATGCCGCGGTGCGTTACCTGAAGCTGTACAACAAGGCCAGCGCGCCGGTTGTGGGCACCGATACGCCGGTGCTCACCATCCCCATCCCGGCCGGTGGCCTTGCGCAGGTCGACGGCGGCAGCAACGGCATTCGCTTTGGCACTGGCATCGCATGGGCGCTGACCGCCAGCGCCGCAGACAGCGCCACCGACGCGGTGGCCGCCGGTGACATCAAGGTTGCCATCGCCTACACCTGACCATGCTCGGCCACTGGTACACCCTGCTGCTGGTGGAGCCAGCGCCGCCAGCGCTCCCAGCGGTCGAGCGCTTCGACTACCTTCAGCTGCTGCAGGCACCACCCCTGGCGCCGCCGCAGCTGCTGCGCGTGGCGCAGCACCTGCAGATGCTGCGCGACATCCGCCTGCGTCGCCCGCGCCGCCGCTGATCGCGGCGTCGTCTCACTTTTCCCCCTGAACACGCGCGCAGGGCGCCGGCACAGTGCCGCGCCATGAGCACTGCCGTTGTCGACACCGCCCCGCCCAGCGCACTGCGCCCCGGCACCGCCGCGGCCCGTGGCCTGGTGGTGCAGCGCGCCGCCGTCAACGAAGAAGCGCGCACCGTCGAAATCGCCTTCGCCAGCGAGCTGCCCTACGAGCGCTGGTGGGGCATCGAGATCCTGGACTGCGCGCCCGGCTCGGTGCAGCTCGAGCGCTTCGGCGACGGCGCCGGCCCGCTGCTGTGGAACCACAGCACCGGCATCCAGATCGGCGTGGTCGAAAGCATCAGCATCGGCACCGACCGCGTCTGCCGCGCGGTGGTGCGCTTCAGCAAGAGCGCCCGCGCCACCGAAATCTGGAACGACGTGGTCGACGGCATCGTGCGCAACGTGTCGGTGGGCTACGTGATCGACCGCGCCGAGCTGGTGCTCACCGGCGACGACGAGGTGGACACCTACCGCGTCACCCGCTGGACGCCCTACGAAATCTCGTTCGTCCCCGTGCCGGCCGACCCCACCGTGGGCGTGGGCCGCCAAGCCGAAGACCCGCGCGTGCAGCGCCGCGTCCAGGCGTC
Organism: Burkholderiales bacterium; assembly: GCA_017302505.1. Lineage (GTDB taxonomy): Bacteria > Pseudomonadota > Gammaproteobacteria > Burkholderiales > Burkholderiaceae_C > Rubrivivax. Next base: position 3,568 of record JAFLDH010000246.1, read on the forward strand.
TGCACCTGCATCTGCATCTGCCCCTTCACCCGCCACCACCGCCACCCCTTCGGTCAACCTGGAGAACCGTGCCATGACCACTGCTGCTGCCGCCGAGACCAGCGCGGCCACTTCCACCACGCCGGCTGCGCCGTTGCTCAACACCTCGGCCGATGCCGACGCGGTGCGCCGCGCCGAGCGCGAGCGCGCCACGCAGATCCGCCAGATCGGCGAGCAGTTCGCCCGCTTCGACGGCGTGGCGCTGGCCTCGCGCGCCATCGACGACGGCAGCACGGTGGATGCCTTCCGCTCGGTGATCATGAACGCGGTGGCCGCCGGCCAGACGCAGCAGGTCACCCACCTGGACCTGAGCCGCAGCGACCAGCAGCGCTTCAGCGTCATGCGCGCCATCCATGCGCTGGTTGAGCGCGACTGGTCGAAGGCCGGCTTCGAGCGCGAATGCAGCCAGGCCATCTGCAAGCGCGCGGGCATCGCCGAGCCGGTGCACAACGGCTTCTACCTGCCGATGGACATCCAGCAGCGGCAGCTGCAGCAGCGCGACCTGACGGCCGCCGCGCCCACCGCCGGCGGCTACCTGGTGGCCACCGAGCTGCGCCCGCAGGACTTCATCGACCTGCTGCGCGCCCGCACGGTGCTGGGCCGCCTGGGCGCCAACTTCATGCGCGGCCTGGTGGGCAACGTCACGGTGCCCAAGTGGAGCGGCGCCGCCACGGCATACTGGCTGGCCAACGAAGCGGCCGGCATCACCGAGAGCACGCCCGCCACCGGCCAGCTGGCGCTGACGCCCAAGACCCTGGGCGCCTACACCGAAGTCAGCCGCCTGCTGATGCTGCAAAGCACGCCGGCCGCCGACGACCTGGTGATGCGCGACTTCGCCAAGGTGCTGGGCCTGGCGGTCGACCTGGCCGGCCTGGAAGGCAGCGGCGCCAGCGGCCAGCCCACCGGCATCAGCGCCACCGCGGGCATCGGCGCGGTCACCGGCACCTCGCTGGCCTATGCCGGCGTGGTGGAGTTCCAGACCGACGTGGCGGCGGGCAACGCGCTCGACGTGGGCAGCGCCTACGTCACCACGCCGGCGGTGGCCGCCCTGCTGATGCAGCGCCAGCGCTTCGCCAGCACCGACACGCCGCTGTGGACCGGCAGCGTGCTCGACGGGCAGATGTCCGGCTTCCGCGCCACCACCACCACGCAGCTCACCGCCGGCAGCATGATCTTCGGCGACTTCAGCCAGGTGGTCATCGGCGAGTGGGGCATGTTCGAGATCGCCCTGAACCCCTACGCCAACTTCACGGCGGGCATCACCGGCATCCGCGGCATGCAGACCATCGACATCGGTGTGCGGCAGGCTGCGGCCTTCAGCCGCGCGGTGTCGATCACCTGATCGGGCGGCGTCATGGTGATGACCATCAACACGCCGAACACCGCGCCGCTGCCGCACCGCGTGCTGCGTCCGCTGTGGTTCGAAGGCAAGTTCCGCAAGGCCGGCGACGTGATCAAGCTGCCGCGGCAACTGGCCGCCGAGCTGCGCGCCGCCGACAAGGTGGAGCTGGTGGAAGCCAAGCCCGCCACCAGCCCGGCCAAGCCTGCCGACAGCAAGCCCGAAGGCGACGGCCAGCCGTCGTGACACCGTGAGCGACGACGAAACGCTGTTCGACCCCGTGGTGGGTTTCGGCACCGCGGCCACGCTGGCCGGGGTGCCGCTGCACGCCATCATGGACACGGGCAGCGACATCGCGCTGGAAGCCGCCGTCACCGACGAGCCCAGCGCCCGCGTCCTGGCCAGCCAGGCACCGGCCGCCGCGCCGGGCCAGACGCTGGTGGTGGGCGCGCAGTCCTACAAGGTGCGCCAGGTGCTGCACGCGTCGCCCGACGGCGCCGTGCGCCGCCTGGTGCTGGCACGCAGCTAGGGCCCGCCATGCTGGCTGCACAACAGGTCATCGACGCCTACAAGCTGCTGCTGCAGGGCGTGCCGGCCACGGCCGGCCGGGCCTACAGCGACCGCTTCCACCCCTTCGGCGAGGCCGAGCTGCCCGCCTGGCGCGTGTACGCCGGCGACGAGGCGGTGCGTGCGCACGACTTCGTCGGCGCCAACGAGCACGAGCTCGAGGTGGTGGCCGACGGCATCTGCCGCGCTACCACCGGCATGGACGCGCAGCTCAACGCCCTGGCTGAAGCCGCGCTGGCGGCCGTGCATGCCAGCGGCGCGGCGCCCTACAGCGGCCAGCTGGCCAGCCTGCAGCGCAGCGTGGCCACCGAGGGCGAGGCGTCCATGGGCCGCGTGCGCATCCGCTGGCTCTGCAAGTTCTTCATCCATCCGGCGCAGCCGGGCACGTTCATCTGAGAGGCACCCCATGTCCTACTTTCTGCCCGAGGGTTCGAAGCTCTTCATGTCCACCGGCTTCGCCGCGGCCAAGACCATCACCACGCTCAGCAACGCCAGCCCGGCGGTGGCGGGCAGCGTGGCGCACGGCTACGTCGACGACGACGAGCTGCTGGTCACCAGCGGCTGGGAAGACGCCACCGACAACATCTGGCGCGCCGACCAGCTGACGGTCGACACCTTTGCGCTGAAGGGGCTGGACGCCACCGACACCAACTGGTTCCCGGCCGGCAGCGGCGCCGGCCAGGCGCAGAAGGTCAGCGGCTGGCTCGAGCTGCAGCAGTGGCTGGACGTGCAGCCCAACGGCGGCGACGTGCGGCTGGCCAACGTGGAGCCGATCGCCAAGCGCAACGCCATCGCCATCCCGGCCGGCTTCAACGCCACGAGCATCAACCTGGTGTTCGGGCACGACATCTCGCTGGCGTCGCAGCAGGCGCTGATCGCGGCGTCGCGCAGCCTGCAGAAGCGTGCCTTCAAGGCCGTGATCGCCGGCGGCATGGTGGGCTACTTCTACGGCTACGTCAGCATGAACGAGATGCCGCAGATCCAGCGCGGCCAGGTGCTGCGCGTCACCGCGTCGGTGGCCGTGCTGGGCCGCTTCATCAGCTACTGAGCCCAAAGCCCATGAGCCAGTACCGCCTGAAGATCGGCCGCACCCTGGAGGTGCCGGTCGAAGTCGACCTGCAGGACGGCGCGCAGACCGTGCGCGCCAAGCTCACGCTGGTGGTCAAGCGCCTGGAAAGCGAAGCCTTCGCCGAGCTGCTGGACAAGCTGCAGGACGGCAAGGTGGACGACCGCACGCTGCTGATCGAGCTGCTGCTCGACTGGCGCCAGGACCTGGTGCTCGACGCCAACGACATGCCGGCCCCCCTGTCGCCCGAAGCGCTGGACGCCGCCTGCACCGTGATCGGCCTGCGCGGCTTGATGGCACGCGCGGTTGTCGAAGGCCTGAGCCGCAGCTTCGAGCCCGTGCGCCAGGCCGAGGACAAGCGGGGAAACTGACCCGGCTGGCCGAGCTGCTCGCTCTCGGCCAGCTTGCCACCGAGGAGCCGGAACGTGAGGGCAGCCACAGCAGTCCCATGGCCTTCGGGCGGCAGCAGGTCGGCGCAGCCCTCCATGCCTTCATGCGCGCCGCTGGCGCCCAGCGGCGCCTTCCCAACTTCTGGCTCTGGCCGGACCACGTGCCGGCCCTGCGGCTGTGGTTCCAGGTCGGCACGCAGTGGCGCACCGGGCCCGCAGGCGCGATCGGGCTGGACTACACCGGCGTCGAAGCCGTGTGCCGCATCGAAGGCCTGCGCGGCGCCGATCGGCGCGAGCGCTTTGCCGAGCTGCAGGTGCTGGAACGCGCCACGCTCAAGGTCTGGGCCGAACAACGTGCTGCGGCCGCAGCACGCCTGCCGAGGTAGCTGATGGACCAGCAGATGCGTTTCCGGCTGTCGGTGGACGGCGCACCACAGGTGCAGGCCGGCATGGCCGGCGTGGCCGGCTCCATGGAGCGGGTGGACCAGGCGCAGGGCCGCATGACGGGCGGTGCCGTGGCCGCAGGCAACGCGCTGGGCCGCCTGGCGGCGGTGGGCGTGGGCGGCCTGGGGCTGGC
>JAFLDH010000247.1 GCA_017302505.1 Burkholderiales bacterium
GAGAGCCGAGGACGCGTATCAATCGCGCATCGTGCCCGGTTGCCGCGCCTCATCACCGCGACCACGACCACGCACTGCAGCCGGTGCTGGCCTGCGCCACCTGCGGCGAGCCGGTGGATGCGCGTTCGGCCGAAGTGCAGCCCACCCGCGCTGCGCTGCGCGAGCGCGAGGCCTTCGCCAGCGCGGTGCGTAGGCGATAGCCCGTGATGGAGGTCGCGTTCTTCTTCTTCGTACGGGCGCCTTGCCGCCCCTCGCTTGCCTCTCGTTGTTCTACTTTTTCATGTGGCGTCCCTGACGCCAGGAGGACGAGGGGCAACCGGCTGCGTTCAGCGAGTTTCTTGAGGCTCTTTGCTCGTTGGCTGATGACAACCTAAGTTACCGAGGTTCAAGGCGAGCACGCGCGGGCTTGTCCGACAGATTCATGAAACGGTTCAGCGCGTGATGCCAGCCGAGGTGGCTCCAGCCCGAATGGTCGCTGATGAAGGCGGTGCGTTGCCGCCGCGGTGACCACCAGGTCAGCGACCGAAGGGCCTGGGTACAGGGAGGGTTCCATTGGGCAAACACTCCTTGGCCGACCCCTGCGGCCGGTTGCCGCGCTGGCCCGCCTACTGCGGGGGCAGGCTGCGCGAGACCAGCACGCCCTCCAGATGGCCGGGCCCCAGTGGATGGTTGGCCGGGCGGTCGCGCACCACCTTGAGCGTGCCGATGCCCAGCGAAGGCACGGTCCAGGTCTGGTCGGTCTCGCCCAACGAGTTGGTGGTGACCACCTTGTAGGCCATGAAGCGGCCGGCAGGCACGCTCACCTCCTCCAGCGTCTCGACCTTGTAGTCGATGGTCAGCGACGACACCATTGGCGGCGTGTAACGTGTCAACTCGTAGACACCGCGCCAGGCCTTGCCCACGGCCAGCGGCCACTCGTAGGCCAGGGGCGGGTTGAAGGACATCAGCGGCTGGCCGTCGCTGGACAACTGCGCGACGATGGCGTGGTTGCCAGGGTCGAGCAACTGGATGCCATGCCGTTCGGAAGTGGAGCTGACGAGCTTGCGCCCGTTCCAGTCGCGCTGGCCGATCGTCCAACGCACCGGCCCTTCGTACTGACCGTAGCTGCCCTCGCTCTTGCGCTGGTAGACCAGCACCGTGCCCTCCGGTGCCGGCACGAAGACGCCGGACTGGGACGCGGCCTGCGCGCCGACCGTCGGCGCGGTGCAAGCCAGCACGGCCGCCAGGGCGAGCGGGGCGAAGTGAAGTCGCTGCATTGCGTTCATCGTGTCCTCCATGGGGTTGAGGCAGACCCGGCGGGCCTGCGTGCTGTAGATCGAGCCGCTGCAGCGCTTTGCCAGGGGGCCTCACACGCCGAATCGCCGATGCTTGCCCTGGGTCAATATGGGGTGGCGTCGCGCAGGTGGCAGGTCGGCCCCGGCAGGGCGGCTAGCATGCGGCGCCACTGTCTGCTCGAGGCGCCCGATGTCTGGAACTAACCGCTACCCGCATGTCTTCAGCCCGCTGAACCTGGGCTTCACGACGCTCAAGAACCGCATCCTGATGGGCTCGATGCACACCGGGCTGGAAGAGGCCCCCGACGGCTTCCCGCGCATGGCCGCCTACTACGCCGAACGGGCGCGCGGTGGCGTCGGCATGATCATCACCGGCGGCATCCCGCCCAACGAGGAAGGCGGCCTCGGCAGCAAGCTGTCCACGCCCGAAGAAGCCGCGCAGCACCGGCTGATCACCGAAGCCGTGCATGCCGCCGACCCGTCGGTGAAGATCGTCATGCAGATCCTGCACACCGGGCCGCTGGCCGGCACGCCGGCCTGCGTGGCGCCGTCGCCGGTGAAGTCGCGCATCGGCCGCTTCACGCCCAACGAGCTGGACGAGGCCGGCATCGAGAAGCAGCTGGCCGACTTTGCCAACTGCGCGGCGATGGCCAGACAAGCGGGCTACGACGGCGTGGAGATCATCGGCTCGGCCGGCTACCTGCTGTCGACCTTCCTGGTGCAGAAGACCAATCTGCGCACCGACCGCTGGGGCGGCCCGTGGGAGAACCGCATGCGCTTCCCGGTGGAAGTGGTGCGGCGCGTGCGCGAAGCGGTGGGCGAGCGCTTCATCGTCATCTTCCGCATCGCGGCCATGGACATGCTGGAAGGCGGCCTGGCCTGGGACGAGATCGTCTCGCTGGGCCACGCCGTCGTGCAGGCCGGCGCGAACATCGTCAGCACGCACTTCTGCTGGCACGAGGCGCCCGTGCCGACCATCGCCACGATGGTGCCGCGCGCGGCCTTCGCGCAGGTGACCGGCCGGCTGCGGCGCGAGCTGAAGGTGCCGATGATCACCAGCAACCGCATCAACATGCCGCAGGTGGCCGAAGACGTGCTGGCCCGCGGCGATGCCGACATGGTGTCGATGGCGCGGCCGATGCTGGCCGACCCCGATCTGGTGAACAAGGCGCGCGAGGGCCGCGAGGACGAGATCAACACCTGCATCGGCTGCAACCAAGCCTGCCTGGACCACACCTTCGGCGGCCGGCTGCAGGTGAGCTGCCTGGTCAACCCGCGCGCCTGCAACGAGACCAAGCTGAACTACCTGCCCACGCCGGCGCCCAAGCGCATCGCGGTGGTCGGCGCCGGCCCGGCCGGGCTGGCCTTCGCCACCACCGCGGCGCAGCGCGGCCACCGCGTCACGCTGTTCGAGGCCGGGCCGGAAATCGGCGGGCAGTTCAACCTGGCCAAGCGCATTCCGGGCAAGGAAGAGTTCCACGAGACGCTGCGCTACTTCCGCACCATGCTGGCCAAGACGGGCGTGACGCTGCGGCTGAACACCCGCGCCGATGCGGCGGGGCTCAAGGCCGAAGGCTTCGACGAGGTGATCGTGGCCACCGGCATCGAGCCGCGCAGGCCCGACATCCCCGGCATCGACCACCCGATGGTGGTGCCCTACATCGACGCGATCCTCGGCCGCAAGCCGATCGGCCGGCGCGTGGCGCTGATCGGCGCCGGCGGCATCGGCTTCGACGTGGCCGAGCTGGTGACGCACGAGGGCACCTCGGCCGCGCTGGACATCGACGTGTTCGCGCGCGAATGGGGCATCGACTTCAAGAACCATCCGCGCGGCGGCGTCACCGGCGTGGTGCCGCAGGTGGCGCGGGCCGACCGCGAGGTGTTCCTGCTGCAGCGCAAGGCCGATGCCTTGGGCAAGACGCTGGGCCGCACCACCGGCTGGACGCACCGGCTGACGCTGCAGCGCCGCGGCGTGCAGATGATCGGCGGCGTCGAATACCTGAAGATCGACGACGCCGGGCTGCACACCCGCGTCAACGGCGAGCCGCGGCTGTTCGCGGTGGACACCGTGATCGTCTGCGCCGGCCAGATGCCGCTGCGCACGCTGGCCGACCAGCTGCAGGCCGCCGGCCTGAAGGCGCACTTGGTGGGCGGCGCCTACGAAGCGGCCGAGCTGGATGCCAAGCGCGCCATCGACCAGGCCTGCCGGCTGGCGGCGGAGGTCTGAGGGTGTCGCACCAGCCGAAGCTGCACCACCTGGAACTGCGCGGCCTGACGCTGGCCTGCCATGAATGGCGGCCGCAGTTGCGCGGCCAGGCGCCCACGTTGTGGATGGTGCATGCCACCGGCTTCCACGGCCGGGTGTGGGACCAGGTGATCCACCAGCTGCCCGGCCACCACGTGATCGCGGTGGACCAGCGCGGCCACGGCCGCAGCGGCGGCACCGGCTTCGACAGCTGGGCCGATTTCGGCCGCGACCAGGCGGCGATGCTGGAGGCGCTGGAGGTCAAGGACGCCGTCGGCGTGGGTCACAGCATGGGCGCGCATGCGCTGGTGCAGGCTGCGGCCTTCGCGCCGGGGCGGCTGCGCCAGCTGGTGCTGGTGGACCCGGTGATCCGCGGCCCGGCCGAATACCACCAACCGCTGCCGCCACCCGGCACGCTGCACCCGTCCGCGCAGCGCAAGAACCGCTTCGACTCGGCGCAGCAGATGTTCGAGCGTTTTGCCGACCGGCCGCCGTACTCGGTGTTCGACACCCAGGCGCTGCACGATTACTGCCAGCACGGCCTGAAGCCCGCCGCCGACGGCCAGGGCTTCGAGCTGGCCTGCGCGCCGGCCTTCGAGGGCCGTGTGTACCCGAGCGCGCTGGCCAACCCCAGTGTCTACGCCAGCATCCGCGCTCTGGACATCCCGGTGCTGGTGTTGCGCGCCCGGCCGCAGGACCCGAACGTCAAGCCCTGGGACCCGCTGGGCACGCCCACCTACGCGCAGCTGGCGCAGGAGTTCCGGCAGGGGCGCGACCTGCAGCTGCTGGACAAGACCCACATGCTGCCGATGGAAGACCCGGCGCTGACGGCCAAGCTGATCGCCGACGCGATGGCGGAGGCCGGCCGCTGATGCCGCGGCACGCGCCGCGCTCAGCGGCCCTTCCAGGCCAGCGCCGCGCACAGCAGGCCGAGCAGCGCCACGGTGGGCCACAGCGGGGCCGCCAGACGCGGCAGCAGCAGCGTGGCCGCAGCAGCGCCCAGCGCATAGGCCAGCCAGGTGCCCAGCAGCAGCGCCACCGGCTCGGCGCTGGCCGGTGGCTTCATGCCGAAGGGCGCTACCAGCGCATCGGCCGCGGCGCGTGCCAGCCGCGCCAGCGTGCTGGTCATGACCACCGTGCTCAGCGCCGTGCCGTTGAAGCGGGTCATCGCGCTGGCCTGCACGCCCATGGCGGCGGCCATCAGCCACACCGCCAGTGCATGCCGTGGCTCGGACCACAGTGCAGCGCCCAGCAGCAGCGCCTCGGCCAGCAGCAGCGCCGACGCGCGTTGGCCGGCCAGGCGCAGCAGCAGCCGGCCCAGCACCGCGCCGCCGAAGAAGCAGCCCACGGTGACAGCGCGCTCGGCCGACAGCGCCCAGTGCCCCTGCGCCAGACCAATGGCCAGCAGCACGCTGTTCCCGGTCATGTTGGCGGCGAACACGCCCGCCTGCAGGTAGCCCACCGCGTCGGCGTAGCCGGCCACCGCGCACAGCAGCAGCGCGATGGCGCTCTCGCGCTGGGCGGCCGGGGCCGGTGTGACGGGGGCGTTCATGCCGAGGTTGTACCGTGCGCGGCCATCACCCAGGCCAGCGCAGCGCCCGCCCGCTTGCAAGCTGCATGCCGGCACACCGGAGGACAACGATGAGCTGGAAGCCCGAACTCGACGAACTGGCGCAGCGCACGGCCATGGCCCAGGCCATGGGCGGCGCCGACAAGGTGAAGCGTCAGCACGACGCCGGCCGGCTGACGGTGCGCGAGCGCATCACGCGGCTGGTGGACGCGGGCAGCTTCCACGAGGTGGGTGCGCTGTCGGGCATCGGCGAGTACGACGCGCAGGGCCGCGTGCAGCAGGTGACGCCGGCCAACTGCGTGTTCGGCCGTGCCGCCATCGACGGCCGGCCGGTGGTGGTGGTGGGCGACGACTTCACGGTGCGCGGCGGCTCGGCCGACGCGTCCATCGCCGAGAAGCCGCTGATGGCCGAGGACATGGCCGCCGAGTTCCGGCTGCCGATCGTGCGCGTGATCGAAGGCTCGGGCGGCGGCGGCTCGGTCAAGACCATCGAGACCAAGGGCGCGTCCAACCTGCCGGGCGGCATCGGCGGCACGCGGCTGTTCTGGCGCACCACCGCCAACTTGGCCGAGGTGCCAGTGGTCGGCCTGGGCCTGGGCTCGGTGGCCGGGCTGGGCGCAGCGCGGCTGGCGTCCACGCACTTCTCGGTGATGACCAAGGCCTCCGCGATGTTCGTCGCCGGCCCGCCGGTGGTGGCGCGGCTGGGCCAGGCGCTGGACAAGCAGGAACTGGGCGGCGCGGACATCCAGACGCGCAGCGGCGCGGTGGATCTGGCGGTGGACACCGAGGACGAGGCCTTCGCCGCCGCGCGGCGCTTCCTGTCCTACCTGCCCTCGTCGGTGCACTCGGTCTCGCCAGTGCGGCCCAGCGACGACGACCCGCAGCGCGCCGACGAAGCCCTGATGAGCGCAGTGCCGCGCGACCGGCGCAAGGTCTACAAGATGCGGCCGATCATCGAGGCGGTGGTCGACCGCGGCAGCTTCTTCGAGATGGGCCGCAACTTCGGCCGCAGCATCATCGCCGGCCTGGCGTGGCTGCAGGGCCTGCCGGTGCTGCTGCTGGCCAGCGACCCCTTCCACTACGGCGGCGCCTGGGGCGCCGAGACCTGCCAGAAGGTGGTGCGCTTCGTCGACCTGGCCGAGACCTTCCACCTGCCGGTCGTCTACCTGATGGACTGCCCGGGCTTCATGATCGGGCTGGAAGCCGAGCGCAGCGCCACCATCCGCCACGGCGTGCGTGCGATGGCCGCGCTGAACCAGACGACCGTGCCGTGGTGCACGGTGATCGTGCGCAATGCCTTCGGCGTGGCCGGTGCGGCGCACCAGCCGGCCGGGCGCTTCTCGCTGCGCTATGCGTGGCTTTCGGCCTACTGGGGCAGCCTGCCGCTGGAAGGCGGCATCGAGGCCGCCTACCGCGCCGAGATCGATGCCGCACCCGACCCGAAGGCCAAGCTGGCCGAAATCGAGGAACGGCTGAACGCGCTGCGCTCGCCCTTCCGCAGCGCCGAACGCTTCTGGGTCGAGGAGATCATCGACCCGCGGCGCACGCGGGCGCTGTTGTGCGACTTCGCGCGGCTGGCCGAGCCGTTGCGCACCCCGGGCCCGGCACGCTTCGCGATGCGGCCCTGAGCCCCACCTTCTAGGAGACAAGATGCCCACCGTCACCGTCAGCAGCGAAGTTGCCGGCAATGTCTGGAAGCTGCTGGTCCAAGCTGGCGAGCGTGTCGAAGCCGATCAGGATCTGCTGATCATCGAATCTATGAAGATGGAGATTCCGGTGTCGGCACCGTCCGCCGGCACGGTGCAGGACCTGCTGGTCGCGGAAGGCGAAGCCGTTGGGGAGGAACAGGCGCTGTTGCGGCTGCTGGTCGGCTGATGCGGTGGGGCGCTGACGGCGCCCGGCAGCCAACCCGGATCAGGGGTAGAACAGCTCCACCGTGTAGCCGGCGACGCGCCGCTCGCCCAGGTCCAGCGTGGCTTGCAAGGTGGTCTCGCCGCCGGCGGGCAGATGTTCGGCCGACTGGCCGAGTTCGGCCGCGCTCAGCACGCGCCGCGCCAGCGTCTGGCCCTGCGCGTCGGTGAGCACCAGGTCCACCGCCGGCATGCGTACCTCGGTGGGTGCCTTGTTCTGCACCACCAGTGACAGGCGGTACAGCGGGCTGCCCTGCACCCGCAGCAAGCCACTGCTGTCGACATTGAGTGCTTCGATGCGTCGCGGCGGCTCCACCTTGCAGCCCAGCAGGCTGCAGGCCGCCAGCAGCAGCGGCCGCGCCGCGGGCGATGCGGCCGCCAGCCGGTCGCGGTAGTGCAGTGCCATCTGGCTGGCCAGCAACAAGGCCAGCAGCACGGCGATGCCGGCCAGCAGGCCCCGTCGGCCCGGTTGGCGCCAGCGTTCCGCCTGCTGGGCGCGGCGCAGGAAGCCGGGTACCGGCTCTGCGGCAGCG
>JAFLDH010000248.1 GCA_017302505.1 Burkholderiales bacterium
GGCTTCGGCGCCGGTCGTGCCGCCGCCGCCCAAGCCGGCCCCAGCACCGGCCGCACAGGCCGAGGCCGAGGAGCCCGGCCTGCTCGATTCGCTGATGGACAACCCGCTGCTGCTGCCCGGTGCGGGCGTGCTGGTGGCTCTGGTCGCCGGCTTCGGCGCGTACCGGCTGCGCGGCCGGCTGCGCAAGTCCGAGCGCGAGACCTCGTTCCTGGAAAGCCGGCTGCAGCCCGATTCCTTCTTCGGTGCCAGCGGCGGCCAGCGCATCGACACCCACGATGCGCCCAGCAGCGCCAGTTCGTCGGCCTCGTCGATGAGCTATTCGCTGAGCCAGCTGGATGCCATCGGCGACGTCGATCCGGTGGCCGAGGCCGACGTCTACCTGGCCTATGGCCGCGACCTGCAGGCCGAGGAGATCCTCAAGGAGGCGATGCGCGCCAACCCGGACCGCCTGGCGGTGCGCAGCAAGCTGCTGGAGGTGTATGCCAAGCGGCGCGATACCAAGGGCTTCGAGCTGCTGGCCGGCCAGCTGTTTGCGCTGACCGGTGCCGACAGCGACGACTGGCGCAAGGCGCAGGAGCTCGGTCGCACCATCGACCCCGACAACCCGCTGTATGCGCCGGGCGGCCAGCCCGACATGATCGAGCGTGAAGGCGGCCGGCTGGTCGAGCCTCTGGACGCCACCACGCTGCCGGCGTCGGTCCAGGCCAAGGCGCCTGCGGGGCCGATCGCCGAGCCGGGCTCGCTGGACGCGCCGCCCAGCCTGGACCTGGATCTCGACCTGGACCTCAGCGGCCAGGCCAGCAGCGACACCACGCCCAGCGCGCTGGAGGTGACCCGCCCGTTCACCACCGGCGCCAGCATCGCCGACGACAAGCCCTTCTCGCTGGACCTGCCGGGCAGCGCCAAGCCGGATGCCGGTGGCGGCGCGCTCGACTTCGACTTGGGCGAACTGACGCTGGACGACGACAAGACCGGCGCCTCGTCGCGCCCGGCGCCGCTGTCGGCGGCCGACGACTTTGCCGAATCGCTGCCGTCCTTCGAACTGGGCGACGACGACGCCGACCCGCTGGCGCGCAAGCTCGAGCTGGCCGAGGAGTTCCGCCAGATCGGCGACATGGAAGGTGCCCGCGACCTGCTCGAAGAGGTGGTGGCCAGCGCCGAAGGCGCGATGAAGACCAAGGCCCAGGGCATGCTCGACAGCCTGAACTGAGCGGCACCCGCCGCCTTCCGCAGGGGCCCGCCAGGGCCCCTGTTCGTTTCCGGCCCGGGCCCACAATGCGGCCATGGCCGAATCGCACGCGCAGCGCCTGGCGCTGGGAATCACCTACCGCGGCGGCGCCTACCTCGGCTGGCAGTCGCAACCCGGCGGCCGCACCGTGCAGGACCGGCTGGAAGCGGCGCTGTCGGCCTTTGCCGCCACGCCGGTGAAGACGGTCTGCGCCGGCCGCACCGACACCGGCGTGCATGCGCTGAACCAGGTGGTGCACCTGGATGCGCCGGTGGCCCGCGACCCCTTCTCGTGGGTGCGCGGCACCAATCGCTACCTGCCCGGCGACATCGCGGTGCAGTGGTGCCAGCCGGTGGCGGCCGATTTCGACGCCCGGCGCTCGGCGCAGGGGCGGCGCTACCGCTACCTGCTGCTGCAGTCGGCCGTGCGACCATCGGTGGAGCAGGGGCTTTGTGGCTGGAGCTTCCGGCCGCTGGACCTGCGGGCCATGCGCCAGGCTGCGGCGCTGCTGATCGGCGAGCACGACTTCAGCGCCTTCCGCGCCGCCGAATGCCAGGCGCGCACGCCGGTGAAGACGATGCGCAGCATCCGCATCGAGCAGCGCGGTGGGACCTGGCGCTTCGACTTCGACGCCAGCGCCTTCCTGCACCACATGGTGCGCAACCTGATGGGCTGCCTGCTGGCGGTGGGCGAGGGCCGCCGGCCGCCGACCTGGATGGGCGAGGTGCTGCAAGCGCGCCGCCGCGAGCTGGCCGCGCCGACCTTCGCCGCCGAGGGGCTTTACTTCCTGGGCCCGTACTACGATGCGCGCCATGCGATTCCCGACCACACGCCGGCGATGGACTGGCTGAGCTGAATGCGCACGCGCATCAAGATCTGCGGCTTTACCCGAGAGCAGGATGTCGACGCCGCCTGCGAGGCCGGCGCCGACGCGCTGGGCTTCAACCTCTATCCGAAGAGCCCGCGCGCGGTGACGCCAGCGCGTGCCGCGGCGCTGGCGAAGCGGCTGCCGCCCTTCGTGGTGCCGGTGCTGCTGTTCGTCAATGCCAGCGCCGAGGAGATCGCCGCCGGCATCGCCGCGGTGCCCGATGCGCTGCTGCAGTTCCATGGCGACGAAACGCCGGCACAGTGCGACGCCGTCGGCCGGCCCTACCTGCGGGCGGCACGCATGGCGCCGGGCTTCGATTTGCTAGACTTCGGCACGCGCTTCCAAGGCGCGATGGCCCTGCTGCTCGATGCCCATGTCGAGGCCTTCGGCGGCGGTGGAAAGGTCTTCGATTGGTCACTCATTCCACCAAGCGTGCCCCGTCCGGTCGTTTTGTCTGGTGGGTTGAACGCTGCCAACGTGATCGATGGGGTGCTGCGCGTACGGCCCTGGGCCGTTGACGTGAGCTCCGGCGTGGAGAGCGCCAAGGGCATCAAGGATGCCGAGGCGATGCGCCGGTTCTGCCAGGCGGTGCGCGAGGCCGATGCCCGCATCGCCGACACCCCTCGAGGATGAACACCATGCTGAACTACCAACAGCCCGACGCGACCGGGCATTTCGGGCCCTACGGCGGCAGCTTCGTGGCCGAGACGCTGTTCCACGCGCTGGACGAGCTGAAGGCGGCCTATGCCCACTACCGCAACGACGCGGCCTTCCAGGCCGAGTTCCGCCATGAGCTGGCGCACTTCGTCGGCCGGCCCAGCCCCATCTACCACGCCGCCCGCACAAGCCGCGAGCTGGGCGGCGCGCAGATCCACCTGAAGCGCGAGGACCTGAACCACACCGGCGCGCACAAGGTCAACAACACCATCGGCCAGGCGCTGCTGGCCAGGCGCATGGGCAAGCCGCGGGTGATTGCCGAGACCGGCGCCGGCCAGCACGGCGTGGCCACGGCCACCATCTGCGCGCGCTATGGCCTGGAATGCGTGGTCTACATGGGCGCCGAGGACATCAAGCGCCAGAGCCCCAACGTCTACCGCATGCACCTGCTCGGCGCCAAGGTGGTGCCGGTGGAATCGGGCAGCAAGACGCTGAAGGACGCGCTGAACGAGGCGCTGCGCGACTGGGTCACCAACGTCGAGAACACCTTCTACATCATCGGCACGGTGGCCGGCCCGGCGCCGTACCCGGAGATGGTGCGCGACTTCCAGAGCGTCATCGGCGAGGAATGCCTGACGCAGATGCCGGCGCAGGTGGGCCGCCAGCCCGATGCGGTGATCGCCTGCGTGGGCGGCGGCAGCAACGCGATGGGCATCTTCTATCCGTACATCCGGCACGAGGGCGTGCGGCTGATCGGCGTCGAGGCTGCCGGCCACGGCATCGGCACCGGCAAGCACGCGGCGTCGATCAGCGCCGGCTCACCCGGCGTGCTGCACGGCAACCGCACCTACCTGCTGCAGGACGAGAACGGCCAGATCACCGAGACGCATTCGGTGTCGGCGGGGCTGGACTATCCCGGCGTCGGCCCGGAGCACGCCTACCTGCACGACATCGGCCGCGCCGAGTACGTGGGCATCACCGATGACGAGGCGCTGGCTGCCTTCCATCACCTGTGCCGCACCGAGGGCATCATCCCGGCGCTGGAATCCAGCCATGCGGTGGCCTATGCGATGAAGCTGGCGCCGACGATGCGGCCCGACCAGCACCTGCTGGTCAACCTGTCCGGCCGCGGCGACAAGGACATCGGCACCGTGGCCGACCTGTCCGGCGCCGAGTTCTACTGCCGGCCGTCGTGCCGGCCCGCCGCCGGCGGCCAGCGCGTCGAGGTGAAGCGATGAGCCGCATTGCCGGGGTGATGAAGGCGCTGCTGGCCGATGGGCGCAAGGCGCTGATCCCGTTCGTGACGGTGGGCGACCCTTACGCCGACGCCACGCCGGAGATCATGCACGGCCTGGTGGCCGGCGGCGCCGACATCATCGAGCTGGGCGTGCCCTTTTCTGACCCGATGGCCGACGGCCCGGTGATCCAGAAGGCCGGCGAACGCGCGCTGGCGCGCGGCATCGGCATGGCGCAGGTGCTGGACGCGGTGCGGCTGTTCCGCCGCGACGACACCAAGACGCCGGTGGTGCTGATGGGCTATGCCAACCCGATCGAGCGCTTCGACCAGCGGCACGGCGCCGGCAGCTTCATCCGCGAGGCGGCCGCGTCGGGCGTGGATGGCGTGCTGGTGGTCGACTACCCGCCCGAGGAATGCGCCGACTTCGCCGCTGCGCTGCGCGCCCACGGCATGGACCTGATCTTCCTGCTGGCGCCCACCTCGACCGAGGCGCGCATGCAGCAGGTGGGGCAACTGGCCAGCGGCTATGTGTATTACGTGTCGCTGAAGGGCGTCACCGGCGCCGGCCATCTGGACACGGCCGGTGTGGCGCAGATGGTGCCGCGCATCCGCACCCATGTGTCGGTGCCGGTGGGCGTGGGCTTCGGCATCCGCGACGCCGCCAGCGCCCAGGCCGTGGCCCAGGTGGCCGACGCGGTGGTCATCGGCACCCGGCTGGTGCAGATCCTGGAAGCCGAGCCGCGCGACAATGCGGCCCGCGCCGGCCGCGACTTCATGGCCGGCATCCGCGCCGCCCTCGACGCGAAAGAGCAAGGAGCACACGCATGAGCTGGTTGGAAAAGCTGCTGCCGCCGAAGATTCAGCACACCGACCCGAGCGAACGCCGCTCGGTGCCCGAGGGGCTGTGGATCAAGTGCCCGTCCTGCGAGACGGTGCTCTACAAGACCGACCTGGAGCAGAACCTCAATGTCTGCCCCAAGTGCGACCACCACCACCGCATCAGCGCACGCGCCCGTATCGACGCCTTCCTCGACCCCGAAGGACGCTACGAGATCGGCCAGGAGGTGCTGCCGGTCGACGCGCTGAAGTTCAAGGACAGCAAGAAATACCCCGAGCGGCTGAAGGCCGCGCTCGACGCCACCGGCGAGACCGACGCGCTGGTGGTCTTCGGCGGTGCGGTGATGAGCCTGCCGCTGGTGGTGGCCTGCTTCGAGTTCGAGTTCATGGGCGGCTCGATGGGCTCGGTGGTCGGCGAGCGCTTCGTGCGCGGCGTCGAGACCGCCATCGAGCAGAAGGTGCCCTTCGTGTGCTTCTCGGCCACTGGCGGCGCGCGCATGCAGGAAGGCCTGCTGAGCCTGATGCAGATGGCCAAGACCAATGCCGCGCTGACCCACCTGGCCAAGGCCCGGTTGCCGTACATCAGCGTGCTGACCGACCCGACCATGGGCGGCGTGTCGGCCGGCTTCGCCTTCATGGGCGACCTGGTCATCGCCGAGCCCAAGGCGCTGATCGGCTTTGCCGGCCCGCGCGTGATCGAGAACACCGTCCGCGAGAAGCTGCCCGAAGGCTTCCAGCGCAGCGAGTTCCTGATCGAGAAGGGCGCGCTGGACATGATCATCGACCGCCGCCAGCTGCGCCCGACCATTGCCCGCGCGCTGGCGATGCTGCAGCGTCAGAGCGCCGACGCCGTCGCCTGACGGCCGGCGGCCATTCAAGCGGCGCGCCAGGCGCGCCCCAGTTGCCATGCCCACGCCCACCACCCTGGACGAATGGCTTGCCCATTGCGAGCGCCTGCATCCGCCCAATGCCGAACCGACACTCGAGCCGGTACGGCGGGTGCGCGAGCGCCTGGGCCTGAGTTTCGCGGTGCCGGTGGTGACCGTGGCTGGCACCAACGGCAAGGGCTCCAGCTGTGCGATGCTCGAAGCCATTGCCATGCAGGCCGGCTACCGGGTCGGGCTGTACAGCAGCCCGCACCTGGTGCACTTCGAGGAGCGCTGCCGTGTCAACGGCCGGCACCTCGACGCCACGGCGCTGCTGCCGCACTTCCAGGCCGTCGAGCAGGCGCGCGGCGACGTGGTCCTGAGCTACTTCCAGTTCACCACCCTGGCGATCATGCGGGCCCTGTCGATGGCGCCGCTGGACCTGGTGATCCTGGAGGTGGGCCTGGGCGGGCGTCTGGATGCGGTGAACGTGGTGGATGCCGACTGCGCGCTGATCACCAGCATCGATCTGGACCATGTGGAGTTGCTGGGCCCCGACCGCGAGAGCATCGGCTTCGAGAAGGCCGGCATCCTGCGGGCCAATCGGCCCGCGGTGATCAGCGACCCTTTGCCGCCTGACAGCGTGTTGCGCCATGCCGAGACCCTGGGTGCCGACCTGCGCCGGGTGGGCCGCGATTTCGTGCACAGCGGTGACCGCCAGCAGTGGGCCTGGCGCGGGCGCAGCCGGCGCTACAACGGCCTGGCCTATCCGGCCTTGCGAGGCGCCAACCAGTTGGTCAACGCCAGCGGCGTGCTAGCGGTGTTCGAAGCGCTGCACGAGCGCCTGCCGATCACTGCGCAGGCGGTGCGCAACGGCCTGGCCACCGTGGAGCTGCAGGGCCGATTCCAGATCCTGCCGGGGCAGCCGGTGCTGGTGCTGGACGTGGCCCACAACCCGCATGCCGTGGCCACGCTGGCACTGAACCTGGACCAGATGGGCTTCTACCCGCGCACGCATGCGGTGTTCGGTGCGATGCGCGACAAGGACATCGACGGCATCGTGCAGAAACTGCAGCCGTTGGTCGATGCCTGGTACCTGTGCGACCTGCCGCTGCCGCGCGCAGCCCGCGCCGTCGATCTGGCGCAGCAGCTGCCGGCCGCCGCCAGCCTGGCGGGATGCTTCGCCACGCCGTCGCTGGCGCTGCAGGCGGCCCTGGAGGCGGCGGACCCGGCTGATAGAATCGTCGTCTTCGGTTCGTTCCTCTGCGTCGGTGGCGTGCTGAAGGAAGGCGTGCCGCGAACGCGCAGTGCGCACGGCAGCTGAAGCAGCCGCCGGCAGCGTGCCGCAGGGCGGGCGGAACTGATGGCCCCACACCCTGCGAATCCGACGCCAGTGCTTTCACTCCCCAAGCGCAAAGACAGCCCGGCTATGGCCGGTGCCGCTGACGAAGCGGACACCGTGCAGACGGCCCGCACCCGAGCCCGCCGCCGGCTGATCGGTGCTGCGGTATTGGTGGGCGTGGGAATCATCGGCTTCCCGCTGCTGTTCGAGACCCAGCCGCGGCCCATTGCCGTGGACATCCCCATCGAGATCCCCGGTCGTGACGCGGTGCCGCCGTTGAAGCCGCCGGCCGCGCGGCCTGCGGCCTCGGCACCGCAGCGCGCGCCGGTGCCGGTGATCACCGAGACCGAGCCCGCCGCCCGGCCGTCATTGAGCATGCCCGCGATCACATCGAGGTTCATCGTGCCGGTGCAGCCGTAGATCCACGCGATGCCATACACCAGAAACCCGGTGCTCAGCGCGCCGAGAATGAGGTAT
>JAFLDH010000249.1 GCA_017302505.1 Burkholderiales bacterium
CCCGCCGTGCTGCGCGCCCAGACCGGCCCGGTGCGCATCGGCTACGCGATGGCCCGCACCGGCCCGTGGACCGGCGGCGCGCAGGTCAGCCAGGAGCCGAACTACCTGCTGTGGGCCGAGCAGCTGAACGCCGCCGGCGGCCTGAACGTCAAGGGCACCAAGCGCCCGGTGGAGCTGATCTCATCCGACGACCGCAGCGAGGTCGAGACCTGCGTGCGCAGCTACGAGAAGCTGATGGGCAGCGACAAGGTCGACCTGATCCTGCCGCCCTGGGGCAGCAATGCCAACTTCGCGGTGGCCCCGCTGGCCAACCGCTACGGCTACCCCTTCATCGCGCCCACCGCGCTGTCCAAGCGGCTGATCGAGATGAAGCTGCCCTACTTCTTCCTGATGCTGCAGCAGCCGCAGCCGATGATGAATTCGCTGGTCGAGCTGCTGAAGGCCAACGGCGCCAAGACCATCGCCGTCATCTACGTGGACGACCTGTTCGGCCTGGAGAACTACGCCGCGCTGAAGGTGGCGGTGGGCGGCAGCGGCCTGAGCCTGGTGGAAGAGAAGAGCTACCCCGGCGGCGTGAAGGACCTGGCCCCGGTGCTGCGCGGCATCAAGGACAAGAACCCCGACGCCTTCGTCGCGCTGTCGTACCCGCCGGACACCATCCTGGCCAGCCGACAGAGCAAGGAGATCGGCTTCAACCCGAAGTTCTTCTACGCGTCGGTGGGCACCGCCTTCCCGCTGTACAAGCAGGTGATGGGCGCCGCGTCCGAGGGCGTGATGGGCATGGGCTCATGGAACGCCAAGAGCAGCAAGATGGCCCAGGCCTACTTCGACGCCCACGTGAAGAAGTTCAACAAGGAGCCCGACCGCTGGGCCAGCGGCGCCACCTGGGCCAGCCTGGAGATCCTGCAGGCCGCCGTCGGCAAGGTGGGGCTGGACCGCAAGGCGATCCGCGACTACGTGGCCGGCAACACCCATGACACGGTGATCGGCAAGATCAAGTTCAACGGCAGCGAGAACGTCGCCACGCCCGGCTCGGTGAGCCAGTGGCAGAAGGGCGAGTTCGAGGTGATCTGGCCGAAGAGCATGGCCACCGGCGCGCTGGTGGCCAAGCCGGCCTGGGTCTGAGCACGACCGCCCGCCGCTGAACCCCGGCACCGGCGCCTGCGGGCGCCGGTCTGTTTTCGCACCCACCCATGTCTCTCGGCGCCTGGCTCGAACTGCTGGCTTCCGGTGTCATCACCGGCAGCATCTACGCGCTGGTCGCGCTCGGCCTGAACCTGCAGTACGGGCTGATGCGCATCCTGAACATCGCGCATGGCGAGTTCCTGATGCTGGGGGCCTTCGTCACCTGGGTGGCGGCCACGCAGCTCGGGTGGTCGCCGCTGCTGATGATCCCCTTCAGCTTCGCGCTGACCTTCGTGCTCGGCCTGGCCATCCACCGGCTGTGGTTCAAGCGGCTGACCGACACCTCGCCCAACGTCGACGTGTTCGAGGCGCGCGCGCTGATGGTCTGCTTCGGCCTGATGTTCCTGGTGCAGAACTTCGCCTCCTGGGTGTGGGGCGGCGAGCTGCGCGGCTACGACTACCTAACCGAGCCGGTGCACCTGGGCGGCGCGCAGTTCGCCGCCAACAAGCTGCTGGTGCTGGCGCTGTCGATCGCCTTCGCGGCGGCACTGATCGTCTGGCTGCGCAGCACGCTGTACGGCAAGGGCGTGCGCGCGCTGATGCAGTCGCCCACCGGCGCGCAGCTGGTGGGCATCGACACCGCGCGGCTGCACCCGCTGATGTTCGGCATCGGCCTGGGGCTGTCGGGCGTGGCCGGCTGCCTGCTGTCGATGACCTACACCATCGCGCCGGCGATGGGCGAGCCCTACACCGTCACCTCGCTGATCGTCATCACGCTGGGCGGCTTCGGCAGCATGGGCGGCGCGCTGGCCGGCGGCCTGCTGCTGGGCGTGGTGGAGGCGATCGGCATGCACTTCACCAGCCCGTCGCTGAAATCGCTGCTGTCGTACACGGTGTTCATTGCCGTGCTGCTGCTGCGGCCCAATGGCCTGTTCCACCGCAAGCGATGAACCCGAAGCAGCTCTTCACCCGCGACCTGCTGGTGCTCTTCGGCCTCACCGGCTGGGCGCTGTCGATCCCCTACTACGGCAGCGAGTTCGTGGTCGCGATGGCGCTGACCTGCCTGATGTACATCGCGCTGGCCACCAGCTGGAGCCTGTTCTGCGGCAGCACGCGCTACCTGTCGCTGGCCACCTCGGCCTTCTTCGGCATCGGCGCCTACACCGGCGCGCTGAGCATCGAAAGCCAGGGCTGGGCCACCGCCATCGTGCTGGGCGCGGCCATCGCCACCGGCGTCGCGGTGGTGATGGGCGCGCTGGTGCTGCACCTGCGCGGCACCTACTTCGCGGTGCTGACCTTCGGCATGACCGAGCTGATCCGCCATGCCATCACCTATTGGGAAAAGCAGGTCACCGGCACCGTCGGCCGGGTGCTGACGGTGGTGCCCGAGCGCGACACCATTTATCTGACGATGCTGCTGATCGCGGTGCTCGCCGTGGCCACCTCCATCGTGCTGCGGCGCACGCGCTTCGGGCTGGCGCTGCGCGGCATCGGCTCGGACGAGCAGCGCGCGATGACGCTGGGCGTGGACACGCGGCTGATCAAGATCGCCGGCTTCGCGCTGACCGCGGCCTTCGCCGGCGCCGCCGGAGCGGCGATGAGCGTGCGCTGGACCTACATCGACCCGACCACCGTGTTCAACCCCTTCATCGGCTTCCAGACGGTGCTGATCGCGCTGATCGGCGGCGCGGCCACGCTGTGGGGGCCGCTGATCGCCGCCATCGTCTTCAGCCTGCTGGCCGAGACGCTGCGCCTGCAGATCCCGCAGCTGTACATGATGATGCTGGGCCTGCTGCTGATCCTGTCGGTGCTGTACCTGCCCGGCGGGCTGGCCTCGTTGCGGGGAGAGACCTTCAAGCAGTGGTGGCGCGACATGCGCGACGAGTGGAAGCGCAAGCGCTACGAATGGAGCGGCGACAAGGCCCGCGACAAGCAGCGCGAGAAGGAACGCCGTGTCGTCATCTGAGCATGCCACGCCGCTGCTCGATGCGCACGAGGTCACCGTGCGCTTCGGTGGCCTGACGGCCGTGGACGGCGTCAGCGCCCGCTTCCGCGCGGGTGAACTGGTGGGCATCATCGGCCCCAACGGCGCGGGCAAGACCACCTTCTTCAATGCCATCTCCGGCGTGCAGTCGCTGACCTCGGGCCGGCTGGTGGTGGAAGGCCGCACGCTCACCGGCAAGCGCGCGCACCGCTTCGCCGCGCTGGGCGTGGCGCGCACCTTCCAGACGCCGCGCACCTTTGCCGAGATGACGGTGCGCGACAACATCGATTTCGGGCTGAAGTTCGCCGGCCGCCGGCCGCGCAAGTACGTGTTCTGGGGCGAGGAAGAGTCCGTGCCCTGGGCGCTGCGCACGGCCGACAGCATCCTCAAGCTGATCGGGCTGGATGCGCTGGCCGACCTGCCGGCCGCGGCCATCACGCCCAGCCAGCAGCGGCTGCTGGAGATCGGCATGGCGCTGGCCACGCGCCCGCGGCTGCTGCTGCTGGACGAGGTGGCCGCCGGCCTGACCGAAGGCGAGGTCGAGGACATGGCGCGGCTGATCCGCCGCATGCGCGACGAGCTGGACCTGACCGTCATCTGGATCGAGCATGCGGTGACCATCCTGCTGCGCCACGTGGAGCGCGTGCTGGTGCTGCACCAGGGCCGCAAGATCGCCGACGGGCCGCCGCAGCAGGTGGTGCACGACCCCGAGGTGATCGAGGCCTACCTGGGCGACGAGATGGTCGAAGAGGAGCCCGCGTCATGATGTGGTGGCGCGAGCAGCCCTTCCGCCTGGGCGGCACGGCGCAGGCGCACCTGAAGGTGCAATCCCTGAGCGCCGGCTACGGGCCATTCCTGGTGCTGCGCGATCTGCAGCTGGAGGCGCGGCCCGGGCTGACCGTGATCCTGGGCCCCAACGGGGCCGGCAAGACCACGCTGCTGAAGGCGCTGGCCGGGCTGATCCCGATGCGTGGCATCGTCACGCTGAACGGCGAGGACCTGCCGGAGAAGACCCACGAGATCGTGCGCGCCGGCATCGCGCTGGTGGCCGAGGGCCGTCAGCTGTTCCCGCAGATGACGGTAACCGAGAACCTGGAATTGGGCGGTTGGCTGGTCCCGAAACAGGAACGCGCACAGCGCATCGAGGACGCCTTCAAGCTCTTCCCCAAGCTGCGCGAACGCGCGCAGCAGCTGGCCGGCACGATGAGCGGCGGCGAGCAGCAGATGGTGGCGGTGGCCCGCGCGATGGTCAGCGCCCCGCGGCTGCTGATGCTGGACGAGCCCTCGCTGGGCCTGGCGCCGAAGATGGTGGACGAGCTGCTGGCTGCGGCGCGGCGCATTGCGGACGCCGGCACCACCGTGCTGATGGTCGAGCAGAACGTCAAGAAGGCACTGGCCGTGGCCGATCGTGGCTACGTGCTGGAACGCGGCGTGCTGGTGGCCAGCGGGCCGGCCAAGCTGCTGGCCCGCTCCACCGTCGTGCGCGAGGCCTACCTCGGCGCCGCCGAATCCGACACCACCACCGCGGCCGATGCGGCGCAGCGCCGCAAGGCCACCGTGGCGGTCTGAACACCGAAGGAGAACCCCATGTCCGACCTGTCGATGCTGATCAACGGCCTGAAGGTCACGGCCGAGCGCAACGCCACCTTCGAGCGCCGCAACCCGCTGGACGGCACCGTGGCCACGCGTGCGCCGGCCTGCTCGCCTGCGGATGCGGTGATGGCGGTGGAGGCCGCGGCCGAGGCCTTCAAGACCTGGAGCGACACCGGCCCGAACGAACGCCGCATGCTGCTGCTGAAGGCTGCCGATGCGCTGGAGGCCAAGACCCCGGCCTTCGTCGAGGCGGTGCCGGCCGAGACCGGCGCCACCGGCATGTGGGCCGGCTTCAACGTGATGCTGGCGGCCGGCATGATCCGCGAGGCCGCCGCGCTGACCACACAGGTGGCCGGCGAGGTGATCCCCTCCGACGTGCCGGGCAGCCTGGCGATGGGCGTGCGCGTGCCGGCCGGCGTGGTGCTGGGCATCGCGCCGTGGAACGCGCCGGTGATCCTGGGCGTGCGCGCCATCGCCACGCCGCTGGCTTGCGGCAACACCGTCATCCTGAAGGGCAGCGAGAACTGCCCGCGCACCCACGCGCTGATCATCGAGGCCTTTGCCGACGCGGGCTTCCCGCCGGGCGTCGTCAACTACATCACCAACGCCCCGGCCGACGCCGGCGCGGTGGTGGAGGCGATGGTTGCGCACCCGGCCGTGCGGCGCGTCAACTTCACCGGCAGCACGCGCGTGGGCAAGCTGATCGCGATGACCTGCGCCAGGCACCTGAAGCCGGTGGTGCTGGAACTCGGCGGCAAGGCGCCGATGGTGGTGCTGGACGACGCCGACCTCGACGACGCCGTCAACGGCGCGGCCTTCGGCTGCTTTGCCAACAGCGGGCAGATCTGCATGAGCACCGAGCGGCTGATCGTCGACCAGAGAATCGCCGACGCCTTCGTCAAGAAATTCGCCGACAAGGCGAAGAACCTGCCGCTGGGCGACCCGCGCAAGCCCGAGCCGGTGGTGCTGGGCTCGGTGATCGGCATGAGCACGGTCGAGCACTGCAACGCACTGATCGACGACGCCATCGCCAAGGGCGCCAAGCTGGTCTGCGGCGAGAAGGCCACGACCACGCTGATGCCGGCCACCGTGCTGGACCACGTGACGCCGGCCATGCGCATCTACCGCGAGGAGACCTTCGGCCCGGTGAAGTGCATCGTGCGCGTCAACGGCGTCGAGGAGGCGGTGGCCTGCGCCAACGACAACGAATACGGCCTGTCGGCCAGCGTCTTCGGGCGTGACCTGGCCCGCGCCTTCCGCGTCGCGCGGCGCATCGACTCAGGCATCTGCCACGTCAACGGCCCCACCGTGCACGACGAGGCGCAGATGCCCTTCGGCGGCGTCAAGGGCAGCGGCTTCGGCCGCTTCGGCGGCAAGGCCGGCATCGCCGAGTTCACCGAGTTGCGCTGGATCACGATGCAGACGACGCCGCGGCAGTATCCGTTCTAGGAAATCGTCACCACCTTGTGGATCGGCGCCCGCGCCACGCGGTCGCGGGCCACCTCGCGCACCTCGGCCAGCAGCGCACGCGCGTCCCAGTCCACCGGCCAGCCCTGCCACAGGCGCAGGCGGCCCTGCACGTGCACCGACTCGATCTGCGCGCGCGAGGCCAGGCGCACCAGTTCCCAGCGCAGGTCCCACGAGGGCGTCAACTCCGGCACGTCCAGGTCCACCAGCAGGAAGTCGGCCGCGCGGCCCACGGCCACCTGGCCGGTGACCGTGCCCAGGCCCGTGGCATCGGCGCCGCCGCGCGTCGCCAGGTCCAGCCAGAGGCGCCCTGCGCCGCACACCGAATCCCCGCTGGCCAGACCGAAAGCCAGGCGCTGGTTGCTCTCGGCCGCGTCCATCATGCGGAAGCCATCGCTGCGCGTGCCGTCGGTGCCCAGGCCCAGGCGCACGCCCAGCGCGGCCAGCAGTTCGCTGGGCGCCACCGCATTGCCCTTCCACGGGCTGGCCACCGGGTTGAGGGCCACCGCGCTGCCGCTGTCGCGAAGCAGCAGCATCTCGTCGGGCGTCAGCATCGTGCAGTGCGCCAGCAGCGCCTGCGGGCCCAGCGCACCGGCCGCATGCAGGTGCTGCAGCGGGCGCAGGCCGCGCGCCACCAGCGAGCGTTCCACCGACGCCAGGTGCTCGTTGACATGCACCTGGAACACCGCACCGGCCTCGGCTGCCAGGCGCGAGGTAGCGTGCAGCAGTGCATCGTCTGCCGCTTCGGGAATGGCCACCGCCAGGGCAGGATGCAGCAGCGGCGCACGACGCGCCAGAAAGCGGTCGGCACCAGCGAGGGCTTCCTGGTCGTGGCAGATCAGGCCCAGCACGCAGCGGATGCCGGTCTCGGCCGCCGCGTGCTCGATGGCCTGCAGCCCCGCCGGGTTGCGCACGCCGGCATCGCATACGGTCGTGAAGCCACCGCGCAAGGCCTCCAGTGCCGCCAGCTTGGCGCTGAGGTACAGCGCATGCGCATCGAGGCTGCCTTCCAGGGGCACCCAGATGCGGCGGAAGATCTCCGAAGGCTCGCCGAAGGCCAGCGCCTTGCCGAAGCTTTGCGTCAGATGATGGTGGGCGTCGACGAAGCCGGGCATCAGCAGCCGCTGCGGCAGGCCCACCGGCTGCAGGTGCGCGTGCCGCGCCGCCACCACGGCCAGCGGGCCGAGGTCGGCAAACCGGCCGTCGCGCACCACCACGCCCAGGCCCTGCGCCGGCCCGTCGGGCAACAGCGTCCATTCCGGCGCCAGCAGCAGTTCGGGTGCGGCCAGCGCCGCTTGTCTGGTGTCTTGCATCGTCGTCCC
>JAFLDH010000025.1 GCA_017302505.1 Burkholderiales bacterium
CTACTTCGACTTCGTCGATGCAAACGCCGGCACGATCCTGCCCGAACAGATCCCGGCCGAGGACTACAGCAAGTTCCATGTGCTCGACGTGCGTGACGCGGGCCAGTTTGCCAAGGACCACATCCCCAGCGCCGTGAACATCGAATGGCGCCAGGTCTTCGCGCAGCGAGCGAAACTGCCGAAGGACAAGACCATCCTCATCTACTGCAACACGAGTTCCTTTGCCGCCCAGGTCGCGATGGCGCTGCGCATGGATGGCTTCGAGAACGTGCGCTTGCTATATGGCGGCTACAACGAGTGGAAGGCACGCGGCGGCATGGATGCCCACGCGCGCGCGAGCAAGAAGAGCTGAAGCTTGAGGGTCGTGTGCGCGCGTTCGCGTGATCCGGCCGACGCACGCGGTGCATCGGTCGTGCAGCGGCAACTGCACTCGCCGTGACGATCGTGGCCGTCTCGGCGGGAAGGATGCCGTCCATGCCTTACCGCGGCACCGGGGCCGCCCTTGGGCTTGCGGTTTCTGTGGCCCTGCACGCGCTGCTGTTCGTCGTGATGGCCGGCCACCTGTCGGTGCGCAAATCGGACCGGCCGGCCGCCGAGCCGACGGTCATCCAGCTGAAGTTGCTGCCGCCGCCCGAAACAGTCGATCGAGAGCCGCCGACTCCGGCACCGGCCGTTGAACCACCGGCTCTGACTCTCCCGACCATCGCGGCACCAGAAGTCGTACTGGTGCCTCCGCCGGAAACGCTGCGACAACCTGCCACGATGGCAGCTCCGCCTGCTCCCACGGCCGAGGAGTGGGCCTTCGCCGGCCGATACACGCTCAAGAACAGCAAGGCCTACCGCTACACCTGGGGGCAGCAGGTCCGCAGCATGATGGGCACCGCCGTCGAAGGACCCGACCAGGGCATGGTGCGCTTCCGGGTGGAGATCGCTGCCGACGGTTCGCTGGCCAGCCTCGACACCTTGTGGTCCACGTCGCCGGTTGCAGAGCGGCTGGCCCGCCAGGCCATCGCCAACATGCCGCGCTGGCCCGCCACGCCAACGGGCCGGCCGTTGGTCTTCGAGAAGACTATCTCGTTCACGCCGTTCGCGTCGGACGGTCCACCGCTCTACAAGGACGACTGCCTTCCAGACCCGCCGGTATTCATCAACCCGTTTGCCTGGGACGGCAAATCGGTCCGCGAGCCCGCCGCCGCCAAGCCGATCGAGAAGCCGGATCCCCGGGCGATGGAGGATTGCCTCAAGCAGTTGCCGCAGGACTCGATCGAAGCCGAGACCGCACGCGACCGGCGCCTGATGGACCAGTGGGGCTGGGGCGCCAGCAAGCCGGGACCTTGAGCCCGAGCCGCTGATCAGGGCGGCGCGACCGGCGGGCACCGTGCCGGGTCGGCACGCCGCCACACCTGCGTCTGGCAGACGAAGAGCACGCAGCCGCTGACGACCAGCGTCGAGCCCGAGCGCAGCTGCAGCGAGCCCCTGTAGTCGCGGCCGTCCTCCGGGTTGTAGAGGCGGCCGCCGGCCCACTGGCCAGGCTCCGCCGGCTTCATCTGGTCGATGACCAGCTTGCCGACCAGCGGGGTCTTGTCCGCGATGCCCTGGGGCTTGTCGTCCCAGAGCCAGACGATGCGGCCACAGATGGCGCTGTCACCGCATGCTTCGATGCGCACCCGAGCGTTGAAGCCTGGGGTCCACCACTCGCCCTGTGCGTCGGGCGCTGTCGGCGCAGCGCTGGCCACGAAGGGTGACAGCGCCAGGACCACCACCACGGTCGACCTCATGTCGTGGCCTCCCGGCGGACGATCGCCCCGAAGCGCTCATCGCCGTATCGCAGGTACTCCGGGTCTTCGGTACCGCACAGGCGGTCCCACCACGTGAAGTACAGGCCGTAGTTGCCGCGGTTGCGTGCGTGGTGGAAGTGATGATGACTGACCGGCGTGATCCAGCGCATCCAGCCGCGCGGCGTCCATCGCCAGGGGAACAGTTCGTGCGCGCAGTGGCCGATGACGTTGCGCAGGATCATGTGCAGCAGGAAGACGCCGAGCACGCCGGCATGCACCGGCATCACCAGCAGGAACAGCGGCAGGAAGATGGCCTGCACCAGGGCCTCGACCGGATGGAAGGCATACGCCGCCCAGGGCGTCGGGTGCAGCGAGGCGTGATGCCGCCCGTGCACGGCCCGAAACCAGCGCCGATCGTGCAGAGCCCGGTGCGTCCAGTAGAACCAGGCGTCGTGGGCGACGATGATCAGCACCAGGCTGATCCACCACCAGGTCCAGCCGCGGCGCTCCACGTCGGGATAGACCTCGACCGTGTCATTGCTGATCAGCAGCCAGAGCAGCAGCCCGTTGGTGGCAAAGATGGCGACGGTGGACAGCGAATAGGTGATCTCGCGCCGGATCTGTCCCGGCGCTGGTGCGGCGTCCAGGATGCGCCGGCCAGCCAAGCGGCGGCGCAGCAGCACCTGGACGACGAGCCAGACAGCGCCGGCGGCGAGCGCGTAGCGAAGGGAGTCGCTGATGAAGACGGTCAACGCCATCTGCGTCAGCGTGGGCGGCAATGAGGGTTCGGGCATGGGGCCTCCGGTCGGATGAGGGCTCCATGCTGGTCGGCGACGCCGTCGCGGTCTGGCCGATTCATCGCAATCTCTGGCTGATTCGTCGCCAGACCTCGCCGAAAACCGATCCGACCGTCAGCCGCCGGGCTTCTGCTGGGCGAGGCGAGACCCGGCGCGGTACTCGCTGGGCGTCATCCCGAAGCGCTGGCGGAACGCGCGATTGAAGGGCCCGATGGACCCGTATCCGCACTCCAGCGCGATGGTAAGGATCGGCAGAT
Organism: Burkholderiales bacterium; assembly: GCA_017302505.1. Classification (GTDB taxonomy): domain Bacteria; phylum Pseudomonadota; class Gammaproteobacteria; order Burkholderiales; family Burkholderiaceae_C; genus Rubrivivax. The sequence continues at coordinate 2,833 of JAFLDH010000025.1, forward strand.
CCTCTGCCACCAGGCGGGCAGCGGCTTCCTGCAGCCGGTGGTGGTGCAGGAAGTCGTTGAAGTTGCGATGCCCCAGTTCCTGGTTGATCAACGCCCGCAGCGCTGCTTCGCCCATACCGAGGTCGGCGGCCAGCGAAGCGACGGTGAGGCCTTCGCGCCGGTAGGCATGGTCCTCGGCCATGGCCCGCTGCAGCTTCTGCATGGCGGGCGAGGCCACGGGTGGCAACGGATCCGGCCGCGGCGCTGGGTCTGGCGGGGCGGAGGTGGCCGGCCGGGAGGCCACCGGTTCGATGGTCGGCACGAGCCCGAGAACAGCGTCGAGCGAGCGACGCGCCACCAGCAGAGCCAGCGCCAGCGCCACGAGCCCGATGCCGGCCACGTGCAGCGCCGGCAGCAACGGGCCGACCGGCCGATCACGCACGGCAAGTTCGACCGCCAGGGCGATCGCGGCGTACACGCCGATGCCGAGTGCAACCCAGCGCCGAGCTGCGCGGCGCGGTTCCACCAGATCATCGCGCCAGCCCCGCAGCACTTCCCAGACTGCCGCAGCGGTGAAGGCGACCATGGCAGCGGCGTGCCATGTTGTCAGCGGTCCGGGTCCAGGATCGACGCCTCCCGCCAGCATTGCGTCAAGCCGTGGCGCGTTGGCGGCCAGGCCCAGCGCCACCATGGCGGCGCCGGCGCCAAACTGCGGCCAGTCCCAGCGGAAGTGGTCGTCGAACAGGGCGCGGGCAGCCAGCCAGAGCCAGGCCGTCGAGCTGGCGCACAGCGCGAGCACGCCCCAGACGAGCGGGTCGGGGATACGAACCAGCAACTCCGCCTGCTGACAGCCTAGGTAAGCCAGCAGGGACAGCGTGAACAGCCACAGCGCAGCACGGGCAGCGGGGCGAGGCCCACGGCCCAGCAGGTTGACCAAGTGGAACAGCAGCACGCCACCGACGGTGCCGCGCAGAAGCAAATCTCCTGCAGATACCTCAGTCATGTGCCCGTTCGTCGCCACGCATGGCACGACTTTAGCCATTGATGGCTGGCAGGTGCGGGCATGGCTTCCGGAAGGCCGAAATGCGAAGATGTCGGCAAGCGCTTGAGCGCCAGGTGCGTCCGCTCTTGCTCTGCTCGACCGACGGCAACGGGTCGAATTGACCCGTTCGCGAGTGGCTGCTCCTGGGCATCGCACCTCTGAGGTCAGCTTTCCGGCGGTGAGCCCTAGAGGTCGGCCGTCGCGGCCCGACCCAAACCGGTCCGTCGAGCTTCTCCAAAGCCGCCAGCCGCTCCGACAGACCCGGTCGGGGTTGGGCGCCCCCGAAGCAGTCGTTCATGACCACCGGGACTCGGCGATGAGTTGTCACTCGCGCAGGCCTCAGGGCTTCGTGATCGGGCAGCTCGCGTCGGCGGCCCAGTCGGAAAAGCTCAGGTAGTACGCATGCACCTCGGTCTTCCCGGCCACGACTGCGGCGAGCGCAGCCAGGGCGGCACGGCCGCCTGCATCGCAGTGCGTCACCAAGGGAGCTTCCGGATCGAGACCCGCCGCCGACATCTCGCTCTGCAGCTCCGGCGCGGACTTCAAGGTCCCGTCCGCTTGAAGCAGCTCCGCGTGAGGCACCCACTTCGATCCCGGCAAGTGACCACCCCGAGCGTTCGCGCGCAGGTCGACACCGTCACGTTCGGCACGGGTGCGCGCATCCAGAACCTGCAGCCCAGCGTCCAGGCGCTCGCGCAACTCGTCGCGCTGGATTAGTCGCACGCGAGGCTCGTACCCGTCCGGGCGCCGAAATACGACGGCGTTCGGCAAGCTCGGCGTGCGGTCGGGAGCGAAGCTCAGCTGCCCGATCAATGCTGCCCAGCCGCCATCCAGCACCCGCGCATCAGCGCCATGCCACTGGAGGATGAACCAGGCTCGTGCGGCTTCGGTCATGCGTCCATCGTCGTGCACGACGACAGGCCGACTGCCGTCGATGCCCAGCGCGCCGATCTGCACTGCCCAGAACTCAGCGTGCTGCAGGCCGCCTTCGGCCGTGCGCGCGAGGCCTTCCCAACGCTTGATGTCGAGATGGAAGGCGCCAGGCCAGTGGCCCGCGTCGTAGGCGTTGCGATCCCGTGCGTCCAGCACGATGGCGGAGGAGGCGCTGGCCAGTTCCGCGGTAGAAAGCAGAGGATGGGATGTCATGAAGAGGCCTCGTTGAACGTAAGTGACGAGCGGGTGCGTGAGTCGATGCTGCAGGGCCGGGGCCAGTGCGCCATAGACGCCTTCACGCCAGCAGCCAGCCTGCAAGGGCACTGAGCGCGACCACGATCAGCGGCGAGACCTTGGCGTAGACCAGCAGCCCGAAGGCGGCCAGCGCCAGGCCGAAGTCCGCGCGCGAGTGGATCGCACTCGTCCATACCGGGTCGTACAGAGCCGCCCCCAGGACGCCCACGACGGCTGCATTGATGCCGCCCATCGCGCGTTGCACGCCATCACGTTGACGCATCGCCTCCCAGAACGGAAGAGCGCCCGCTACGAGGAGAAAGGCTGGAATGAAGATGACCACCAGCAGCGCGAGCCCGCCTACCCAGCCACCCAACGGTGCGGGCATGGTCGCACCCAGGTAGGCCGCAAAGGTGAACAGCGGGCCCGGTACCGCCTGCGCGGCGCCGTATCCGGCCAGGAAGGCGTCGTTGCTGACCCACCCGGGGGGCACCACGCCCGCCTACAGCAGCGGCAATACGACGTGCCCGCCGCCGAAGACCAGCGATCCCGCGTTGTAGAACACCGCCGTGGCACTCAGCCACAGCGAAGGCTGGGCTGCCGCCAGAATCGGGAGCAAGACCAGCAAGGCCGCGAACGTGGCGAGCAGCACGGCGCCCGTTCGGCGACCAACCCCATAGTCCTGGTGCGTAGCCGGCGGCAGGTGCTGGAGCTTCAGCGTCCAGCGACCCGCCAGCCCGCCGAGCACAATGGCGCCGATCTGCCCGGCCGCAGTGGGCACGGCCAGCACCACCAGTGCCGCGCCGATCGCGATGCCGGCGCGCAGCCGGTCCGGGCACAAGGACTTCGACATTCCCCAGACCGCCTGCGCCACCACGGCCACGGCCACGACCTTGAGCCCATGCACGGCACCCGACGAGGCCAGGCCGGACCACTCGGCCCCGCCAAAGGCGAAGAGGATCAGCACGATGGCCGACGGCAGCGTGAAACCCAGCCACGCGGCCAAGGCACCCGCCCAGCCCGCGCGCCGCAGGCCAAGTGCCATGCCGACCTGACTGCTCGCCGGGCCAGGCAGGAACTGGCACAGGGCTACAAGGTCGCCGTAGCTCTGATCGTCGAGCCAGCGCCGCCGCTCGACGAACTCGGTGCGGAAGTACCCGAGATGCGCGACGGGCCCGCCAAACGACGTGAGGCCAAGCTTGAGGAAGACGAGCAGGACCTCTAGCAGGGAGCCGCGGCCCATCGGTTCAGCGGGGGGTGCGTGGTTTGCGGGTTCTGGCTGGGGCATGGGCCTTGTCCTCGGGTAGCGCCTCCCCGACCAGTTCCGCCAGTCGGGGCTTCAACTCTATGAGTGCTGACCGCCCCAGCTCGGTAGCGACGTAGTACCTGCGCACCTTGCCCGCCACGACCTCGGACTCGCTCACCAGCAGGCCGTCCTGCTCCAGGCGGTGCAGTAACGGATAGAGCGTGCCGGGGCTGAGTTGGTAGCCATGGCGAGCCAGTTCCTCGGCCATGCCGGCGCCATAGACCCGCTCCGAGACCGCGTGATGGAGCACGTGGACCCTGACGAAGGCCAGAAGGATGTCGCGAACTGTATTGGTCATCGTTATCGAAGTCCGATACTAACAATTGGAGGCGATCGCGGGGTCGAGGTCCGCATCCCGATGCGCACAAGTGGCAGCAACGGGTCGGGACAAGAACGACGCCGTGCCGAAGGCACCGCCGCAATCCAGCCATTGAAGGTGGGGCGCCGTGAAGCAGCCCGTCGTAACCGGGTGCAATCGACCCGGTGCGGTCCTTCGACTTTGCTATTTGGCCGCCCGGGAGCGGTCGCTCAGCGCTCGAGGTGACCCGCGCTCATGATCGAGGTTGAGGCGGTGTGGATGGCGGTGGAGCCGCTGGACATGCGCTCACTCGTGCACCGAATCTGCACTGGCCCGGGTGGTTGCCGCGACTGCCGCTAAGGACAAAGTTGCTGGTGGTCAACAGTATTGACAAAGGCGCGCCGCCTTCACCTTCAATAAGGCTGCCAACCGCTCGGAAGGCCGCTCGCGAGTCTCCTGACGTGGGAGGCGGTGAGCAAGGTTTGCATCGCTGCTCAGGGTGCCCTTGTCCAGCCTGCCGCAAGGCGGACGCTTTCTACGCGCCGTGCGATCAGCCGCCCAGCAGCTGCGCTCTGGCCTGCGTCACCGTGGCCACTTCGTAGCCGAGCTCGTCGACCATCCGCGCCGCCTTGGCGACGAGTTCGGCGTTGTCCTTTGCCAATCGTCCGGGTGCGACGTAGAGGTTGTCTTCGAGGCCCACACGCACATGGCCGCCTGAGATGGCCGCGATGGCCACCATCGGGAACTGGTCGGGCCCGATGCCGAAGGCGCTCCAGGTCGCGCCGGCCGGAAGCAGGCGCCGCATCTCGGCCACGACCGCGGGTGTCGCCGGTGCGCCCCAGGGGACCGACAGACAGAGCTGGAAGTAGGCGGCGGCCCCAGGGATCGCACCGGTGGCGATCAGGTGGCTGGCCAGGCGCACATGGCCCAGATCGAAGACTTCGAGTTCGATCGTCACGCCGACGCCGCGGATCAGCGCGGCCATCTCGCGCAGATGGTTGGCCGGGTTCAGGAAGGCGGCCTCGCCGAAGTTCATCGTCGCCACGTCCAGGCTGCAGATGTCCGGCTTGAGCGCCAGCACGTGGGCCACACGCTCGTGCGGCGTCATCAGCTCGGCGTCAGCGATCGGCCGCACGCGGAACGGCGCATCGACCGGGGCTTCGAGCATCGTGCCCGGCCCCGTGGTCAGGTTGATCAGCACGTCGACGCCGGAACTGCGGATGCGGTCCACCACGTCGGCGTAGTACTCCAGCTTGGTCGACGAGCGGCCGGTCTGTGGATCGCGCACGTGGATGTGCACCACCGCGGCGCCTGCATGCGCGGCATCGATGGCCTGATTCGCGATCTCTGCCGGCGTCGCGGGAACGGCAGGATTCCTCGCACGTGTATCGCCCGCGCCGGTCAGCGCGCACGAAATGATGACGGGGGAACGTTTATGCATCGGAGTCTTTCTGGGGTCGAAGGGGTTTCGGGCTCGGTGGCCTCGGGGGCAGCGGTGGTCGCGGTCGACAGGTGGCAGTGGCGCCGCCCCCGCTTCATGGGGCGCGTGCCGGCACGGATGTCACGGCCAGCACGGCCACGGCCGTGGCCAGCGTTCGCCCGCCGTCACCGGGCTCGGACAGGCTGGCGCGGGCGAACACGGTGGTGCGGCCGTGCTTCTCCACCTGCGCGTGCACGTGGCAGGGGCCGGCCGGCACGGGGCGAAGGAAGGACGTGGTCAGCGTCACTGTCGCGCAGTCCTGACCCGGACGCAGCACGGACATGGCCGCGCACGCGGTGGCGAAGTCGAGCATCGCGCTGACTGCGCCGCCCTGAACCACACCTTCGCCCTGCAGGAACGTGCGGCCCGGTTCGAAGTCGAGACGGATTTCGCCGCGCCCGGGTTCGACTGCCATCAGGCGCGCCCCGAGCGCGCTGGCCAGCGGGTCGGCAGGGAAGGGCAGGGCATGGCCGGGGCTCTCGGCCATCTGCAGAACGATCGCCTGATTGGGGCTCACGGGGACTCTCCAGGCGTTGGTCCGATCGGCCGGAAGGCGTCATCGGGCCGAAGCGCAGTCGGCATAAAACGATACGAGGCGTATAGCATATACGCCGATCGGGGCGATCGTCAAGAGGGTGAGCGGGCGATGTTGATCGCAAGAGATGCGGGTAAACACCAATGCGAAATGACTAAAACGAAACGTACAGTCTCGAAATCGTATCGCGACCTACACACACCGAAGGAATGCCATGAAGCTTGGAAGATTCGTGCTCGAAGGGCTGGACGGACCGGTCCAGCGCATCTGCCTGGTGCTGGCCGAAGAGCGGCGTGTGATCGACCTGCGCGCGGCCGAAGCCTTGCGCCAGCAGGGCCGGGGGGCCAGCCGCGAGGCGGCGCTGCGCTACGCCTCGACGGTGTTCCCGTCGAGCATGTCGGCGGCGATCGCGCTGGGCGCGCAGTTTCTCGAGACCGCCGACGCGGCGACCGCCGCGCACGGCGACGATGCCTCGCGGCCCTTCGACGGCCTGCGCTGGGCCCCGGCCTGCGACCCGTCGATCGTGCGCGACGGCCTGACCTTCACCAAGCACATCCGCCAGTTTCACGAGCGCATGAAGCTGACTCCGGCACCGGCGCTGCTGCAGGTGCCGGGCTACTTCAAAGGCTCGCCGTGGACCGTCATCGGGCACGATGCCGAAGTGCCGTGGCCCGAGCGCGCCGAGCGCATGGACTACGAACTCGAGATCGGCTGGGTCATCGGCCGCGGCGCGCACGACATCACGCCCGAGACGGCGCGCTCGCACCTGTTTGGTGTGACGATCTTCAACGACTTTTCGGCGCGCGACCTGCAGGCCAACGAGTTCGCGATCGGAATGGGCCCGACCAAGAGCAAGGACTTCGCCTACGGCCTCGGCCCCTGGATCACGACGATCGACGAGTTCCCGCGCCTGGACCGCATCCGCATGTCGGTGCGCGTGAACGGCGAGACCTGGGGCGAGGGCGACACCTCGGAAATGCTCTGGAGCGTCGAGGAATTGATCGCCTACGTGTCGCTCGGTGACCATGTGCAGCCGGGTGACGTGATCGGCTCGGGTACGGTGGGCAACGGCTCGGCGCTGGAGCTCGGCCGCAGCCTGCGGCCGGGCGACGTGGTCGAACTCGAGGTCGGCGGTGTGGGCGTGCTGCGCAACCGTATCGGGCAGCGGCAGCAGGGCACCTGGTGGCCCAGCCCGCGCAAGCCCTTCATGTGACAACGCACGGCGACAGGTCCACAGGCCAGATCGGTGCCTCCATGATCTTCTCTCTCGGTACGTTCGCGCAGGGCGATGGCGCGCGCTTCGCCGGCCTGTGCTTCGGCGAGCGCGTGATTGCGCTGCGCGAGGTGCACGATCTGGCCCGACAGGCAGGCGCGCATTGGGCGCGCGATGCGTCGGTGCTCGACCTGCTGCAGGACTGGGACGCGAGCCTCGTCGCGCTGCAGCGGCTGGCGGACCGGCTGACGCCGCAGCACGAGGCCGCGCGCCCAATGGCCGAGCTGCGCGTGCATGCGCCGGTCGATCTGCCGCGTCAGGTGATATGCACCGGCGCCAACTACCGCAAGCATGTCGTCGACCTGACGATCGACATGGGGGTCGGGCCGGAAGGCCTGGCCGGCGACGAGCTGCGCCGCTGGGCCGAGAAGATGATGGACGAGCGCGCGGCCACCGGTGAGCCCTACGCCTTCCCGAAGCTGCCGTCGGCCATCACCGGGGCCTTCGATCCCATCGTCCTGCCCGAGACGAGCGCGCAGCCCGATTGGGAGCTGGAGCTCGCCGTGATCATCGGTCGGCCCGCGCGCCACGTGCGGCGCGAGGACGCGCTCGGCTACGTGGCCGGTTATGCGATCGTCAACGACGTCTCGGCACGCGACCTGATCGCCCGCACCGACTACAAGATGCTGGGCACCGACTGGCTGCGGTCCAAGTCGCCGCCGAGCTTCATGCCCTTCGGCCCCGTGCTGGTGCCGGCCTGCTTCGTGCCGGATCCGCAGAAGCTGCGCATCACGCTGAAGCTGAACGGGCAGTCGATGCAGGACGAATCGACCTCCGACATGCTGTTCGACGTGGCGCGGCAGATCGAATACCTGTCGCGCCACGTGCAGCTCTGGCCGGGCGACCTCATCGCCACCGGTTCCCCGGCCGGCAACGGCACCCACTACGGTCGCTTCCTCCGCCACGGCGACGTGGTCGATTCGACCATCGAAGGGCTCGGGGCGCAGCGCAACGTCTGCGTCGACCCGGGCCGCGGCTGAACAGGCAATCCACCCGACATCCACAAAGGAGCAGGAGACATGACCAGCGCCCAACGCGTTCTCGTCGTCGGCTGCGGCATCGGCGGCGCGACGCTCGCCTATGCCCTGCGCCGCAACGACGTGGACGTCCATTGCATCGACATCAAGCCATCCACGCCCCCGACCGGTGCCGGCATCTGCCTGCTGCACAACGCGGTGCGTGCCCTCGGAACCATCGGCCTGGCCGACGCCTGCCTGGAGAGTGGCCTGCCGTTCCAGGTCTTCAAGCAGTACGACGCTGCCGGCAAGCTGCTGGCGTCGAACCCGGCGCCGCCGGGCTGCGGCATGCGGCGGCCGGAACTGGCGCGCATCCTGGAGGGTGCGGCGGCGTCGGCGGGCGCCGTGATGGAAAAGGGCATCACGCTGCGCGACCTGGTCGACCGGGGCTCTCACGTGGAAGTCACCTTCTCGGACGGTCGCCAGGCCAGCTACGACCTCGTCGTCGCCGCCGACGGCGCGTACTCGAAGGTGCGCGAGCGGGTGTTCGGCGCGGAACACGGGGTTCGCTTCGCCGGGCAGAGCGCCTGGCGATTCAATGCGCCGCGGCCGGCCGAGGTCGACGGCTTCTGCCTGTATCGATCCGCCGACGGCCGGCGCACGGTCGGTGCGCTGCCCACGTCGAAGGAGACGTGCTACCTCTTCTTCCTCGAGAACAGCGCCGAGCACCTGCACATGCCCGACGACCAGCTGCACGTGCTGCTGCACGAGCGGCTCGCGGACTTCTCCGCGCCGGTGATCCGCGATTCACTCGCGCACTTGACCGATGCGTGCCAGGCGAGCTTCCGCCCGTTCGACATCACGCTTGTTCCGGCCCCGTGGCATCGCGGGCGCGTGGTGCTGATCGGCGATGCCGCCCATTCGCCGACGCCGCAGATGACCTCGGGTGGCGGCATGGCGATCGAGGACGCGATCGTGCTGGCGCAAAGCCTGCAGCAGCATCCGACCGTGCCCGAGGCACTGGCGGCACACGGTGCGCGCCGCTACGAGCGCGTCAAGACAGTGTTCGAGGCGTCGCTGCAGCTGTGCCTGTACGAGCAGGAACCGGTGCCGAACCCACAGCGCTCGGCCGCGCTGCTGCTGAAGACCTACCAGTACCTCGGCCAGCCCATGTAACCCGGGCAGCTTGCGAATCCACCCCCATCAGCCAGGAAAGCGACATCGTGATGCAAGACACCCGCCTCGAACTGCCGCCGGAGCGCAAGGCCGTCCGCCCGCGGCCGGTTCGAAGGATCGTGACCGGCGAGAACGCCGCCGGTCGATCGGTCTTCGTCTCCGACGGGCCGACACCGAACCACACCACCGACCCGGGCTCGCCACCGGCACAAGTCGTCTGGGTCACGGGTGCGGCAAAGGCAGAGGGCCCCGACCCCGCGCCCGCCGGCCATCCGTTCGGATTCCATTCGCCGGGTGGGTCGCTGCTGCGCGTCGTCGACTTCCCGCCCGACGAGCAGTACGACCAGAGCAAGCTCGCCCGCTTTCTCGACGAACAAGGCGTACGCGACGGCTCCGACGCGCGGCACTTCTGGTTCCACAAGACGCCGTCGCTGGACTACGCGATCGTGCTCGAAGGCGAGATCTACGCGCTGATGGACGAGGGCGAGACGCTGATGCGCGCCGGCGACATCCTGATCCAGCGCGCCACCAACCACAGCTGGTCGAATCGCTCGGGCAAGCCCTGCCGGATGGTGTTCGTGCTGCTGGACCTCGAGCAACCCAGCCGCACTTGCGGCGATTGATTGTTCGTGGGCATCCCGCCCTTGGACTCGCGATTTAACGAGATGAAGATGAACTTTGCCTTTCGCATCATCATGACCACTGCGCTTGCCGTGGCGTGCAGCCTGGCCAGCGCGCAGACGAAGGTCGTGACACTGGGTACCTTCGGTGGACCCGTGGTGACACTCGAGCGGACGCAGACCAGCAACGCACTGATCGTTGGCAACCGCATCTACCTCATCGATGCCGGCTATGGCGTGAGCCGCCAGCTGCGGGCCGCCGGGTACGACCTGCGTAGGGTCGACAACATCTTCATCACGCACAACCACGACGACCACAACTCCGAATGGGGCACGCTGATGGGCTTGGCCTGGAGCACCGGGCGCCGCAACGACATCCATGTCTGGGGACCCGCCGGCACGGAGTCGATGATGCAGGGGTACCTTCGGTACTTCGCGCCCAACGCGCGCATTCGCATGGCTGACGCGAAAGGCCTGCGTCGGCCCGAGGACATGTTCATGGCGCACGACATCGCGGGCCCGGGCGTGATCTTCAAGGATGATCTGATCACCGTCTCAGCCATCGAGAACTGCCACTTCAACCCTGGATCGGATGGTGGCGCGCGTCCGAACGACAAGTCCTACGCCTTTCGCTTCCAGACACCGGACAAGGTCATCGTGTTCAGCGGCGACACTGGAAAGTGCGCACCGATGGTCGAGTTTGCCCGCGGTGCCGACATCCTCTTCCATGAGGTCGTCGACCTGCCGGGCATCGAGGCGATCCTGAACCGGGAACTGCCGCCGGTGCTGGCCAAGGGGCTGTACCAACACATGGTGGAGGACCACACCACCGCTGAAGACATCGGAAGGCTGGCTCAGGAGGCCGGCGTCAAGGAGGTGGTGCTGACCCACCTCATCCCGGGCCGCGGTGAGCCGGATTCGACCTACCTAGAGCCGCTGCGCAAGCACTTCAAGGGGCCGGCGCGCGTGGCTCGTGACCTGATGAGCTTCTGAACACCGAGCCTCTCAGCGAGGAGGCAGGGCGTTCAGGTCCACCAGATCGTCGACCCCGAGCTGCGCACCCGGCAACCCGACCTGTTGGCGCTGACGCACCAGCAGTTCGATACCGGCGCGATCCGGAACGAGCGATCGCGGTGCTGCGGCAATAAGGCCGGCGACGGCATGAGGCGGAAAGCCGGCGCGCAGCAGTGCGTCCAGGCACAGGCCAGGATCGCTCGACATGAGCTGTCGCGCCAGCTCCAGGCCGGTCAGCCAGTGTCGCAGGGCCGGGCGCAGACGATCCATTGCCGACGCGCTGACCACGAGGCCCTGACCCGGGAAGTCGGGATAGCGTTGCTGAATGCTGGCGATGCTCTGCATTCCGGCGTCCAACGCCATCGCATCGAACGGCGGGCCCAGCAACGTGGCGTCGCCGCGCCCGGCCCGCAAGGCGTCGAAGCGCTCGCTGACGCCACCTGCGGGAAGCAGCTGCAGGTCGGCGACGGACAGGCCGGCGTCGGCGGCGAGCGCGAGCAGGGCCACCACGAAGCCGTTGCGCGGCGCATCGACCAGGATGCGCGCCTGGGGCAGCTCGCCGAGGCTTGCGAGCCCCCGTCTGCCGACCAGCGTCAGCGGCGTCGTGCGTTCGAGCTGCGCGGCGATGCGCAGGTCCTGCGGGCCGGGGCGCAGGTTCCAGTCCATCACGTTGTCCATCGCTGTTACCACGGCATCGACCTCGCCGTCGCGCAGCGCCTCGAATTGCGCGTCCGACGACGGATTGCGCTGCGCCCGCAGCTCGATGCCCTCGTGCAGCGACGCGGCCTGGGCCACGACGGCGATCGGGGTGGGGACGAACCAGAGCAGGCGCAGCGTCGGCATGGTGCAGCAATAAGGGGGTGGAAGATCTCGGCGCGGGCTCACCCGCCGCGGGTCATCGGCACGGGCCGGTCCGGCACCGCGGTGTCTGCCAAGCCGAGCGCGAAGACCGAGCCGTCGCTGTCGACTTCGAGCTGAACCCGAGACAGCGACTTCCCCAGGCAGGGGCCCAGCGTGCAGCGGCCCGACTCGATCTCGAATTCGGCGCCGTGGCCGCTGCAGACGATACGGGTCGCGGCGGCATTCAGGTAGGCGTCGCGGCGCCACGCCATCGCGCTGCCCGGCTGGTGCGGGCAGTCGTCGAGGTAGGCGTGGAGCATGCCAGCCTGCTTGACCACGAACAGCCGGTCGCGGCCGGCACGCCTGCCGGCGAAGCCGCGCGCCGTGCCTTCACGCAGCTCGTCGACGTGGCACAGGCGCAGGCGGCCGGCCATCGGTTAGTCCGCCTTCGGCGGCGGCCCGCCCGGCGCCCACTTGGTGCGCCAGTCGAAGAGGAAGATCTGCGACATGTCGGTCTCGGCCGGCACTTCGCGCGGCACCCAGCTGTCGTCGTGCAGGTCCATGTCCGCGTCGTACTCGATGTGGCAGCCGAACGGGCTGTTGAAGTACCAGAACCAGTTGGAGCCGAAGCGGTGCCGACCCGGCCCCCAATAGGACTGGTAGCCCTTGCTGGCCATGTTCCAGCCTGCGGCCAGCACCTCGGAGGGCCCGCCCATGTGGAAGGTGAAGTGCTCGCAACCCTGCATCTGCGGCGGGGTCTCGATCATGAACAGCGTGTGGTGGTCGATCGTGCCCGCGGGTCGCAGGAAGGGCCCCATGCCGATGAAGCGGTCGACGACCCGGAAGCCCAGGCGCTGGACATAGAAGGCTTCGGCGCGGGCGGCATCGGGCACGAAGTACACGACATGCGACAGGGTGCGCGGCGTCGGTTGCGGGGTGGCGCCGGACGATGCGGCGGCAGGCGCGTTGACGGGCCGGTTCAGGTCTCCGGGCGCATTCACGCGCTCCGCGGGCAGGCCGAGCGGCCGCCGCTGCGAGACCTTGAAGCCGAGCACGAAGCCCATGTCGTCGACGCATTCCAGCGAACCGTCCGGCAGGCGCTTGACCTCCCGGTCGCGAGCCAGTTCGTCGCCGATCGCCCGCAGGGCCTCGCTGTTGGCCACGCCGTAGACGGTCTTGCGCAGCATGTTCGCCGTCTGCAGCGTCTTGCGCGGCAGCGCGGCATCGTCCGCAGGCCTGACGACGACCGCGGTGCCGTCCAAGGCCTCGAAGCGGCCCTGGCCCTTCGGCAGCAAGCCATAGTCGGCGAGGAACTGCTCGCCGGCAGCGACGTCGTCGACGCCGAAATGGAGTTCGTCGGGTCCGATGATGTTCATGGGTCTTTCCTCTCTCGGGAAGCGGCCTCGAGGCCGGTGCGGTGGTGGGCCGGCGTGGCGGCCTGGAGTCTGCGGTTGATTCGGGGCCTCATCGATGCCGGCGTCAGGCCGCGGCTTCGGCGACCGCAGCCGTGGGCACGGTCTTGCCCTGAGCCTGCCACAGGCACCACACGGCACCGCACGCGATCAGCGCGACGGCCCAGCCGATGCTGGCGTACCCGAAGTGCTGGGCCACCACCCCGCCGACGATGGGGCCCAGGGCGGAGCCGGTCATCAACATGATCGGCGTGGCCGCGACCGCGCGGGTGGACGGATCCTGGCGCGCCAGGAAGGCGAAGATGAAAGTGTGGGTGAAGATCATCACCGCCGGGAACACGCAGGCGGCGATGGCATAGGGAATGAAGTGCGTGGATCGCGTCAGGACGAAGCCCAGGATGCCGTGCAGGGCAGGCCCGGCAAGCATCACGAACGGCGCGGACACCTTGCGCTCGAGCAGCGCCGCAGCAACGCCGGGAAACAGGTTCACGATGCCGATCACCAGGAACACGGCCATGATGGCCTGCTGGCCGAAGCCGTGTTCGACACCGACACGCTCGGTGTAGCTGAACATCATCGAGTGATTCAGGGACAGCAGGCTGGTGCCGATCATCGCCAGCCAGACGCCGCGGGACAGCGGCGTGCGTGCCGCGGCCGGTGCCTTCGAGGCAGAGGCAAGTGGCGCGGAACGGGGCTGACGCGTCGGGAAGCCGAGTGCGGCGACGAGAGCGGTCACCAGCATGATCGAGCCCAGCACCACGAAGAGCACCTCCCCGCCCTCGAGGCTGACGAGCTTCGGCACGGCGCCCAGGAACGCCAGCGACAACACACTCAGCACCGTGAAGCCGATGGCGATCAGCCGGTGAGGATTGGCGCTGGAGCCGATCGCCGAATGGGCGATCGACAGCCCGCAACCGACGGCCAGCCCGCCAAGGGCGTGCAAGGCCATCATCGCGCCGTAGTCGCGGGTGGTGGTCAGGCCGAAGAAGGCCGCTGCAGCGACGCCGAACGCTGCGGGAACGACGAAGGCGCCGCGCAGGCGCGTCACGCGCGGCGAGACGATCAGGCTGCTGATGACCGCGGCGCCGAGGAAGCAGGTCGCCAGCGCACCCGCGCGCTGCGGCTCCAGCCCATACACGCCGATCAGCACGATGCCCACCCAGACCGGCAGGGCGACCACGTCGATGACGCCGGCGCAATGGCACAGCACGAGGGCAATGCGGCTCTTCACATTGTCGATGGATCGGGACATCGCGGCGTCTCCGGAAGGGAATGGTCGTTGAGGAAACGAGCCGGCGTAGCTCGCAAAGTTGAATCGTAGACGATACGGACCGTTCTGAAATAAGGGCAAACCCGCAGACCGACGTTCCGCATGGGGCAGCCCGGGTGGCTTGTTGACCGAAACACCACCGAGCGCCAAGGGGATTCGGGTTTTCACCGACACCGGGTTAAGATCATTACGGTACGATTCGGCTCGTTTTGTCAATCAAGCGGCGACCGACAAGCGTCTCCCCCCACCGAGCGAGCTGCATGCGCACCCTGCTGAAAGATCCGGACCTGTTCCGCGAGGCCGCCCTCGTCAACGGCGAGTGGCTGGCGACGACCGCGCACGGCACCTACGACCTGCGCAACCCGGCCACCGGCGAGCTGCTGGCCCGGCTGCCGCGCTGCAAGGAGCAAGAGGTCGGGCGTGCGATCGAGGCGGCCGACGCCGCCTTCCGCCAGTGGCGCAAGACCACGGCCAAGCAGCGCTCGGAAGCCGTGCGCAGGTGGTACGAGCTGATCGTTGCCGCCAAGGACGACCTGGCGACGCTGATCACGCTGGAAGAAGGCAAGCCGCTGTCCGAGGCGCGCGGCGAGGTGGACTACGCGGCGGGCTTCGTGCAGTGGTTCGCCGAAGAAGCCAAGCGCGTGCGCGGCGATGTCATTCCGTCGCCGCGCGAGACGCAGCGCATCGTGGTCCTGAAGCAGCCGGTCGGCGTCTGCGCCGCCATCACGCCGTGGAACTTCCCGGCGGCGATGATCGCGCGCAAGGCCGCCCCGGCGATCGCCGCCGGCTGCGCGATGGTCGTCAAGCCGGCCAGCCAGACGCCGCTCACCGCGCTCGCGCTGGGCGAACTCGCGCGGCGTGCCGGCATCCCGGCCGGGGTCTACAACGTGATCACCGGCAACGACACGCGGGTGATCGGCGGCCTGCTGACGAGCCACCCGCTGGTGCGCAAGGTCACCTTCACCGGCTCCACCGAAGTCGGCCGCGTGCTGCTGCGCCAGTCGGCCGAGACGATCAAGAAGTGCTCGATGGAACTGGGCGGCAACGCGCCGTGCATCGTGTTCGACGACGCGGATCTGGACGCCGCCGTCGAAGGCATCCTGGTCGCCAAGTTCCGCAACACCGGCCAGAGCTGCATCGCCGCGAACCGCGTGCTGGTGCAGGACGGCATCTACGACCGGCTCGCCGCGCGCCTGGCGCAACGCACTGGCGCGCTCAAGGTCGGCAACGGCCTGGAGTCCGGCGTCGAGATCGGCCCGATGATCGACGTGCCGGCGGTCGAGAAGGTCGAGCAGCACCTCGGCAACGCGATCGCCGCGGGCGCGAAGGTCCTCGCCGGTGGCAAGCGCCACGCGCTGGGCGGTTCGTTCTTCGAGCCCACCGTGCTCACCGACGTCACCCTCGACATGACGGTCGCACGGGAGGAGACCTTCGGCCCGGTGATGCCGCTGCTGCGCTTCAAGACCGAGGCCGAGGCGATCGCGCTCGCCAACGACAGCGAGTTCGGCCTCGCTTCGTATCTGTTCAGCCGGGACGCCGCCCGCGTCTGGCGCACCGCCGAGGCGCTCGAGTCGGGCATGGTGGGCGTCAACACCGGATTCATCTCGACCGAAGTCGCACCCTTCGGCGGCGTCAAGCAGAGCGGCCTGGGGCGCGAGGGCTCGCAATACGGCATCGACGAGTACGTCGAGATCAAGTACGTGTGCTGGGACGGGCTCGGGCCCGCACGGGACTGACCATGAACGAATCTCACGATCAACCTGTTTTCGTGTCCGGCGACGTCGCGCGCCGCATGTTCACCTGGCCCGAAGCCATCGAAGCCTTGCGCGCGAGCTATCGCCTGCCCGAATCGGCCGGCGCGACGCCGCCGCGCAGCGTCGCCACGGTCGGCAAGGCCTGGTTGCGCACGCTGCCGGCGATTCCGCCCGCCGGCCGCTACTTCGGCGCCAAGCTGATGGGCACGGGGGTGCAGGGCGTCGCCAGCGGCATCGACTACGTCGTCGTGCTGTTCGACCGCGAGACCAGCCGAATCGCCGCTTTTCTGGATGCGGCCAACATCACCGCGTTCCGCACCGCGGCCACGTCGGCGCTGGCGCTCGACATGCTCGCCCCCAGGGCGCCGGCGCGACTGGCGGTGCTGGGCAGCGGGCTCGAAGCGTCGAACCACGCACGCGCCTTCGCCGCGGTGCGCGAGCTGAGCGAAGTCGTGGTCTTCAGCCCAACACCCGAGCGCCGCAGAGCCTTCGCCGAATCGCTGGCGCGGGACCTGGGCCTGCCGGTGCGTGACGCCGACAGCGCCGAGGCGGCGGTGGCCGGCGCCGACATCGTGCTCGCCGCGGCGCGTTCGCATGGCGAGGCACCGATCCTGTTCGGCCCCTGGCTGAAAGACACGGCCACGATCGTGTCGATCGGGTCGACCATTCCGCACCAGCGCGAGATCGACGCGAGCGTCGTCGCGCGCAGCGACGTCATCGTCTGCGACAGCCTGCACGAAGTGCTGCTGGAGACCGGCGACATGATCGCCGCCGCTGCCGCCGGCATCGAGTTCCACTCCAAGTCCTTCAGCCTGAACGATCTGGTCAGCGGCACCTGCCGGCAACAGGTCCAGGACAGCGGCATGCGCCTGTTCAAGTCGGTCGGCGGCGGACTGCAGGACGTGGTGGTCGCCGAACTGATCCTGCGCAAGGCGCTCGAGGCGGGCCTGGCCACGCCGCTGCCGATGCGCTTCGAACACAAGCGCTGAAGCCAAAGCTGAGGGCGCACCTCTTCACACACATCCAAGGAGCTGTCGAATGGCCCGATACCACCGCAAGGAAGCGCGCGAATGGGCGCGCGAGCACATGAACGGCGTCGCGAACGTCACGATCCCGACGATGACCTCCGACTTCAAGCGCCTGAACCTCAATGCCGCGCGGCACGACGTCGAGACGGCGATCGGCCACGGCTTCGTCGGCACGCTGGCCTGTTCGGAGCACGCCATCACGCTGCCGCAGTACGCCGACTTCGTGCGCGCGATGGCGGAGCAGGCCAATCGCCGCATCATGGTGATCCACCACGCCGTGTTCAACACGCTGGCCGAGAACATCGAGGCGGTGAAGCTGGCGGAGGAGGCCGGTGCCGATCTGGTGCTGCTGGGCTATCCGCCGTTCTTCCACCCGCAGTCGCTCGAAGAGGTCTACGCCTACACCAAGGCCTTCTGCGATGCGACCAAGCTCGGCGTCATCGTCTTCCAGGTGCCGGCCTGGGGCTTCTCCAGCCTGCATCCGGCCGATATCCCGCTGCCAGTGCTGCGCCGGCTGGTCGATGAATGCCCGAACGTGGTGTCGATCAAGGCCGAAGGCGGCATGCCGTACATCATGTCGGCCATCGAGGTGCACCGCGAGTTCCACAAGGAGGTGGTGATCTCCTGCCCGCTGGAGTACGAGTACGTGCCGCTGGCGCAGGTCATCCCGATCCCGTTCTGCGGCACCAACTATTCGGCCTACTACGGCCCGTGGCTGCCGCGGGTGCACAAGCTGATCCAGGCCGGCAAGTACGACGAAGCGACGCGGGAGTGGTACCGCGTCGATCCGGCGCGCAAGGCTTTCGCCAGCGTGCCGATGGCGATGAGCGGCCTGATCAACCGCACGATCTGGAAGTACCAGGCCTGGCTGCAGGGCTACAACGGCGGGCCGATCCCGCATCCGACGCCGCGCCTGCACAAGCGCGACATGGTCGCGTTGCGACGCGGCCTGGAAGCGTCCGGCCTGCCGCCGACTTCCGACCCCGACGAAGCCTTCTTCGTCGGCCGCCATCCCGAGTGATCCACAACAAGGAGACATCGACATGTTCCAACGTCTGATTCGCACCCTTCCCGTGGCGTTGGCGCTGCTGGCCGGCGCGGCCGTGCCCGTGGCGTCGCACGCGCAGGGCGAGCCCATCCGCATGGGCGCGGTGGTCTCGGCCACCGGGCCCGCGGGCTTCGTCGGCGACCCGCAGCGCAAGACGCTCGAAATGCTGGTCCAGCGCCTTAACGCCAGCGGCGGCCTGCTCGGGCGCAAGATCGAGCTCACGGTCTACGACGACCAGTCCGACCCGAACAACGCCAACACCTTCGCCAAGCGGCTGCTCGAATCCGACAAGGTCGACGTGCTGCTCGGCGGAACGATCTCGCCGGCCGCCATGGCCATGGCGCCGCACGCCGAGCGCCTGGCCGTGCCCTACGTCTCGACCGGCGCCGCGCAGGCCCTGGTCGATCCGGTACGCAAGTGGGTCTTCCGGGTGACGCCATCGGACCGCCTGCAGGCCCAGCGCATGCTGCAGGACATCAAGGACCGGGGCTTCACGCGCATCGCGCTGCTGTCGGAGAACAGCGGCTTCGGCCAGTCCGGGCGCAAGGAGATCCTCGCGGTGGCGGAAAGCCTCGGCATGCAGGTGCTGGGCGACGAAACCTTCGGTGCCAAGGACAGCGATGTCGTGCCGCAGCTCACCAAGCTGCGCGGCCTGAAGGACGTGCAGGCGCTGGTCTTCTTCGTCGGCCCCGGCCCGGCCGGTGCGATGACGATGAAGAACTACACCCAGCTGAGCATGACGCAGCCGGTGTACATGCCGTCGGCCGTGCTCAGCCCGGAGTTCATCAAGGCGGGCGGCGCGGCGACCGAGGGCGTGCGCATCCCGGCACAGGCCTTCGTGGTGCCCGACGCGCTGCCCGACAACGATCCGCAGAAGAAGCCGGCACTCGACTACCACGGCGCCTACCGCGACGCGTACAAGGCGCCGGCGATGCCCTTCGGCGGCCCGACGGCCGACGCGTTCAACATCTCCGTCGATGCCATCAAGCGCGCCGGGAGCCTCGACAAGGCCAAGGTCCGCGACGCCATCGAGGCGACCACCGGCTATGTCGGCCTGCTGGGCATCTACAACATGACGCCGGCCGACCACAACGGCCTGAAGGTCGACTCGCTGCGCATCCTCGAGGTGCGCGGCGGCCGCTTCACGCTGGCCAAGTGATCCGGGCGCGGCTGAAGGCTCCGACATGGCGACCGATCTGCTGCAGTTCCTGCTCGCCGGCCTGACGGTCGGCGCGATGTACTCGCTGGCGGCGCTGGGCTACACGCTGATCTACAACGCCAGCCACCTGGTTAACTTCGCGCAGGGCGAGTTCATCATGGTCGGCGCGATCACCGCGGCCGTCCTGGTGGAGCAGGGCGTGGCGCTGCCGCTGGCGGCCACCGGCGCGGTGCTGTTCACCTTCATCGTCGGCGCCTTGACCGAGCGGCTGGCGATCCGCCCGGCGCGCGGCGCGCCGCTGGTGACGCTGCTGATCATCACCATGGGCGTCGGCCTGATCATCAAGGGCGCGGTGCAACTGGCCTTCGGCAAGGGCACCTACAGCCTGCCCGCCTTCTCCGGCGATGCGCCCATTCGCCTGGGCCAGGCCTCGCTGACGCCGCAGAGCCTGTGGGTGATGGGCTGCACCGCGGTGGTCGTGCTGGCGCTGGCCTGGTACTTCACGCGCACGCTCGGCGGCAAGTCGATGCTGGCCACGTCGTACAACCCCTTCGCCGCCCAGCTGATGGGCATCGACACGCCGCGGGTCCTGATGCTGTCGTTCGCGCTGGCCGGTGCACTGGGCGCGATCGGTGGCGTGCTGACCGCGCCGATCACCTTCACCAGCTCCGAAGCCGGCACCGTGCTGGGTCTGAAGGGCTTCGCCGCCGCTGCGTTGGGCGGCATCGGCAGTGGCACCGGCGCGCTGGTCGGCGGGCTGCTGCTCGGCGTGATCGAGGCCCTGACGGCCGGCTACGTGTCCTCGGCCTACAAGGACGCCGTCGCCTTCGTGCTGCTGCTGCTGGTGCTTATCTTCATGCCGCGCGGCCTCTTCGGCCGCAAGGTGGCGGAGCGGGTATGAGCGCAGCGCTGCGAAGCCACGCCGGACTGGTTGTCCTGGCGCTGCTGCTGCTGGCCTTTCCGCTGCTGAACCCCGGCAGCTTCGTGCTCGACCTCGCGACGCGCATCGGCCTGACGGCCGTGGTGGTGATCGGGCTGAACCTGCTGTTCGGCTATGCGGGTCAGGTCAGCCTCGGCCATGCCGCCTTCTTCGGCCTGGGCGGGTATGCCTCGGCCATCCTGACCACGCACCTGGGCTGGCCGCCGCTGGCCGCACTCGCCGGCGGGGCGCTCGCCGTGGGCGTGCTGGCGTTCGTGATCGCGCGGCCGATCCTCAAGCTGGCCGGCTACCACCTGGCGATGGCCACGCTGTCGCTGGCCTTCATCGTCACCGTCGTGTGCAACAACGAGAAGGCCTGGACCGGCGGCTCCGACGGCATGCCGGTGCCGCCGTTCACGCTGTTCGGCTGGACGCTCGAGGGCGAGAAGCCCTGGTACGCAGTGGCTGCGCTGTGCCTGCTGCTGGTCACCTGGGGGGCGACGAACCTGGCGCGCTCGCCCGCGGGCCGCGCGCTGCAGGCCATCCGCGGCTCCGAGGTGGCAGCGCGGCTGTCCGGCATCGACGTGGCGCGCGCCAAGACCCGGGTGTTCGTGCTCTCGGCCGTGCTGGCCAGCGTGATGGGCAGCCTGATGGCGCACCAGGCGGGCTTCATCACGCCGGCGGCGACGGGCCTGACGCGTTCGGTCGAGTTCCTGATGATGGTCGTGCTGGGCGGCATGGCGTCGATCTACGGCTCGATCGTCGGCGCGGCGCTGGTCATGCTGCTGCCGCAGGTGCTGCACGCCTTCGGCGCGTGGGAGACGCTGGTCATGGGCGTGCTGCTCACCGGCACGCTGGTCTTCATGCGCGACGGCATCGTGCCGACGCTGCGCCTGCGCTTGCGCCTGCCGCGTGCAGCCCGGCGCAAGACGGTGCCCGCCGCGCCGGCCTTCGAATCGCGGGAGCCCTCGGCATGAGCGCGCCGGGCCGCTCCCAAGCGCTCATCCCGCAGCACGCAGTGCGGAGGGTTGTCCAGTGAGTGCGGTCATCGACGTGCGCCACCTGTCGAAGGCCTTCGGCGGCGTGCATGCGATCGAGGACCTGAGCTTCGACCTCGGGCCGTCCACCGTGCTGGCGATCGTCGGGCCGAACGGTGCGGGCAAGACCACGCTGATCAACCTGCTCACCGGCAACTACCTGCCCGACGCCGGCACGATCGACCTGTTCGGCGTGCGCGTCAACGCCCGGCCGCCTGAGCAGTTCGCGCGCCTGGGCCTGAGCCGCACCTTCCAGAACCTGCAGGTCTGCATGAACATGAGCGCGCTCGACAACGTGCTCATCGGTGCGCACCTGAAGATGAACGACGGCCTGCTCGCCGGCATCCTGCAGACCGCCGCGCTGCGCGAACGCGAAGCGCACTGGCGTGCACGGGCGCGCCAGCTGCTGGACTTCGTCGGTCTGGGACCGCTGGCGGACGCCATGGCGGCCCAGCTGTCGTACGGCTCGCTCAAGCGCCTGGAGATCGCACGCTCGCTGATCGGCGAACCCCGGCTGGTGCTGATGGACGAGCCCGCGGCCGGCCTCAACCCGTCCGAGAAGGGCGAGATCGCGCGCCTGATCCAGAGCATCGCCGAGCGCGGGGTGTCGATCGTGCTGGTCGAACACGACATGAAGCTGGTGATGGGCGTGTCGCAACGCCTGCTGGTGCTGAACCACGGCCGCCGCCTGGCGCTCGGCGCCACGAACGAGGTGCGCAAAGACCCGGCCGTCATCGAAGCCTATCTGGGGGCGGCGGCATGAACGAGGCGCTTCTCGTCGTCGAGGGGCTGGCCAGCCACTATGGCCGCATCCAGGCGCTTGACGGCGTGCAGCTGCAGGTGCGCGCCGGGGAACTGGTGGCGCTGATCGGCGCCAACGGCGCGGGCAAGAGCACGCTGCTGCGCTGCCTCTCCGGCGTGCAGCCGGTGTCGGCCGGGCGCATTGTCTTCGACGGCCGCGACATCACGCGCCTGCGTCCCCCCGGGCGTGTGAAGGCCGGCATCTGCCAGGTGCCCGAAGGGCGCCAGGTGTTCGGGCCGATGTCGGTGGAAGACAACCTCGCGCTGGGGGCGGTGTGCCGACCGCAGGACGGCGCGGTGGCGGCCGACCTGGAGGCGGTGTACACGCTGTTCCCCGTGCTGCGGCAGAAGCGGCAGCTGGCGGCCGGCACGCTGTCCGGCGGGCAGCAGCAGATGCTGGCGATGGGGCGCGCGCTGATGGGCCGGCCCCGGCTGCTGTTGCTCGACGAGCCGTCGATGGGCCTGGCGCCGCTGATCGTGCACGAGATCTTCGGCATCATCCAGCGGCTGCGTGCGCAGGGCACGACCATCCTGCTGGTCGAGCAGAACGCGCACTTCGCGCTGTCGGTCGCCGACCGCGGCTATGTGATGGAGACCGGCCGCATCACGCTCGAAGGCACGGGGCGGGGCTTGAGCGAGCGGCCCGAAGTGCAGGCGGCGTATCTCGGCATGGAGGTGACGGCCGATGCGCCGCATGAGCTGCAGCGCGACGATGCGTGAGCGACGGTGGTGCGTGTCGCACCCCGGTCAGCGGAACGAGCCGTGGCGTTATGCTTGCCGTGTGAGGAAACCAATACAAAGGGGGTGCGGTGTCGACTAACGCTGCTGCCAAGCGAACCACCACGACCCGGGCCCGCACGGCCAGCCCGGCGGCGCGGCCAGCCGCAGGCGCCATCGCGAAACGCACGCCCGGCCGGGCGCGCAGCGATGCGTCGCGCGTCGCGATCCTCGGCGCGGCGCTGAAGCTGCTGGAGACGACGCCGCTGCAGCAGATCTCGATCGAATCGATCGCCCGCGAGGCGGGCGTCGGCAAGGCCACGATCTATCGCTGGTGGTCGTCGAAGGCCGCCGTCGTGATCGAGGCCTTCGTCCAGTACCACGTCAGCCACACCGCCATTCCCAAGGGCATGGGGCCGCGCGAGGCGCTGGCGCGGCACATGCACCTGCTGGTCGACGAGTACGGCGGGTTTTCGGGGCAGATCGTGGCGCAGATCCTGGCCGAAGGGCAGGGCGACCCGTCCGTGCTGCGCGAGTTCCGCGAGCGCTTCTGGTACGGCCGCCGTGCCGTCGTGCGCGAACTGGTCGAGGAAGCGCGCAGGAAGGGCGAGTTCCGCAGCGACGTGGAGACGGAGCTGCAGATGGACATCCTGTATGCGCCGATCTACCTGCGGCTGATCATGCGGCACATGCCGCTCGATCGGAAATTCGCCGATGCCCACGTCGCGGCGATGATGGAACTGCTGGCGCCTCCGGCCGCGGAGGCTGCTGGCAAGCGGCGCAAGCTCGCCTGATTGGGCTGGCGTTCAATTGGATGGCAGCGAGCGGCAGCCAACGCCGCGTTGCCGGCGTTTTGCGGTTGATGCCGGACTGACCCAACCGACCCTCTTCTGCCTCATGTGCCGAGAGGCTGGCCGGCCGGTCAGCAGCGGTTGCTGCCGTTGATGCGGCGCCCTGAAGTCGCAGTCTCGGGCGCATTGCAGTCATTGACCGTGCCCTGGACCGTGCGGACTATGATTCACACGGGAGTCTCTCAAAGTCGCAGTTATCCGCGAGAACGCGCGCTGAGCACCGGACATCGGCGACGCTCGCTTATGCAAGGACGCAGCGATGGCCGATCAAATCACCCCGACCAATCTGGCGTTCCTGCGCATCGCCAAGCGCGCCGAGCGTCAGGATGACCAAGTTCTCAACAGAACGTTTGTTGACTACGGGTCGGTGTTCGCAACTGTGTCATCACTCGACCATCAGATCGTCTTTGGTCGCCGGGGCACAGGTAAGACGCACCTACTGACGGTTCTGCGACAGTCCAAGCGGGCCGAGAATGAGGTCGCGATTCAGTTGGACATGCGCAATCTCGGGTCGGCCGGCGGCTTGTACGCAGACCCCAGTGTTCCTCTCGCTGAGAGAGCAACGCGGTTGTTGGTCGATGTACTGGCTGCGATACACCAGGCGATCTTTGAGCAAGCAATCGAGTCCGACTCGTTGGTTGATTTGAGTGCAGTGGGTCGTCCACTGGATGAGCTATTCGACTCGCACACAGCTGTTCGCGTAGTTGGCGACACGACGGTTGAATCGTCGGCGACTGCCGAGTCTGGCTCTGCTGCGGAGTCCAAGCTTGGCTTGACCGTCTCCGCAGCACCGCAGTTTGGGGCTGAAGGCGCCACCAAAGAGTCCGAGCATTCAACGGTCGCCGCTAAGAAGACAGTGATCGGGAAGGAAGTGCTTCGCGTCAACTTTGGCAACGTAGGAGCTGCCATGCGCAGGCTCTCTGCAGCCCTGCCGAATGGGCGCCTGTGGCTTCTAATCGATGAGTGGTCCGAGGTACCGCTCGACCTGCAGCCACTTCTGGCTGATCTCTTGCGTCGAGCCGTCTTGCCAGTAAAGGGGGTGACCGTAAAGATCGCCGCAATTGAACAACGTAGCCATTTCCTGATACCCGATCGAGCTGTGGGCAACGTTGGGATAGAGCTGGGCGCCGACGTTTCTGCCGCACTGAACCTTGATGACTTCATGGTGTTTGACAACGATGAGGCCAGGGCGGTGGACTTCTTCCGGCAGTTGGTCTACCAACACGTCAAGGCAGCGCTCGAGGCCGAGAAGGTCAAGCCACCTGCAACACAGGCCGAGCTGATTTCGATGGGGTTCACCCAAGCGAACGCCTTCGATGAGGTGGTCCGAGCCTGCGAGGGTGTACCTCGTGACGCCATCAACATTCTCTTTCACGCAGCACAGCGGGCCGGCAAAACGACCATCTCAGTTGGCGACGTTCGAACCGCGGCACGCCAGTGGTACATCGGTTCAAAGGATGCGGCGGTTAGTGCTCACGGCGAAGCAAAAGCGTTATTGACGTGGATCGTCGATCAAGTCATCAAGGAGCGGCAGACCAAGGCCTTCTTGCTTGAGGCGGGCACCAAGGATCGCTTAATCGACTTCCTGTATGACGAACGGGTACTACATGTACTGCGCCGAGGAATCTCAGCGCAAGACGAGCCGGGAAAGCGCTACAACGTCTACGGCATTGACTACGGCTGCTATGTCGATTTGATCAACACCGCGCGTGCACCGCAAGGCGTTCTTGACATAGGGTCAAATTCACCGTCAATAGCGACAACCGTTCCGCGAACAGACCTTCGGTCGACACGGCGATGCATCCTGCGCCTCGATGCCTTCCACACCGCCAGGGTACAGAGTGCTTAGCCTGCTGGTATGTCGTCAGAGCAAGTTGGCGAAAGAGTGTGGCTCGGGAGGAGGATGGATCGTCCGGCAGTACTTCGATGGTCCCCCACTGGCATCAGCGGTCATTCGAGTGATTTACGCCGAATGTACGAGATCAGTCTGATCCGGGTGCTCAGCCCGCGAGCGCGAATGCCCGTTCCAGGGCCGCGAGGTTGAGTCCGGCACAAGACTCCCAAGAGTTGGCGAACTCCCGAATCCGTCGCCAGTCCTTATGCGTTCGAATGCGCCTTGGTGTGAATCTCGAGCACCCGGCAGGCCCCGGCGTCGCGCCGCCGCCGGTCGCCGCCATCAAGGCTTCACCAGCACCTTGCCGGGCGCACCGGCTGCCACCGCGCGGTGGGCATCGGCCAGCTGCTCGAGCGTGAACACCTTCGCCACGGGGATCTGCAGCGCGCCGCGCGATGCGGCCGCTGCCACGTCGGCCAACATGGCCGCGTCGGTTCGGTGGTACAGCTCGTGCACGGTCACGCCGGCGGGCACGGCGGTGCCCTCGGGCATGCGCACGATGCTGGCCACCTGGCCACCCGGGCGCACATGGGCCAGCAGGTTGGCCGCCACCGGCGCGGCGGCGCTGATGGCCCGGTCGAAGCCGGCGGTCGCCGGACGCACGCCGATGTCCACCGCCTCGCCGGCCAGGCGGCTCGCCTCGTCCAGGCGCTCGCGCCGCACGCCCGCCACCGGTACCGCGCCGATCTCCTTTAGGTACTGGATCGCCGCGCGGCCCACCGCTCCCAGCGCACCGGACACCAGCACGCGCGAGCCTTTGCCGGCGCCCAGGGCCAGCACCGTCTGGCGACCCATCAGGCCGGCCTTGGGCAGCGTGGCCCCCTGCTCGAAGCTCAGGTTGTCGGGCAGCCGCACGGCGGCGCTTGCCGGCACGGCCGCGAACTCGGCATGGGCACCGCGCCCGTTGTGCGGCAGGTCGGCGATCACGCGGTCGCCGAGGCCGAAGGTGGTGACGCCTGCGCCCAGCCGGACCACCGTGCCGGCCGCATCCGAGCCCAGCACTGCCGGCAGCGGCAGGGGGATGAACTGTGCCGTCAAGCCCTGGCGCAGGATCAGGTCGAAGGGGTTGACGGCCGAGGCTTCGACGCGGACCAGGATCTCGCCCGCTGCCGGCTCGGGCATGGGCACTTCGTCGACGCGGAACTGGTCGACGTCGCCATAGGACTGGAGGCGGGCTGCTTTCATGGCCTGTGTCTTTCGGTGCTTCGGAGATCGGCGTGCGGGGCTCCCGCGGCCGGAGCCGGCGCGCTCAATCGGCGCGGATGCCGTTGGCGCGCACGACGGCGCCCCAGCGGCGGCGGTCGCTCACCCACAAGGCCCGCAGTTCATCCGGGCTGCTCCATGAGGCCTCGCCGCCGCCCGCGGCCATGAACTGGCGAAGCTCCGGCTGGCGCAGCGCGGCTTCCAAGGCCTGGCTCAGCCGCCGCACCACCGGCTCCGGCAGGCCGCGCGGGCCG
>JAFLDH010000250.1 GCA_017302505.1 Burkholderiales bacterium
GCTGGAAGACGCCTTCAGTGCACTGGCCGCGCATTGGCCGACGCTGACCGAGGCCTGGCGGCGCTTTGCCGGCCCGCCGGTGCGCCATGCCGGCACGATGGGCGGCAACGTGGCCAACGGCTCGCCGATCGGCGACAGCGCGCCGGTGCTGATCGCGCTGGGCACGCGCATCGTGCTGCGCACGGGGCCGGCCGAGCGCGAGATGCTGCTCGAGGACTTCTACCTCGACTACATGAAGAACCAGCTGGCCGAAGGCGAGCTGCTGGTGGCCATGCGTGTGCCGCTGCCCACGCCGCGGCAGCAGCTGCGCGCCTACAAGATCAGCAAGCGCTTCGACTGCGACATCTCGGCGCTGTTCGCCGGGCTGGCGATCGAGCTCGACGGCGAGACCGTGGCCAGCGCACGCTTCGCCTTCGGCGGCATGGCGGCCATCGTCAAGCGCGCGCGCGGGGCCGAGGCGGCCGTGGTCGGCCAGCCGTGGACCGAGGCCACCCTGCAGGCGGCGATGGCGGCGCTGGACCAGGACTTCACGCCGCTGACCGACCTGCGCGCCAGCGCCGACTACCGGCGGCAGGTGGCACGCGGGTTGCTCATGCGGTTGTGGCTCGAGACCCGTCCGGCCCGGCCGCTGGCCGAGGCCAGCGTATGGGCGGCCACGGCCACGGCCTGAAGGAGGCAACAGGCATGAACCAGATCACCGACGCACCCTTCGCCGCCGCGGCGCAGCCGGCCAGCGGCGTGGTGGGCCGCGACCATGTGCACGAGTCGGCGCACCTGCATGTGTCGGGCACCGCCACCTACGTGGACGACCTGCCCGAGCTGGCCGGCACGCTGCATGCCGCGCTCGGCCTGTCGCCGGTGGCGCATGGCCGGCTCAAGGGCATCCGCCTCGACGCGCTGCGCGCGCTGCCCGGCGTGGTGGACGTGATCGCTGCCGCGCACATCCCCGGCGAGAACCAGTGCGGCCCGATCGTGCACGACGACCCGATCCTGGCCGACGGCACCGTGCAGTACCTGGGCCAGCCGGTGTTCGCGGTGATCGCCACCACCCGCGATGCGGCGCGCCGCGCCGCCGCGCGGGCGAAGGAGTTCCTCGACATCGAGCCGCTGCCCGCGGTGCTGACGGTGCGCGAGGCGCATGCCGCCCAGTCCTACGTGGTGCCGCCTATGCACCTGACGCGGGAATCGAGCCCCGGCGCGCTGCAGCGCGCGATGCAGGCCGCGCCGCACCGGCTGGAAGGCAGCTTCGTGCAGGGCGGGCAGGAGCAGTTCTACCTGGAAGGCCAGATCAGCTACGCCGTGCCGCTGGAAGACGGCGGCATGCGCGTGCACTGCTCCACCCAGCACCCCACCGAGATGCAGCATGTGGTGTCGCATGCGCTGGGCAACGCGGCGCATGCGGTGCTGGTGGAATGCCGGCGCATGGGCGGCGGCTTCGGCGGCAAGGAATCGCAGTCGGCCCTCTTCGCCTGCGTGGCCGCGGTGGCCGCGCGGCGCCTGGGCCGGCCGGTGAAGCTGCGCCCCGACCGCGACGACGACATGATGATCACCGGCCGGCGCCACGGCTTCGAGTTCGACTACGACATCGGCCACGACGACGAAGGCCGCATCCTGGCGGCAGAGGTGACGATGCTGTGCAACGCCGGCTTCAGCGCCGACCTGAGCCCGCCGGTGATGACGCGCGCCATCTGCCACTTCGACAACGCCTACTGGCTGCCCGAGGTGGCGATCCACGGCTATTGCGCGAAGACCAATACCCAGAGCAACACCGCCTTCCGCGGCTTCGGCGGGCCACAGGGCGCGCTGGTGATGGAACTGATCATCGAGCGCATCGCCGCGCGGTTGAACCTGGACCCGCTGGCGGTGCGGCAAGCCAACTTCTACGGCAAGACCACGCAGAACGTCACGCCCTACCGGCAGACCGTCAGCGACAACGTCATCCAGGAGCTGGTGGCCGAGCTGGCCACCACCGCCCACTATGCGGCGCGGCGCGAGGCGGTGGCCGCCTTCAACGCCAGCAGCCCGCTGCTGAAGCGCGGCATCGCGCTGACGCCGGTGAAGTTCGGCATCTCCTTCAACGTCAACCACTACAACCAGGCCGGCGCGCTGGTGCATGTGTACACCGACGGCTCGGTGCTGGTGAACCACGGCGGCACCGAGATGGGCCAGGGCCTGAACACCAAGGTGGCGCAGGTGGTGGCGCACGAGCTAGGGCTGCCGCTGGCGCGCGTGCGCTGCAGCGCCACCGACACCAGCAAGATCGCCAACACCTCGGCCACCGCAGCCAGCACCGGCAGCGACCTGAACGGCAAGGCCGCGCAGGACGCGGCGCGGCAGATCCGCCAGCGGCTGGCGGCGCTGGTGGCCAAGGAGCACGGCGTCGACGCCGCCACGGTGCGCTTCGAGGGCGGGCGCGTGCGCGCCGCCGGCGTGGACCTGGATTTCGTCGCGCTGGTGCAGCACGCCTACACGGCCCGCGTGCAGCTGTGGAGCGACGGCTTCTATGCCACGCCCGGGCTGCACTGGGACCGTGCCACGCTGACCGGCCACCCGTTCTACTACTTCGCCTACGGCGCGGCGGTCAGCGAGGTGATCATCGACACGCTCACCGGCGAATGGAAGCTGCTGCGCGCCGACCTGCTGCACGACGCCGGCCAGTCGCTGAACCCTGCGCTGGACATCGGCCAGGTGGAAGGCGCCTTCATCCAGGGCATGGGCTGGCTGACCACCGAAGAGCTGGTGTGGCACCCGAAGACCGGCGCGCTGCTGACGCATGCGCCCAGCACCTACAAGATTCCCACCGCCAACGATGCGCCGGCGCACTTCGTGACGCGGCTGTTCAACAACCGCAACGCCGAGGACAGCATCCACCGCAGCAAGGCGGTGGGCGAGCCGCCGCTGCTGCTGCCCTTCAGCGTGTTCTTCGCCATCCGCCAGGCGGTGGCCGCGGTCGGCCGCGCGGGCCAGGAACCGGTGCTGTCGGCGCCGGCCACGCCGGAGGCGATCCTGCGGGCGGTGAACTCGGTGCGCTGAGCGCGCGCACCCGGCCCATCGGACCGCCGGTCAGGACGACGCCACCGATGCGAGGAAGCGTGCGAACACCGGGTTGAAGGCCGCCGGCCCCTGCAGGAAGGGCGCGTGGCCCAGGCCCTGCAGCACCGTGGCGCGGCCTTCCCACAGCTTGCCGTAGGGCAGGCCGGCCACGTAGTCCAGGTTGACGAAGGCGTCCTCGCTGCCGTTCAGCACGGCCACCGGCACGCTGCCCTGGCGCACGATGGCCACTTCGTCCAGTGCCCGCCCGGCCGCCAGCGATTCGAACATCATGCGGCGGAAGCGGCCATCGGCGCGCCGGCACATGGCCAGCAGCTGGGGATCAACCTGGCCGTCGACGGCGCTGGTGTGCTGCGCGTACAGCGCCGCCTCGTCGGGGCTGAAGTCTTCCTTGCCGGTCAGGCCCATCACCGGGCTGGGCTTGAAGGCCACGCCCATGACCGACAGGTCCAGCGGGATCGGCGGCGTGCCGACGATCATCAGCCCCGACACCCGCGCCGGCTCGCGGCCCGCCAGTTCCAGCGCGATATGCCCGCCCAGCGACCAGCCCAGCACCGGCAGCGGCCCCACGCCCAGCTGCTGCAGCAGCGCGGCGCAGACGGCGGCAAAGCCGTCCAGCGCATAGGTGGCCTGCGGATCGACGGCATCGTCCGATGCGCCATGGCCCGGCAGGTCGGGCGCGATCAGCCGGTAGCCGGCCAGCAGCGGGCTGGCGAACTGCCGGGCGAAGACTTCCTTGCACGACGAGTTGCCGTGGATCAGCAGCACTGGCGGCCCGTCGGCGCGGCTCTGGGCCACCGCGATGCGGCCGGCGGGTGTGTTCAGCGTGGTGACGTGCATGCAGGGGCTCCGGGGCTGTTGCGCAGCTTGCACTCTTGCGCCATCCACCGGCGGTCGCCCTCAGGCCCCGGACAGCACGATGTGCCGCAACGGCGAAGCCAGCAGAACGAGCGCGATGACGTTGAGCAGCACCGTGGCCCAGAAGACCTGCCGGAACGCTGGCTTGGTTGACTTGTGCCGAAGGATCTGCTGCGCCAGCAGTGCGCCCGGCCAGCCACCCGCCACGGCGAGCAGGTGCAAGCTGCTTTCGGGCGTGCGCCGCGCGCCCCTGCCCGCGGCCGACTTGTCCACGGCGTAGGCGATGAAGGTGGCGGCGCTAAGCCCGATGTACAGGCCAGCCACCCACAGCGGCAATTTCCACACCGCTGCGACCACCAGGTAGAGCACGAGGAACGCGGGAATGGCGAACAAGGTGGCCGTGCCCCACTGCGCGCGGACTGCCCGTTCGGACCGGCGAGGCCCACGACGACGCTGGATCGGTTCGACGTTTTTCGCGCGCTTGCCCTTGGGGCCCTGCTCGACCTCGAAGCTGACCGCCTGGCCCAGTTGAGGCCGCCCGTGGCCCCTGGGCCATGCGGACACATGCACGAAGATCGGTTCACCGCCCTGGCTGGATTCGATGCGACCGAAGCCGCGCTCGTCGTTCCAGGAGGTCAGGTTGCCTTCAAAGCGCATGTGTCGACAGGTTGGTTTCGTGGGGCCGCCGGGCCGAGCCGGCTGCGGAGGGTTGGGGGGCGGCACGACGCCTTGCGAAAAGGCGGTTGGCCGTGGAAGGACCGGGGCTCAGACCGGCGGCAGCCAAACCCTGTAAACCTCAAGGGCGTGATGCCCGCTGAGCGAGTGGTTAGGCCTCAGCTCGCAGGAACGCGAGCTTGGCACTCTCAGCCCCTTCGGTCGACGCGGAGCGGTAGACCCAGTGACCCTCCAGACCCGCCCGTTACTCCCGCCAGTACTTCTCTGGGGCCAGCGCGTCAGCACAGCGCACTTGACCCTGGCAGCTCCCAAGGATGTGATTCCCGAGGGGTTTCACCATCCAGGCATCGTCGGGTTCGATCACGTACGGGGCTCGCAGCCCATGTGGTGAGGCTGGCGTGAAGCCATGCTTTATGTAATAGCGCGGATCTCCAAGGACGAAGAGTAGCTGCAACCCTCTAGACGCCAGCAGCTCCGAAGCCCACTGGATGAGACCGCGCCCAACGCCCGATCCCTGGGCGGCCGGGATGACGGCGAGAGGTGCCAGGATAGAGGCGAGAGGAGGCTTGGCCGGTCCGACCAGGCTGAGTCGTGTGAAGAGCACGTGTCCGATGACAGTCCCTTCTTCCTCAGCTACGAGCGAAAGCAGAGGTTGGGCAGTGGGATCGGCCAACAGGCTCTCAACGAGTTCGGCTTCCTCGCTCTGACCAAAGGCAAGCCTGTGGACTTGGAGAAGGACGGAGCGGTCCTCGGGGGTGGCTTCTCGGAAGTGCATCAGCAACGGTGTCGTTTGTGCTGCCTAACGTGTTCTAGGGCGCAATCCTGCGCCCCTAACCAGTTACGCCTGCAAATTGCGCCCCTAACTGGTTAGGGGCGCACCAGTTCGCCGGCGTTCGGCCTCTAGCCTATCCCACTTTCGAGTGGATGGGCGCTCTCGGTAGCCGAACCGTTGGTGGCCAGGTCCTGCCGCCGTGCGCCGGCTTGCGCCCAGCAACCGTGGGCCCGACCGCAAGACAGGCCGTCGCGCCATCATCGGGGCCTTGCAGGTTTCGGTGAAGACCCGGGCACACGCAGGCGGGCCTGATGCCATGCATCACGGCCTGCGTGCCCGCGGTCGCCACCGCTCGGCGACGGGCCTGCGGAGCAGGCTTGCGCTTTCGTGAACGGAGGTCGACATGACACTGGACGAAGACCGCATCGACGACGCCGTGCTGGCGCTGCTGCTGCTCGGCCTGCATGAAGGCGACAGGGCGTGGAAGTCATTCGATTGGAATGCGTTGGCCCGGCTGCATGCGCGCGGGCTGATCTCGGATCCGGTGGGCAGGGCCAAGTCGGTAGCGTTCACGCCCGAAGGCAAGGCGCTGGCCGAAGCGCTGCTCGCGTCCCTGTTCAGCCGGCCCGGCTGAGCCGCCCGCCTCTTCAGCGCCCAACGCGGAACGGCGCCGGGTCGCAGTGGTCGTTGCGCAGGTCGCAGTCCTGCCCCATCCATTCGGCATAGCGCCGCGGGTCGCTGTCGATGGCCAGCAGCACGCGCCGCACGGTCGCAAACTGGCGCAGCGTGCGCTCGATCGCCAGGGTGAACTCGGCCGCGCCGCAGCTGGACGTCACGCCCGGCAGCTGCGCGCGCAGGTCGTGCAGATCCACATAGGCCGTGCCCTGCGTGATGTGCACGCGCTTCAGCAGGCCGGCGGTGGCGGCCGAAAACGGCGATCGGTAGCCGGCGGCACGCTCGGCCTCGGTGGGCCCGGCAAACAGCTGCTGCAGCGCCGCCGTGGCCACCGCCTGGGTGCGCGGCGCCTGGCGCGTGCGCTCGAAGACGATGGCGCAATCGGCCTCGGTGCCGGCGCGCTGCGCGTTGTTGAAGTACACGCGCAGCACGGTGTCCGCCGCGGCCGGCGTGGTAGCCAGCGCCAACAGCAGCAGCAGCAGCGCCGCCGCGCCGGGGCGCATGCCGCTCAGCGGCCGGCGCCGCGGCGCGCCGCCTTCTTCGGCGCAGCGCGGGCCGTGCGCGGCGCCGGGGCCGGGGTGCCGTCGGCTTCGGGGATGAACAGCAGGTTGCGGTCGGACGACCAGTGGATCACCGCGTCTTCGTCGACCACGGTCTCGAACAACAGGCGGTCGCCCTGCATCACGCGCAGCATGCGCGGCGTGGGTGCGGCTGCTTCCTCGGTCAGCAGACGGGCAGCCTTCTCCAGCACCTTCTCGGCATGGTCGGCCTCGGTGCCGCCGCCGGCCAGCGCGGCGCCGCGGTCGTTGGGGCTGCTGGTCTTGTACTTGTGGCCGACGCTGAAGGCGACGAGCCCGCCGTCGGGGAAGAAGCGGCGGATGCTCTCGGCCAGGATGCGCGCCAGCGCGGCCTGCCCGGCTTCGCTGCGGATCGCCTCGGCCTGCTGCGGGTGGCTGGCGAACAGCGGCTCCAGCAGCACCGCCGGCATCTTGGTGTGCTTGACGTTGCCGTCGCCGCGGCCGTCCCAGCCGCCCACCAGGATGCCGCCGTCGCCGCCCACCTTGGTGCCGAACTGCTCGGCCACCGCCTTGGCATACCAGCGGCCCCAGTTGCGGCTGGTGCTGGACGCGTTGGAGCCCACCACCACCACCGCATAGCTGGCGGTGGGCGAGGCGCTGCTGTTGAAGTGGTGCTCGACATAGGCCACCGCCTTGTCGGCATTGGCCGCCTGCTGGCGCTGCAGGTAGTCGCCCTTGTAGAACTTGACCGTGTAGCCCATCGTGTCCTCCCTGTGTCTTTGGTGGCCGGATTGTGGTGTCAGCCGGCGGCCTGCAGCAAGGCGGCGAACGCGGCGTCGAAGGCCTTGCGGTCGCCGCGCGGCAGGGCCACCCGCCGCGGCGCCATGCCGGCAGCGGCCAG
>JAFLDH010000251.1 GCA_017302505.1 Burkholderiales bacterium
CGGGCGCGGCCGCCGCCGCATCGGCCTGGGCCACGACCACCGGCGCGCTCAGCGCCATGCCCTTCAACAGCGAACGTCGGTCCATGCGCGGTGCTCCTTTGATCGGTTGAGGGCGACTGGCTTGCGTGTCAGCCGCCGCCCATGCGCAGCGTGCCGCCGGTCTGGCGCGGCTTGCATTCCTTGAAGGTGGCCATGTGCGCCTCCACCGCGTCTTGGATCTGCCCGCCCAGCGCCACGCCCATCTTCATCGCCAGGTCGTTGCTCTTCTGCCCGCCGTGGCGTTCGTACGGGTCCATGCGCAGGTTGAAGACCAGCGAGCTGGGCTTGAAGTGGTCGAAGAAGCCCTCGCGCGTCATCGTGTGGTTCTTCCACGGGCCGATGCGCAGCGCGGTGAACTGGTCGCTCTCGTAGTAGTAGACCACCTTGCGTGCCGACGGCGTTGCCGTGGTCCAGTGCGCCAGGTTGTCGATGCCGTCGATGCAGACCTTGTCGCGCGCCTTCAGCCGGGTCGCCACGTCGGCATAGCCGGCTGCGGTGGCCAGCGTGGTGAACAGGTCCTCGTGGGTCTGGATGCCGTTGGACACCTTGCCGGCGGGAATCCGGGCCGGCCAGCGCACCAGCAGCGGCACGCGCACGCCGCCTTCCCAGGTGGTGGCCTTCTCGCCGCGGAAGGGCGTGGCGCCGGCGTCGGGCCACCACGACACCATCGCGCCGTTGTCGGTGGTGTAGACGACGATGGTGTTGTCGGCGATCTTCAGCTCGTCCAGCAGCTGCAGCAGCTGGCCCACGTGGCCGTCGTGTTCCATCATGCCGCTGCCGTAGATGTCGAACTCGCTGGAGATGTCGCTGGCCAGGTGGCGTGACGCCGGCTTCAGGTGCGTGTAGATGTGCATGCGCGACGGCGCGAACCAGGCGAAGAAGGGCTGCTTCGCCTGCGTGGACTGGCGGATGAAGCGCTGCGTGCGGTCCAGGAACTCCTCGTCCACCGTCTCCATGCGCTGCGTGGTCAGCGGGCCGGTGTCGCGGATGCGCTGCTTGCCCACCTTGCCGAAGCGCGCGTCCACCGTCGGGTCGTCCACGTCGGTGGCCACCGTGTCCAGCACGCCGCGCGGGCGGTAGCGCGCGTCGAAGCCGGCATCGCGCGGCCACATGCGCAGCTGCGGCTCCTCTTCGGTGTTCAGGTGGTACAGGTTGCCGTAGAACTCATCGAAGCCGTTCACCGTGGGCAGGTGCTCGTTGCGGTCGCCCAGGTGGTTCTTGCCGAACTGGCCGGTGCGGTAGCCCAGCTCCTTCAGCAGCTTGGCCAGCGTCGGCTCGCGTTGGTCCAGGCCCACCGGCGACCCCGGCAGCCCCACCGTGTGCAGCCCTGTGCGGATCGGCAGCTGCCCGGTGATGAAGGCCGCCCGGCCCGGGGTGCAGCTGGGGTGCGCGTAGTGGTCGGTGAACAGCAGGCCTTCGCGGCCGATGCGGTCGATGTGCGGCGTGGGCACCATCATGCCGTGGCTGTAGAGGCCCACGTTGGAGTAGCCCACGTCGTCGGGCATGATCACCAGGATGTTGGGGCGCTGCGCGGTCTGGGCCAGCGCCGGGGCAGCGCACAGACCGGCCAGCGTGGCCGCCAGCGCCAGGCTGCGCCCGAGGGCTCGGAGCAGGGACATGGGATGCTCTCTGTGAAGGGGGCGGTGGCGACGCGGGGCGGTACCGCGCCGAGCGGGGTGCCACACTATACGATGCGGCCGCCCGCGACATGCGCGGCGCCGCCACCAGCCACCACCGCCCAGCCGCCCCTGCCATGTGCCAGTTGCTCGGCATGAACGCCAACACGCCGACGGACGTGATGTTCTCGTTCACCGGCCTGGCCACGCGCGCCGACGAGCACAAGGACGGCTTCGGCATCGCCTTCTTCGAGGACAAGGGCCTGCGCCTGTTCATCGACCCGCAGAGCGCGCTGAATTCGCCGGTGGCCGACATGGTGCGCCGCTACCCCATCAAGAGCGGCAACGTCATCGCCCACATCCGCAAGGCCACGCAGGGCCACGTGGCGCTGGAGAACTGCCACCCCTTCGTGCGCGAGCTGTGGGGCCGCTACTGGGTGTTTGCGCACAACGGCGACCTGAAGGACTTCCACCCCCGGCTGCACGGCGCCTTCCGCCCGGTGGGCTCGACCGACAGCGAGCGCGCCTTCTGCTGGCTGATGCAGGAGCTGGCCAAGGCCCATGCCAGTGTGCCCAGCGTGGCCGAGCTGAGCACCACGCTGCGCGAGCTGCTGCCGGTGCTGCGCGCACACGGCAGCTTCAACATGCTGCTGAGCAACGGCCAGGCGCTGTGGGCGCACGGCGCCACGCAGTTGTACTGGCTGCAGCGCCAGCACCCTTTCCGCCCCGCCACGCTGGCCGACGAGGATCTGAGCGTGGATTTCGCCGCGTTGACGCAGCCCAGCGACCGCGTGGCCGTGGTGGCCACCCAGCCGCTGACCACCGGCGAGGCCTGGCAGCCCATCGCACCGGGGGAGCTGAAGGTGTTCGTCGACGGCACGGCGGTCTAGGCTGCGCTGCGGCGCGCTGATCTGCGGCTTTGTGCCTTGTCGTCCCGGTTGTGGGCGACTAAAAGCGGGCGATGTATCAGGAAGGGGTCGGGGCTTGCCTTTTGCCATCCGACAGTCCTGTGTTCGCCGATGGGCAAAAGGCAAGACCTGACACTTCGCTCGCTTGACGCGTTGCCGCATGAGCCTTCTGCTGTTCTTGCTCTATTGGATCGCGATACCTGGACTTGTGATGGGTGCGACGGCCCTGCTATGGCGTCGCATCTCCTCGCCCGTTGCCAAAGGGTTGCTCGGCGTGACTTGTGCGGCGATCCTGGCCGGCTTGCTCTGGTTTGCGGAAGGTGAGAAATGGCTCCTTGATCGCGAGGTACGCAGTCGATGCGCGACTGATGGGGGAGTACGTGTCTATGAAACGGTCGAGTTACCAGCTGATCGCTTTGATCCGCATGGACGGCCACTTTTTCGCATTCCCATTCTGCCGTTTGAGTCTCGAAGAATGACAGACGAGTACTACTTGAAGATTGACGAGCTTCAGTTGAAGGCTGGGAATCCCAGCCTTAGCCGACGTCATGCAACGCTAGTTCGAAGCAGTGACGCGAAGGTCATGGGTGAATCCGTTTCATATCACCGCAGAGGCGGAGACCTGCCAGGGCCTTGGCACGACTCATCGTTCAGCTGCCCCGACCCTGGGGCGCGTAAGGGTCTTGAGTCATCCATCTTTTTGAAGCGAGACAAGCAATGAGCACGATCACCGGGGCAACGATCGCATCGGCGCTTCGGGGTCAGGTCTTGTCTTTTGCCACTTCGCCAAAGCCTAACTCGAAAGCCCTTGGCCAGTTACCTCAGCGCCGCTCCGCGGGTGCAAGGCTCCGTCCAGCCGCAGCGATCAAGCGGCAGATGCGCGATACCGACAGGCCCAGTTCGGCAGCCATCGGGGTCATGGTGATGCCGCACCGCCTGTAGGCCACGCGCAGGACTTCGCCGCGCGGCTCGTACTCACGCAAGCAGTCTTGCAGCGTCACCCCGCTGCGCAGCCCGGTCGTGGTCGTCGGCGTAGATGGACACGCGCCGGTCGCCGCGCGACCTGAGGTGATGGCCGGCGCCGGGGAATTCGTTGCGCAGGGCCGGCAAGAGGAAAGGCCTGACCCTTGCCCGTCCGCCGCCCGGGCGATTCGCTAGACTCCTTACCTGGTAATACTTTGGGGGAGCGATGCCTTGAATACCACCACCGTGACGAGCAAGGGCCAGGTCACCGTTCCGAAGGCCGTACGCCAGCAACTCGGGCTGCGCCAGGGCACGCGGGTGGCCTTCGTGGTCGAAGGCGACCACGCCGTGCTGCGGCTGGCCGTGCCGGCGCGCGCGCTACCGCAGAGCGGTTTCGGCATGGTCAAGGTTTCGGGGCCGGCTGTGCCGGCCGACTTTGATGTGGCCAGTCTTCTGAAGCCTGTCGCCAAGCCATCGCTCAAGGTGGCGAAGCGAGGCCCGTCCCGGTGATCGGCCTCGATACCAATGTGCTGGCGCGCTACTACCTGGCTGGGCACGAGGCCGATGCAGCCACCGCCCGGCAGCAGCAGGCGGCGCGGCGTCTGCTCGAGGGCGGCCAGCCGCTGATGGTTTGCAAGACCGTGCTGCTGGAACTCGAATGGGTCATGCGCGGCGCCTACGCCAGCACGCGCGAGCAGTTCGTGGGCGTTCTCGAACACTTGCTGTCGTTGCCGCAGGTCACGGTGGAGGATCGCGTGTCGGTGGAGGCCGCACTCGCCGGCTACCGCAGCGGGCTGGATTTTGCCGATGCCCTGCATCACGCCAGCTATCGAGCCTGTGAAACGATGGCGAGCTTTGACGACCGCAAGTTCGGCCGGCGGGCCAGCAAACTGGGGTTGGTGCCCGCCGTGGCTTTGCCGCGGTGACGAAGAGTGATTACGGGGCCAGGGCATGCCGGTTGCCGCCCTGTCCGCCTGAGTTCGACCGCCAGGCGGGATAAAGGCGTGCCGGCAGGCAAACGGCAAGACCTGACCCTTTTCGGCCGACGTCGCCGAGCGACCGCGTGACGGTAGTGGCCACCGAACCGCCGACGACGCGTGAGTTGTGGCAGAGCTTCCCCAGCGGCGAGTAGATGACCTTCGTCGGCGGCGCGCCGCTTGAGCGCAGCCGGCCCGCACCGGCCCTTGTGATCGAACGCTGCGCGCCAGGGTCACGATCCCAGTACTTGGTTTTGAGGATTCGCGAGCCGCGCTTGAAGGCTATGGTGCGTGGGAGTCAGTCACTCCCCACGAGTCTTCGCACATGCCCCGGTCATTTCGCTCCGTTCTCGCCTTGGTCGGACTGTCCGCGTGCCTGGTCCACGGGCCCGCGCAAGCCATCACGCCTTCGCTGAAGGTGGATGTGTGGTGTGAAGTCGGCACCGCCGTCTTCGATCCCCGCACCAGTCTGCGCAGCCGGACGGATGTGCCTTGCCAGTCGCAATCGGGCCTGCCCTCTGGCATCGTGGGCGGCAGCGCGTCCGAGTACGGCAGCAGCGCGTGGATCTGGGCCAACACGCGGTCCCCCTTGCTCGGGGTCGACTTGCCCGCGGTCTATCCGAGACTCAATGTGTCGGGCTATCTGGCGCGCACCACTCCCGGCAACTTCGGCGCCATCACGGTGGCTCGGACCAAGCGCGAGGAGACCGGCGTGCTTGGCGACACGAGCGGGCGCGCAGGGGTGGCGATGGAGAGCTGGGACTCGGTGGTTGTCGAGAGCAGCGTGCTGCCGGTGGGTACTCCCGTCGATCTGCGCTTCACGGGGCACATCGAGTTTGCCTACAACCATGCCGCAAGCCGGGATGCGACGCTGGCCTACGGACCGAGCCGCGACGACCAGCAATGGGTCACATTCGAAGGCAGCATCGAGATCGGCGTCACCAACGCCTACTTCACGCCATTTCGCAGCGCCCGCGCCTGCGCAGCGTTTATGGTTGTGGCACCCGGCTCGCAAGACTGCATCGACATCGACGGAGGTGCCCCCGCGGATCAGTTCTCGCCTCATGAACGGAACGGGCAGCATCGGAAGGACTACGACTTCACGTTACCAAGCACAGTCGGCAGCATTCTCGACATTCACCAAAGGCTGGGCAGCTTCAGTGCCGCCGGCTTCTTTACCCAGAACGGCGAGCCGCTCTATGCGGGCCGCATGGACACGACGCTCACTGCCTGGAACAGTGCGACGCTGCAGATCCAGGCGCTCACCGATGGCGTGACGGTGCGCTCGCTCGGCGGGCACGACTACGCGCCTTCGGTGCCGGTGCCGGAACCGCAAACCGCGCTGTTGCTGCTGGCCGGCCTGGGCCTGATCTTGTCGCGCCGCAGGCGCGGACCCCGGCACTGATCGGGCGGCGCCCCGATGGCGGGCGGCAAAATGGCCGCTCGCCAGCCGCAAAGAGCCGCCCGTGCCCCACGTCCCCGTCCCCCGCTTCGATCAGTTCTACCGCCACCCCGAGCTAACGCGGCTGCTTCAGGACTACGCGGCGGCGCGCCCCGACCTGGTGGCGCTGCGCTCCATCGGCAAGAGCCACGAGGGCCGCGACATCTGGCTGGTGGCGTTGACCAACCAGGCCACCGGCAGCGACGCCGACAAGCCCGCCTTCTGGGTGGACGGCAACATCCACGCGGCCGAGCTGACGGCCAGCACCGCCTGCCTGTACTGGCTGCACTGGCTGGTCAGCCACTACGGCGGCGCCGACGAGGCCGGCCGCCAGGCCACGCAGCTGCTGGACACGCGCGCCGTCTACATCGTGCCGCGTCTCAACCCCGACGGCGCCGAGCTGGCGCTGGCCGATCGCCCACGCCACATCCGCAGCAGCACGCGGCCCTATCCCTTCGACGAGCCGCCTGTGGATGGCCTGACGGTGGAAGACATCGACGGCGACGGCCGCATGCTGCAGATGCGCGTGCCCGACCCGCACGGCGGCTGGAAGAAGCACCCGCAGCAGCCGCGGCTGCTGGTGCCGCGCGAGCCCGGCGATTTCGGCGGCGAGTACTTCCGCGTCATGCCCGAGGGCCTGCTCAAGCACTACGACGGGCTGCAGGTGAAGGTGAACCCGAACCGCGAGGGCCTGGACCTGAACCGCAACTTCCCGGCCTACTGGCGGCAGGAGTTCGAGCAGACCGGCGCCGGCCCCTACCCCACCAGCGAGCCCGAGGTGCGGGCGATGGTGGACTTCATCGCCAGGCACCCCAACATCGGCGCGGCGGTCAGCTTCCACACGCACAGCGGCGTGATCCTGCGGCCCATGGGCACGCAGAGCGACGACGACATGACGCCCGAGGACCTGTGGGTCTACAAGCGGCTCAGCGACCTGGGCGCCAAGCTCACCGGCTACCCGGCCATCAGCATCTGGCACGACTTCAAGTACCACCCGAAGGAGATCATCACCGGCACGCAGGACTGGGTGTACGAGCACCTGGGCGCCTTGTTCTGGACGGTGGAGCTGTGGGCGCCCAACCGCGAAGCCGGCATCACCGACTACGACTGGATCCACTGGTACCGCGAGCACCCGCCCGAAGACGACCTGAAGCTGCTGAAGTGGAGCGACGAGCAGTGCGGCGGCCAGGCGCACGTGGACTGGTACCCCTTCCAGCACCCGCAGCTGGGCGCGGTGGAGCTGGGCGGCTGGGACAAGATGAACTACTGGCGCAACCCGCCGCCGGCGCTGCGCGAGCGCGAGGCCGCGCGCTTCCCGGGCTGGATGGCGCAGGTGGCGCTGTCGCTGCCCAAGCTGGAGCTGCTGCGCACCGAGGTGCGCGCGCTCGGCGAGGACACCTGGCGCGTGCGCTTCGCGGTGGCCAATGCCGGCTACCTGCCGGCCTACGTCAGCAAGCGCGCGCTGGAGCGCAAGGTGACGCGCGGCGTGGTCTTCCA
>JAFLDH010000252.1 GCA_017302505.1 Burkholderiales bacterium
ACGCCGCGCTGGCCCAGGCCGCGCCCCCGCAGGCCGCGGTGCTGGCCGCCAGCGCGCCGGGCAAGGGCGTGGTCGCCGGCAAGGTGGTGGTCAGCGCCACCGTGGTGGCCA
Organism: Burkholderiales bacterium; assembly: GCA_017302505.1. Lineage (GTDB taxonomy): Bacteria > Pseudomonadota > Gammaproteobacteria > Burkholderiales > Burkholderiaceae_C > Rubrivivax. The sequence continues at coordinate 112 of JAFLDH010000252.1, forward strand.
ACGACGCAGCCACCCGCACCGCCACGCTGCGCGGCGCCAAGGGCAAGGTGGTCGATGTGGTGGTCCCGCCCGAGGTGCGCAACTTCAACGAGATCCGCGTCGGCGACCTGGTCACCGTGGAATACGCGCGCGCGCTGACGCTGCAGCTGAAGCCGTCGCCGGGCCTGCGCTCCAGCACCACCGAGACGGCCACCGCCCCGGCCCCGGCGGGTGCCGTGGCCGGCGGCGCAGCGGCCAAGCAGGTGGTGATCATGGCCAATGTCACGGCCGTCAACGCCAAGGAAAGCACGGTCACGCTGCGCGGCCCGAAGGGCAACTTCGTCGACCTGCATGTGCCCGATGCCGCTCAACTGAAGCTGGTGAAGGTGGGCGATCAGGTGGAAGCCGTCTACACCGAAGCGGTGGCGGTGACCGTGACGCACCAGACCAAGAAGTAAGTCGGGCGTGCCGTCCTTGCCTGCGGGCCGCATGGGGTGGCGCTGGCTGACGGCGCTGCCTGTGCTGTTGTGCACCGGCATGGCTTGGGCGGCCAGCCCGTTCGATCGACCACCGGCGCCCGTGCACGGTGCCGAGGCACCGGCCCCGTCGGCCGCCACCAGCGCCGCGCAATACCGCATGGAAGCGGCCCGCCACCTGTATGCGCGCTACCCGCAGCAGGTGCTGCGCGGCAAGGTACCGGCACACGTCTACGCGATCGTCGTCACCGAGACTGATGTCGATGCCCAGGGGCGGGTGCTGGCGGTACGCGTGCTGCGCCGGCCTGCATCGGCCCACGAGGTGACGCCATGGGTGGTGGCGATGATTCGCCAGGCCGCCCCGCTGCCGCCCCTGCAGCGCATGAAGCGCACGCGCTATGTCGAAACCTGGCTGGTCGATCGCAGCGGGCAGTTCCAGGTCCGCACCTTGACCGAAGGCCAGGACTGAGAGTGTGAGAGGCATTCCCATGCACCCGCGTAGGCCCCCAGAACAGCCCCAATCTAGGCGCGAAGCGAAGCCGTGTTGTGGACCCGGCGAGGCTTCGCAACAACGAGTGGGGCTGTTCTGGGGGCCTACCCGCAGGGCTGGGGTACCCAAGGGCCCTGCGCGTCGTTGCGTCGCTCGCCCGCACGTGAGTGCGGGCGTCGCGCCGCGCCTAGCCCAGGGCCCTTGGCCACCCCAGCGCGGGTGCCTGGGAATGCCTCTCACACTCTGAGCCACTTCGCGCCAGGGTTTCGCATGGCAACCTGCGACCACCCGGCCGCCGGCATTGCCTTCAGTTGGTGATGGTCAGCTGGGTCTGCAGGCCGAAGCCGGCGTAGGCCTGGATCGTGGCCACGGTGGAATCGCCGCTGCCGATGTTGTTGCCGTTGATCAGCACCTGGAAGTCTGCCGAGCTCTGGCCCATCGGCACCGTGACGCTCGCCAGCACGCTGGCATTCAGGCTGTTCGACTTCAGCAGTACCGGCGTGTCGACCTTGGCGGGGCTCTGCAGCGTCACCGTGCCAGTGACCTGGTTGGTCGTCTTGACGCTGACCGGGTTGGCCGAGAAGGTGATGCTCGCGATCGGGATCGGCAGCACCGCACTCATGTCGATGGACCAGATGTTGTGGATCTGCATGCCGCCGGTCGCGCTCTTGACGCCGCCGCCCTTGTCCCACACGTTCAGATAGATGATCGTCGTCAGGTGGTCGAAGGTCTCGATGTCCGACAGCACGCTCGGCGTGGCGTAGACGATCCTCGCGTCAGACACCAGCTGGCTGAGCGCCAGGTTGTTGGGTTCGCGGAACTCGCCAATCCCGTGCAGTCCGCCGCCGAAGCCATAGCCGTCCCAGCGGCTCGGATCGTTGTACATCCACGGGTCCTGGTTGATCCAGGTCCAGCTGCCGATGGCGCCGTTCGTCGCGTTGACCACCTCCCAGGCGGTCAGGTCCTGGCTCTCGGAGTCGTTGTAGGTGAAGTTGTTGGTGCCGCCACCGAAGGGCTCGGCAAAGTTCATCGCGAACTGCACACCGGTCGTCACCTGCGTCGTCTGGTTCGCGTTCTGCGGCCCGTCGGTCTGGTACTGGAAGTTCGCGGGGTTGTCGGGCTTGATCTGGGCGGCCAGCTGCACCTGGAACCAACCCATGTTGGATGTGGAGAAGCCGCTGCCCGACTTGTTGGCCGCCATGGCGGTGGTGCCGAGCGCCTGGTTGATCGGCGAGGCATCCACCTGCGACTCGATCACCAGGAACTGGCGGTCGCCGGTCGCGACCTGGCCGTTCTCCAGCAACAGTGTGTACTTGTAGGTCCAGACGCCGCTGGTGTGCTGCGGGGTGTTCTGCGAATCGTCACCGCCATAAGTCGCCCCCAGCCCGATGCTTTGCGTAGGGATGCTGAAATTGAACACCACGTAGAGCAGGCCCGCCGGCGGGTTGAAGCTGCCGACCTGGCGCACGGGCGGGTTCATGAAGGTGGGCACCGCAAGACGGAACAGCCTCAGTTCGCTCTGCGACGCTTCTTGCTGGCCCGCCTGCACCGGGAACTCCAGCATGAAGATTTCCGGCCGGCCGTTGCGGTCGAGCCCGCGGCGGATCAGCACGGCATGGCTGTCGCCCGGATGCGAGGCGCGCGCCAACCCCACCATGTCGGCTTGCTTGTGCGCGGCCTTCGCGTCGGCCAGCATCAGCACGCCGCCCTTGGCCAGGTGGGCCTGGATCACCGGATCATCGACCAGCGCGCCCGCGCCGCGCGCATCGCCATCCACGATCAGCAGCCGCGCATCCTCGACGGCGCCGCCTGTGCGGAGCAGGCCCGAGAGGGCTTCATAGGCCGGCGACGAGACATCGCCCATCACCACGGTGGCGATACCGTCATCGCTGTCCCCGCACGATGCGAGCAGCGCGCTCGCTCCCAGGACCACGGCCAGACACGCACGCAAGCGAAACATAGCTGTTCTCCCTTCTGCTGCTAGAAGACTTCACCGCCACGGCGCGGCCGGCCTCAGGCCGCCATCGGCGGGGCCACGAAACCGCGATATTCGTTCTCCAGCCAGCGCGCGAAGCGCAGGCACACCGGATCGGCAAAGACAGGGCCGCAGACCTGGGCGCCGATCGGCAGGCCCTCGTCCGACAGGCCCAGCGGCACCGCGGTGGCCGGCAGGCCGCACAGGTTGGTGTAGCCGGCCCAGAACAACGCGGTGGTGGTCGGCTGGTCACGACCGTTGACGCGCACGAAGCGCTGCCAGCGGAAGCCCTGCTGGTTCTGCTTGAAGGCGGGCGCGGTGGCCACCGGGCAGATCAGCAGGTCCCAGCGCTCGAAGAAGGCCGCCCACTGCCGGCGCAGCTTGCTGCGCACCTCGTCCAGCATCACCCAGCCGCGGTGGTCCAGCGTCAGGCCGCGCCAGTGCATCGCCGGGAACTCGGTGCTGCCCGGTGGCTGCTCGGCCGCCAGGGCCTGCGCCTGCCGGTATTCGTCGGCCGACAGGTGCGCGCTGACGGCCGAGCGCACCAGCGGCACGTAGGTGGTCCAGGCCTCGGTGCTGTCCACCGGGCGCTCACCCTCGCCCACCGTCACGCCGCTGCGCCGCAGGAAGTCCACCAGCTGCCGGAACTGGCAGCGCACGCTGTCATCCACCTCGGCCAAGGGGTCGTCGTCGATCACCGCGATGCGCAGCTGGCGTGCCGGCACGCCGGCATCGCGCCAGGCCGTGGGCTGCCAGCCCAGCGGGCCGAAACTGCGCAGCGGCGTGGTCAGGATGTCCATCGCCAGCGTCAGGTCGTGCGCGCTGCGCGCCAACGGGCCGGCCGCGCCGATGTCGATCATGTCCGGGCATTCGTCGCCGGGCACCTGGTGGCCGGCCATCGGCACCACGCCCCAGGTGGGCTTGTGGCCCCACACGCCACAGTAGTGGGCCGGGTTGCGGATCGACGCGCCGATGTCACTGCCCAGTTCCAGCGCCGACAGGCCGGCCGCCAGCGCCGCGGCCGAGCCGCCCGAGCTGCCGCCCGGCGTGCGCTCCAGGTTCCAGGGGTTGTTCGTGGTGCCGTACACCGGGTTGAAGCTCTGCCAGTCGGCCAGCGCCACCGGAACGTTGGTCTTGCCGTAGATCACCGCGCCGGCATCCAGCAGCCGCTGCACCGCCACGGCCGGCTGCGTGGCGATGTTGCCGCGCAGCGCCTCGAAGCCCCAGGTGGTGGGCAGGCCCGGCATGTCGAAGGATTCCTTCACCGTCATCGGCAGGCCGTGCAGCGGGCCCCAGTGCTCGCCGCGGGCCAGGGCCGCGTCCGCATCGCGGGCGCGCTGCAGCGCGCGCTCGGTGTCGAACACCACCACCGCGTTCAGCGCCGGGTTCAGGCGCTCGACGCGCCGCAGGTGGTGCTGCAGCAGCTCCAGCGCCGACACCTCGCGGCGGCGCAGGCGCAGGGCCAGTTCGGTGGCACTCAGCAGGGCCAGATCGGTCATCGGTTTGTCTCCTGTGTAGGGCGTCGCAGGTCGCCGGCCAGTCGCCAGGTGCGGCGCAGTTCGGCGGGCCATTCGCCGCGGTCGATCAACGCGTCGATCGCATCGCTCTGCGCCTCGCATTCCAGGTCGTGCTGGCGCAGCCAATCGTCGTCGAAATAGCTCTGGCGGTAGCGCTGACCGTCGTCGCACAGCAGCGTGACGATCGAGCCGCCGGTGCCGCGGGCCTTCAGGTCCTGCGCGCAGGCCAGCGCGGCGACCAGGTTGGTGCCGGTGGAGCCGCCGACGCGCCGACCCAGCCGAACGCTCAGCGAATGCATCGCGCCCAGGCTCCAGACATCGGGCACCTTGACCATCGCATCCAGCACGCCCGGCACGAAGGACGGCTCCACCCGCGGCCGGCCGATGCCTTCGATGCGCGAGCCGCGGTCCAGCGTCAACCGGGGATTGCCGCTGACGTAGTGGTCGAAGAACACCGAATGCTCGGCATCGGCACCGCACACCCGCGTATCGTGGCGGCGGTAATGCACGTAGCGGCCGATGGTGGCCAGCGTGCCGCCAGTGCCGGCGCTGGCCACGATCCACGCCGGGCAAGGCTGCGGCTCGCGCTGCATCTGTGTGTAGATGCTTTCGGCGATGTTGTTGTTGGCCCGCCAGTCGGTGGCCCGCTCGGCATGGGTGAACTGGTCCATGAAGTGGCCCTGCAGCGCCTCGGCCAGGCGCTGGCTCTCGGCATGCAGGGCGCCGGCATCGGCCACCAGGTGGCAGCGCCCGCCTTGGAATTCGATGGCCGCGATCTTCTGCGGGCTGGTGCCGCGCGGCATCACGGCCACGAAGGGCAGCCCCAGCAGCCGGGCGAAGTAGGCCTCGCTGACGGCGGTGGAGCCGCTGGAGGCCTCGACCACGGTGGAGCCCTCGTGCAGCCAGCCGTTGCACAGCGCATGCAGGAACAGGCTGCGCGCCAGCCGGTGCTTCAGGCTGCCGGTGGGATGGCTGGATTCGTCCTTCAGGTACAGCGTGATGCCGTCGAAGCCCGGCAGCGGCACGGGGATCAGGTGCGTGTCGCTGCTGCGCTGGAAATCGGCCTCGATGCGGCGGATGGCTTCGCGCACCCAGGCGCGTCGCGCGGCGAAGCCGTCGGCTTCGCTCATTCGACGATCCGCCGCAGCCAGTCGGGCATCGGCACCGTCTTGCCCTGCGGGATGTTCAGCCACACGGTGGTGGCGCCGCCGGTGGCATAGGGCACGCCGGGCTCGTCACTGCGCTCCAGCGTGACGAAGCTGTCGAAGCTGCTGCGCCCCGGGTTGGCCACGTACATGCGCGCCAGCACCTCGCCGGGGTAGCTGAGCTGGCGGATGAAGTTGCAGAACGCATTGACGATCACGAAGCCCTCGCCGTGCATGTCCGGCGGCCCGCCGACGCCGTGCAGCCAGTCGATGCGGATGATTTCCATGTAGCGGAAGTACAGCGTGTTGTTCACGTGCCCCATCGCGTCCATGTCGCCCCAGCGGATGGGCATCCGCATCTCGTGCACCAGCTTCTTCTGCTCGGGGATCTCGAATCGCATGCGGGCGCTCCGCGCGGCTCAGGGCGGGTCGATGCCGAGTTCGGTGGCCACGCGCTGCGCCCATTGCTGCAGCCGCGCCATCTCGTCGCTTTGGCGGGCCAGCGCCGCCTTCAGCGCGGCGATCTCGCCGGCGGCGACACTGGGTACCGCATCGCTCGATTCAGCCGCGGCGGGCAGCGCCAACTCGCCGCACAGCAGGTGCGCCCAGCGCGATTCGCGCGCACCGGGCGCGCGCGGCAGCTTCAGCACGCGCGGCGGCTCCTTGGCGGCCAGTTCGTCGAGAAAGGCTTCCACCGACGACAGATCGGCAAAACGGTACAGCCGCTCGCTGTGCAGCCGCAGCTCGGCCGCGGTCTGCGGCCCGCGCAGCAGCAGCGTGGCCAGCAGCGCGACGGCCGGTGCCGGCAGCGCATAGACGCGCGCCATGTTGTGCTCGAAGCGCACCACCCGGCTGCCCGAGCCTTCGAACACCAGGCTCAGGCTCTTCAAGCCATCCACCGCGGTCATCACCTCGGCCTCGGTGGCGTTGATGACGGGTTCGCGGGCGGTCTTCTGGTTGCAGCCGGCCACCAGCGCGTTCAGCGACAGCGGGTAGGTGTCGGGCACCGTGTGCTGCTTTTCCACCAGCACGCCCAGCACGCGGGCTTCCAGCGGGCTCAGGTCGCGCATGGACTGGGCCGGCTAGACGCCGAAGCCGTCATCGGCAGCAATGACTGCGCCGTTGACGAAGTGGCTCTCGTTGGCGCACAGCATCATCAGCACCGCATCCAGGTCCTGCGGCTGGCCGACGCGCTTGCGCGGCAGCATCGAGATCAGCTTCTGCCCGGCATCGGTCTGCCACTGGTGGTGGTTGATCTCGGTGTCGATGTAGCCGGGGCACAGCGCATTGACGTTGATGCCATAGCGGCCCCATTCCAGCGCCATCGCGCGCGTCATGTGGATCACCGCAGCCTTGCTGACGGCATAGACGCCGATGCGGCTGAGCGGCCGCAGCCCGGCCATCGAGGCCACGTTGACGATGCGCCCGCCGGTGAAGGTGCCCGGCGCCTTGCCCTCGCAGCGCGCGATCATGCGGCGCGCCACCTCCTGCGCCATGAAGAAGGCGCCACGGGTGTTGGTGCCGATCACGTAGTCGAAGTCCTCGGGCGTCACGTCCACCAGCTTCTGCGTGGAGCCGACGCCGGAGTTGTTGACCAGGATGTCGATGGTGCCCATCTCGGTCTCGGTGTGGGCCACCGCGGCCTTGATGCTGTCCTGGTCGGTCACGTCGAGTTCCACCACGTGCGCGTCGCCGCCGGCAGCCTCGATCTCGGCGCGCAGCGTCTTCAGGCG
>JAFLDH010000253.1 GCA_017302505.1 Burkholderiales bacterium
CGGTGGCCGCGGCCGACTCGCCGGCTTCCTGGGCCCAGCGCAGCAGTGCATTGCCGCCCAGCGAGATGCCCACCGCGCGCAGCGGCGCGGCCGTGCGCGCGCGCAGCCGGCCGAGCATCCAACCGATCTCCTGGTGATCACCGGAGTGGTAGGCGCGCGGCGCGCGGTTCAGCTCGCCCGAGCAGCCGCGGAAATGAGGCACCGCATAGTGCCATCCGAGCTGCGCCGCGCGGTGCGCGAAGGCCAGTGCGTAGTGGCTGCGCGACGAGCCCTCCAGCCCGTGGAACAGCACCAGCCGCGGCGCGGCCGGGTCCGGGGCGTCGACGAAATCGACATCGACGAAGTCGCCGTCCGGGGTGTCCCAGCGCTCGCGGCGGTAGACCGGCAGCGGCGCCGGCGCGTGGCGCGAGAACAGCGCCGGCCAGATGGTCTGCAGGTTGCCGCCGGGCAGCCAGCGCGGGCTCTGGAACTGCTGCATCGCGCGCCGCTCAGTGCAGCGTGTTCGGCGCCTCGGCAGGCGCGGGCAGGTCGGCCTCGCTGCCCGGGCTGGCATGGTGCGCCACCATGCGCCAGCCCAGCGCCGTCTTCAGGTAGACATTGGTGGCCAGCACCCAGGCACTGCGCTCGCCCTGCGCATCGGCCACGGTGATGCGTTCCACCAGGTGATGCACCGCGCAGCCCAGTGACTGCAGCCGGCGCACGCCCTGCGGCACCAGCGGGATCGCGCCGTTGGCGAAGATCGCCTCGAAGCTGGCGCGGATGGCCGCATGGCCGCTGACCCGCGGCCCGCCGGGATGCACGCAGGCCACCTCGTCGTCGTCGGCCCAGACGGCCATCAGACGGTCCAGATCGGCCTGCTGCAGCGCTTCGTAGAACTGCGCCTCGACATCGTCCGGCGAGGCCAGCAGCGCGGCGGTCGGCGGCTTGGTGCGCGGCATCAGCGGAATATCACGCTCTTGTGGCCGTTGAGCAGCACCCGCCGCTCGACGTGCCAGCGCACCGCGCGGGCCAGCACCACGCATTCGATGTCACGGCCCACGGCCGTGAAGTCCTCGGCCGACATGGCATGGTCCACGCGCTGCACGTCCTGCTCGATGATCGGACCTTCGTCCAGCTGGGGCGTGACGTAGTGGGCGGTGGCGCCGATCAGCTTGACGCCGCGGGCATGCGCCTGGAAGTACGGCCGCGCGCCCTTGAAGCTGGGCAGGAAGCTGTGGTGGATGTTGATCGCGCGGCCCTTCAGCGCCTGGCAGAACTCGGCGCTGAGGATCTGCATGTAGCGCGCCAGCACCACCAAGTCGACCCGCTCGCGCTCGATCAGCGCCTCGACCTGTTGCTCCTGCGCTCGCTTGGTCTGGGCATCGCTGCCCGTCGGCAGTGGCAGGTGGTGGTAGGGCAGGCCGTAGCTGCGCGCTAGCTCGGCAAAGTCGGGATGGTTGGACACGACGCCGGCGATGTCGACCTCCAGCTGCCCGCTGCGCCAGCGGAACAGCAGGTCGTTCAGGCAGTGGCCATGCTGGCTGACCATCAGCAGCAGCCGGGCGCGTTGCGCCACCGGGTACAGGTGCAGGTCCATGTCGTACTGCGCCCGGGTGTGGGCGAACAGCGTCTGCAGCGCCTCCACGCTGGCCAGGTGCGGCGGCGCGGCGAAATGCACGCGCATGAAGAACAGCCCTGTGGCGTCCTCGCCCTGCAGGTCGCCGAACTGCTGCGAATCGATGATGTTGCAGCCGCCCTGGTACAGCAGCCCGGAGATGGCATAGACGATGCCGGTGCGGTCGCGGCAGGACAGGGTGAGGATGAACTCGGGCGCGCGCGACATGCGGCGGGATTGTAGGCAGCGGCCGCGTGGCGCGCTGCCCTTCAGGCTCTCAGGCCTGCGGCAGACGCACGCAGAAGGTGCTGCCTTCGCCGCGCCGGCTTTGCACCTGGATCTGGCCCTGCATCAGCGTGACCAGCGCACGGGTCACGCTCAGACCGATGCCGGTGCCTTCGATGCCGCTGCGCGCCTGAGACAGGCGGTTGAAGGGCTCGAACAGGTGCGGCAGATCGTCTTCCGCAATGCCGACGCCGGTGTCGCGCACGGTGATCGCCAGCGCCGCGCGGCCGTCGATCGGCGGCGCGGGCGCGATATCCAGATCGACCCGGCCGCCGGGCCGGTTGTACTTGATGGCGTTGGAAATCAGGTTCAGCAGCACCTGACGCAAACGGGTGCGGTCGGCCTGCGCATTGAGCGGCGGGCCCTGCAGCTGCAGGGCCAGGCGCAGTTGCGCGGCCTCGGCCTGCGGACGCAGCATTTCCACCGCCTCCTCGGCCAGCGCACGCATCGGCACGGCATCGATCTGCACCTGCAGGCTGCCGCTTTCGATGCGTGTCAGGTCGAGCAGGTCGCCGATCATGCGCAGCAGGTGCTCGCCGGACTCGCGGATCAGCTTGACGCGGCGCCGCTGCCCGTCGCTGAGGCTGTCGACACGGTCGATCTCCAGCAACTGCGAGAAGCCCAGCACCGCGTTCAGCGGCGTGCGCAGTTCATGGCTCATGCGCGAGAGGAACTCGGTCTTCGCCCGGTTGGCGGCCTCTGCAGCAGCCTTGTCGCGCTGGGCCTGCTCCAGACGGCGCAGCTCGGTCACGTCCTGCATGTAGCCGTGCCAGACCGTGCCGCCACCGGGCCGCCGCATCGGCGACGAGCTGGCACGCACCCAACGCAGCGGCTCGGCACCTTGTTGCAGGCGGAACTCCCAGGCCCATTCGCTCAACCGGTGCGCCGATTCGACGATGCTGGCGGCCACCGCCTCGCGGTCCTCGGGATGGATGCGGTCCATCAGCTCGGCCGCATCCCGTGCCGCGCGCGCCGGGTCGATGCCGAGAAGCGCCGGGGCACGCTCGCTCATGTACGGAAAGCGCGGCACCAGCTGCGCGTCCAGCTCGAACTGGTACAGCACGCCCGGCACGTGCATCGCCAACCGCTCCAGCCGCGCGGCAGCCTGCAGCGCGGCCTGCTGCTGCGCGCGAATCTCGGTGATGTCGGTCTGCGTGCCGACCATGCGCCGCGGACGGCCGTCGTCATGCCATTCGACGATGCGGCCGCGCTCCTGGTACCAGCGCCAGCTGCCATCGCTGGCACGGATGCGATAGCTGTGTTCGTACTGCTCGATCTCGCCCCGGGCATGGCGCAGGTAGGCCTCGTGGTTGCCGGCGGCGTCTTCGGGATGGATCAGCCGGTTCCAGTCTTCCTGCGTGCGGCCGGTGTCACGGGCGTCGTAGCCGAGCTGCTGCAGGCCCTCGTCGATATCGCTCAGCACGTCGCTGTCGATGTCCCATTCCCAGACGAAGGTGCCGCCACCCTCCAGTGCGCGGCGGATCATCTGCACGTAGTTGGCGCGTGTCGTGCCCTGGCCGCCGGCGTCGTTGAGCAGCAGCGCAGCCGCGCATTCGCGCACCGGCTGCAGCGGCACGGCCAGAGCCTCGGCGTTGCCGGGCAGCCGCAGGCAGCCCACGTGCTGGCCCAGACGCGACAGCGGCAGCATGGCCGTCGCCTTCGCGGCCACTTGTTCACCGCTCAGGCCGGGCGTGGCCTCGATCTGCCAGCGCAGCGCGCCGTCGGCCTGCTCGGCGCGCAGCACACAGGGGCCGTTCAGGCGGCGCGCCAGCGCCGCCAGCAGCAGCTGCAGCGCATGCCGCGCATCGCCGCGGTTCACATGGTCGAGCAGCGCCTCGTGGGCCAGGGCATGCCAGCCGTCGGCATCCGGGCTCATGGCGCGTGGCGCCTCAATGCGCAGCGTGCAGCTTCTCGCCGGCCTTCAGGCGGTAGACCGTGCCGCAGTAGGGGCACTGGCCTTCGCCGGTGGTGGCGACGTCGATGTAGACGCGCGGATGGTTGCTCCACAGCGGCATCTTCGGGTTGGGGCAGAAGACCACGCCCGGACCCTGCAGGTCCTTGGCGACCACTTCGACCACGGCAGGGGGCTTGCTCATCGCCTCACACCTTGCTCAGCCATTCGGCGTACTTGGGGTTGCGGCCGTTGACGATGTCGAAGAAGGCCGACTGGATCTTCTCGGTGACCGGGCCGCGCGAACCGGCGCCAATCTGCACACGGTCGAGTTCGCGGATCGGCGTCACCTCGGCCGCGGTGCCGGTGAAGAAGGCCTCGTCGCAGATGTAGACCTCGTCGCGGGTGATGCGCTTTTCCACCAGCCTCAACCCCAGGTCGGAGCAAATGGCGAAGATGGTGTCGCGGGTGATGCCGTTCAGCGCGCCCGCCGACAGGTCGGGCGTGTAGACCACGCCCTTCTTGACGATGAACAGGTTTTCGCCGGCGCCTTCCGAGACGAAGCCGCTGGCGTCGAGCAGCATGGCCTCGTCGTAGCCCTCGTCCAGCGCCTCCATGTTGGCCAGGATCGAGTTGGTGTAGTTGCTCACCGCCTTGGCCTGCGTCATCGTGATGTTGACGTGGTGCCGTGTGTAGCTGCTGGTCTTGACGCGGATGCCGCGCTTCATGCCCTCTTCGCCCAGGTAGGCGCCCCAGGGCCAGGCGGCGACCATCAGGTGGATGGTGTTGCCCTTGGGGCTGACGCCCAGCTTCTCGGAGCCAATCCAGGTCAGCGGCCGCAGGTAGCAGCTTTCCAGCTGGTTGACGCGCACCACCTCCTTCTGCGCGTCCATCACCTGCTCCAGCGTGAAGGGGATCTTCATGCGCAGGATCTTGGCGCTGTTGAACAGCCGCTCGGTGTGCTCGCGCAGGCGGAAGATGGCCGTGCCGGACACGGTGTTGTACGCGCGCACGCCCTCGAAGGCGCCGCAGCCGTAGTGCAGCGTGTGGGACAGCACGTGGATCTTGGCGTCACGCCATTCGACCAGCTGGCCGTCCATCCAGATCTTGCCGTCGCGGTCGGACATGGACATGGTTCGTCCTTGGAGATAGGAGGGGAAAGGGGCACCGATTCTAAGATGCCGCGCCCTCGGGCTCGGCACGCTCCAGCGCCCAGTGCTGCAGCTTGCCCGCGGCGAACTCCAGGTTCACCCGGGCGCCGCCGGGGTCGGCCCAGCCCCAGCGCTCGGGTGTCTCGGACAGCCGCGTGCCGAGGCTGCGCGTCAGCGTCAGCACCTGCAGCAGCGTCATGCCGGCCTGCAGCTTGCTGTGCAGCATGACCGCGCTGTCCACATGGCCGACGGGGTTGCCGGCCGCCCGCTTCAGCACCCGCAGCGAGCGGCTGAACTGCAGCAGCAGCCAGAAGACGATCACCGTCACGCCCAGGATCACGCCGCGCCAACCCCAGCCGACATAGCCGGCGGCGATGGCGACCACCGCCAGGCCCCAGCCGACGATCGGGTTCAAGCCTTCACCGCCTCCATGTTCAGGCTGATCAGCGTGCCGTTCTCGCGGTCCATGTGCGGGATGTAGGCCTGCGAGAAATCGTCGATGTGCGCGTGCTCGGTGGCCCGCCAGTCGTAGCGGTCGACGCGGCTGAAGCCGTTGTCCAGCAGCAGCTTGCGCAGCGTGGCCTCGTCGAAGACGTTGTAGTGGATGTTGTAGAGGTAGTCCTGGCGGCCGAAGATCGGCCCGATCACCAGGTTCAGGTCGCCGCTGCGCTGGTAGACGTCGCACAGCCGGGCGAAATCGGGCACCGACACGCGCAGCACACCGCCCGGCTTCAGCACGCGGCACCATTCCTGCAGCACCCGGCCCACGTCCTTGCGGCGGAAGTGCTCCAGCACGTGGCAGTTGTAAATCAGGTCCACCGAGTTGCTGCCGATGAAGCCCAGGTTGTCGATGGTGGTGACGTGGTCGACATGCGGGTACTCCACCGCGTCGATGTGCACGAAGCCCGGGATGTGCCGCTTGCCGCAGCCTAGATGCAGTTTCATCGTGGTACGCGCTGGCGCGCAGGGTTGCGGGCCGAGATGGTAGGGCATGCGGCCGGCCGGCCGCGCCGGCTCAGCCCTGCTCGCGCGCGAAGTCGGCGCGCAGCGCGGCCGGCAGCCGCTGCACGATCCACGACAGCGCCAGCGGCACAAGCACCAGGTCGTCGACCACGCCCAGCACCGGCAGCGTGTCGGGCAGCAGGTCCACCGGCGACAGCAGGTACAGCCCCACCAGCGCCAGCGCCGGCTTCAGCCAGCGCGGGGCCAACGGGTGGCGCAGCGCAAACCACAGCAGCCGCGCATCCCCGCGCAGCACGGTCCACAGCAGCGACAGGCGTTTCCACATGGCGGGCCCTCCATTCGGCAATCCCGGCTGAGATGGGGCGCCGGCGGCGCTTTGCAAGTCAGCCCAGGCCGCGCACCGTCTCGATGGCCTGCTCGATGCGCTCCACCGCGTGGATCGTCAGGCCGTCGATCGGTTTCTTCGGCGCGTTGGCCTTGGGCACCACGGCGACGCTGAAGCCCAGCTTGGCGGCTTCCTTCAGCCGCTCCTGCCCGCGCGGCGCCGGTCGCACCTCGCCGGCCAGGCCGACTTCGCCGAAGGCGATGAAGCCGCGCGGCAGCGCCTTGCCGCGCAAGGACCCCTGGATGGCCAGCAGCACCGCCAGGTCGGCGGCCGGCTCGCTGATGCGCACGCCGCCCACCGCATTGACGAACACGTCCTGGTCCATGCACGACACGCCGGCATGGCGGTGCAGCACCGCCAGCAGCATGGCCAGGCGGTCGCGCTCCAGGCCCACCGACAGCCGCCGCGGGCTGGGCCCGCCGCTGTCCACCAGCGCCTGCACCTCCACCAGCAGCGGCCGCGTGCCTTCCAGCGTGACCAGCACGCAGGAGCCCGGCACCGGCCCGCCGGCCTGGGTGGACAGGAAGATCGCGCTCGGGTTGGACACGCCCTTCAGGCCCTTCTCGGTCATCGCGAACACGCCAATCTCGTTGACCGCGCCGAAGCGGTTCTTGATGGCGCGCACCAGGCGGAAGCTGCTGTGCGTGTCGCCCTCGAAGTACAGCACCGCATCGACGATGTGCTCCAGCACGCGCGGCCCGGCCAGCGCGCCGTCCTTGGTGACATGGCCCACCAGCACCAGGCTGGTGCCGGCCGACTTGGCATGGCGCGTCAGCTGCGCCGCGCATTCGCGCACCTGCGCCACCGAGCCCGGCGCCGAGCTCAGCTGTTCGGAATACAGCGTCTGGATCGAGTCGATCACGCAGAAGTCCGGTGTCTCGGCCTGCAGCGCGTACAGGATCTTCTCCAGCGAGATCTCGGCCAGCACCCGCACCTGCCGGCCGTCCAGGCCCAGCCGGCGGGCGCGCAGCGCCACCTGCGAGCCGCTTTCCTCGCCGGTGATGTAGAGCACCTTGCAGGCGCGCGACAGGCTGTCGGCGGCCTGCAGCAGCAGCGTGCTCTTGCCGATGCCCGGGTCGCCGCCGATCAGCACCACGCCGCCGGCGACGATGCCGCCGCCGAGCGCGCGGTCCAGCTCGTCCTGGCC
>JAFLDH010000254.1 GCA_017302505.1 Burkholderiales bacterium
GCCAGGGCCGGGCGGTGCGGGGTGGCGGCGGAGCAGGGCGGCGGGTGGTCATGGCGGCAGGCGGTGGGTGGGCGACGGCGCAAGGCGCACAGTACGCCAGCCGCGGCGCGCTGCGTGCATCCCGGAGCCGGGGCGGCGGCCGCAGCGTGAAAAACTCGACGAAGCGCGCCAGCCTCAGCCGGCAGTGCGTTCGGCGGCTTCCAGCGTGTTGACCAGCAGCATCGTGATGGTCATCGGGCCGACGCCGCCGGGCACCGGGGTGATCCAGCCGGCCACCTGGCGCACGCCGTCGAAATCGACGTCGCCGCACAGCTTGCCCAGGTCGTTGCGGTTCATGCCCACGTCGATGACCACCGCGCCGGGCTTGACCATGTCGGCCGTCAGCGTGTTGCGGCGGCCCACCGCGGCCACCACGATGTCGGCCTGCCGGGTGTGCGCCGCCAGGTCCGGCGTGGCGCTGTGGCAGACCGTGACCGTGGCGTTGGCCTGCAGCAGCAGCAGCGCCATCGGCTTGCCGACGGTGTTGCTGCGGCCGATGACCACCGCGTGCTTGCCGGCGATGGCGGTGCCGGTGCTTTCGATCAGCTTCATGCAGCCATAGGGCGTGGCCGGCCGCAGCCCCGGCAGCCCGCTCATCAACTGGCCGGCGGAATGCACGCTGAAGCCGTCGACGTCCTTGCGCGGGTCGATGGCGGCGATGACCGCCTGCGGGTCGATGTGCCTGGGCAGCGGCATCTGCACCAGCAGGCCGTGGATGCGCGGATCGGCATTCAGCGCAGCCACCCGGGCCAGCAGCTCGGCCTGGCTCAGGCTGGCCGGGTAGGTCTCGAGCACGCTGTGCAGGCCGTTCTCGGCGCAGGCCTGCACCTTGTTGCGCACGTAGACGGCGCTGGCCGGATCGTCGCCGACCAGGATCACCGCCAGGCCGGGCTGGCGGCCTGCGGCGCTGAGGGCCCGGGCCCGTTCGGCCACGCCGCGGCGGATGGTTTGCGACAGCCCCTTGCCGTCGATCAGCTGGGCGCCCATCAGGCCTTGCTTTGCGCGCCGAGCGCGATCTTCAGCAAGTCCGCCACCGTGTTCGCGTTGAGCTTTTCCATGATGTTGGCGCGGTGCGCCTCCACCGTCTTGATGCTGATGCCCAGGTCATCGGCAATCTGCTTGTTCAGCCGGCCGGCGACGATGCGTTCCAGCACCTGGGCTTCGCGGGTGGTCAGGCGCGACAGCAGCGCGTCGCGGCTGGCCTGCTCCTGGTGCTGGCTGAAGGCGCTGCGCGCCTGCTCCAGCATGCGCTCCACCAGGCCCAGCAGCTCTTCTTCCTTGAAGGGCTTCTCGATGAAGTCCATCGCGCCCTTCTTCATCGTGGTGACTGCCATCGGCACGTCGCCGTGGCCGGTGATGAAGACCACCGGCAGCGGGCTCTTGCGCTCGATCAGGCGGTCCTGCAGCTCCAACCCGCTCATGCCGTCCATGCGGATGTCGGCGATCAGGCAGGCCACCTCGCGCGGATCGAAGCGCGACAGGAAGGACTCCGACGAATCGAAGCACTTGACGCGGTAGTCCTTGCCTTCGAGCAGCCATTGCAGCGAATCACGCACGGCCTCGTCGTCATCGACGACGTAGACGGTGCCCTTCTTGGGGATCAAGCTCATTCAGGACGCCACGGTGGTGTTCGGGTGGGGGTCGCGCTGCGGCTCTGTGGAAGGGCCTGCGCTGTCGCTGCGGACCGGTACTTCGACCGGCAGCGTGAAGGAAAAACGGCACCCGGAAACCGTCTCGCCATTGTAGAGGTTCTGTGCACGCATCCGGCCGCGGTGCGACTCGATGATGCTGCGGCACAGCGAAAGCCCGATGCCCAGGCCTTCGGCCTTGGTGGAGAAGAAGGCTTCGTACAACCGTTCGATCACCTCGTCCTTCAAGCCGGGGCCGCTGTCGGTGACGCTGAACTCGATCACACCGCCTTCGTCGGGCGTGTGCCGCGGCACCACCCGCAACTCGATGCTGCGGCGGGGCGCCGGCAGCTGCGCGCTGTCGATGGCTTCGGCCGCGTTCTTCAGCAGGTTCATCAGCACCTGTTCGATCAGGATCGGGTCCACCTCCAGCGGCGGCAGACGCTGCGCCACATAGGTGTGGATGGCCACGTTGCGACGGCGCAGCTCGATGCCGGCCAGCTCCACCGCGTCCTCGACGATCTGCCGCGCATGCGCCGGCTGGCGCTGCGGCTCGCTCTTCTTCACGAAGGCGCGGATGCGCCGGATGATCTGACCCGCACGCTCGGCCTGGCGCGCCGTCTTGCGCAGCGCGGCCAGCAGGTCGTCCTTGCCGATCGAATCGCCGTCGACGCGCGAGACCATGCCGTTGCAGTAGTTGGTGATGGCCGTCAGCGGCTGGTTCAGCTCGTGGGCCACCGAACTGGCCATCTCGCCCATCGTCACCAGCCGGCTGGTGACCTGCGCGCGGTCGGCCTGTTGCGCGGCCTGCTCTTCGGCGCGCAGCCGGGCGGTGATGTCGGTGGCGATGATCATCTGCGCCAGCCGCCCGTCGGTCCACTGCAGGTAGCGCGCACGCACGTCGAACCATTTCTGCAGCGGTTCGACGAACACCTCGCGTGGATCGGAGCCGCTTTCGGTGAGCTGCTGCGTCGGCAGGCCGGACAGGCCATCGGCCACGTCCTCGGCATCGGGCAGCACTTCGGGCCGATCCAGGTTGCCGCCCAGCAGGGTGTGGCCGCCGGCGTCAGCGCCGAACCACAGCCGGTACGAACGGTTGGCGAACAGCAACTCGCCCTGCGGCACCGACAGCACCGACACCGAGGCGTCCAGGCCCTCCAGCACGGTGGTGAAGCGCTCGTGCGACGCGGACAGCTGGTCGCGGATGCGCTTGGCCTCGGTGATGTTGGTCATGCTGGTCATCCAGCCGGTCTGCTGGCCGCGCGGGTCGATCAGCGGGGAGACGTACATCCGCGCGTCGAACAGCGAGCCGTCGCGCCGCATCACCCGCACTTCGATGCCGCCGGCCGGGCTGCGGCCGCTCAGCTCCTGCTGCAGCAGCCGGCCCATCTCCTCGACACGGTCCGGCGGCCAGTAGGGAAAGGGCGGCAATCGGCCGACCAGCGCGCTTTCGGAAAAGCCGGTCATCGCGCAGAACGCGGCGTTCACGTAGGTGATGCGGCCGTCCATGTCCATCGCGCGCATGCCGGTGAGCATGGAGTTCTCCATCGCACGGCGGAAGTTCGTCTCCTGCACCAGCGCGGACTGGATCTGCGCGCGGCGGCGCAGGTGGCGCCAGCTGCCCAGCAGCATCCACACCGTCAGCACCGACAGTGCCACGACCATCCAGAACAAGGTGTTGCTGATCAGGCCGATCGAGGTGCGGTAGCCCTGGCCGCGCAGCAGCAGGCCGCTGCCGGTGGGCGCCAGCGGCAGCTCGTAGACGATGGGCGTCTGCTGCACGTGCGCCTGTCCCGGCATCGGCGTGACGGTGCCGGCCAGCAGCAACTGCTGGTCATCGACCACGCTCATCGAATGGCGGGTGGCGATGTCCGGCGGCACGAACTGGCGCAGCAAGGCCTCCAGCGAATACTCGACCATCAGGCTGCCGGCGAAGGTGTTGCGTGCCACCAGCGGCACGTGCACCTGGAACACGGCAGTCCCCAGGCTGTCGGCAAAGGCGCGGGTGTAGACCGGTTGTCGCATGTCCCGGGCCTGCAGGAAGGCCTGCTCGGCCGGGTTGAGCGTTTCGCGATTGGGCATCGACGGGTCCTGCGCCTCGGTGCCGGGCGCGTTCTCCTCGCGGTACATCGATGCCCAGCGGCCGGCCTTGCGCTTGCGGTTGCCGTCCACCCAGACCAGCTGCGTGACGGCTGGCCGTTCGCGCACGAAGACCTGTGCCTGGCCGATGAAGTCGTCGATGTCGGTCTCGCGCTTCATCAGCTCGCTGGCCATGCGCACCAGCTGCTCCTGGTTTTCGATCAGGTGCAGGCGCATCTGCTGCTGCACGATCTCGGTGTCGCGCTTCAGCGATTCGGTTTCGCGTTCGACTTCCTCGTTGCGCAGGTACCAGAAGGCCGAAATGATCGCCGCCAGGAACAGCAGCACCGACACCAGCGGCGCCAGCGTGACAAAGCGGTCCTGGCTGGCCGCCGGCTGCAGCACCCACCAGCGCCCCCAAAGCCGGCGCAGGCGCGGCCAGGCGGCAAAGGCAGGGCGGGCCGTTTCGGGCGTCATGGCGGGATTATCGGAGGCGGGCGATGGCCTGCGGTGCAGGGCTCGGAACTACGTGGAATCCACAATATGAGATGTAATCACGCTATTTGAAAAGGCGTTCGGTTTGTGCGACACTCGATGCCGCTGCAAGATTGCCTCATCAACATCCACAAGGAGACAACATGTCCGCCCTGCCCGAATCGGCCGGCCTGCCGCCGGCTCAAGACACCGACGCCCAGGAAACCCGTGAATGGCTGGACGCGCTGGCCGGTGTGATCCAGAGCGAAGGCGGCGATCGCGCCCACTTCCTGCTGGAACAGTTGATCGAGGAAGCCCGGCAGCGCGGCATCGACATGCCGTTTTCGGCCACCACCGGCTACGTCAACACCATCGAGCCCGAGGACGAGGAACACAGCCCCGGCAACCTGGAGCTGGAAGGCCGGCTGCGCGCCTACATGCGCTGGAACGCGATGGCGATGGTGGTCAAGGCCAACCGGCTGGATCCGGCCGACGGCGGCGACCTGGGCGGCCACATCAGCAGCTTCGCGTCGCTGGCGCACATGTTCGCGGCCGGCTTCAACCACTTCTGGCATGCCGACAGCGAAGGCCATGGCGGCGACCTGCTGTACATCCAGGGCCACAGCGCGCCCGGCATCTACGCCCGTGCCTTCATGGAAGGCCGCATCACCGAGGAGCAGATGCTCAACTTCCGGCAGGAGGTGGACGGCAAGGGCCTGTCCAGCTACCCGCACCCGAAGCTGATGCCGGAGTTCTGGCAGTTCCCCACCGTGTCGATGGGGCTGGGGCCGCTGATGGCCATCTACCAGGCGCGCTTCCTGAAGTACCTGCATGCGCGCGGCATCGCCGACACCAGCAAGCGCAAGGTCTGGGTGTTCTGCGGTGATGGCGAGATGGACGAGCCCGAATCGCTGGGCGCCATCGGCCTGGCGGCGCGCGAGAAGCTGGACAACCTGATCTTCGTCATCAACTGCAACCTGCAGCGCCTGGACGGCCCGGTGCGCGGCAACGGCAAGATCATCCAGGAGCTGGAAGGCGACTTCCGCGGTGCCGGCTGGAACGTCATCAAGCTGATCTGGGGCAGCAACTGGGACCCGCTGCTGGCCCGCGACAAGACCGGCGCGCTGCGCAAGATCATGCTCGACACGCTGGACGGCGACTACCAGGCCTTCAAGGCCAACGACGGCGCCTTCGTGCGCAAGCATTTCTTCGGCCGCGATCCGGCGACGCTGGAGATGGTGTCGAAGATGAGCGATGCCGACATCTGGGCGCTGCGCCGCGGCGGCCACGACGCCGGCAAGGTGTATGCCGCCTTCCACCGTGCCAACAGCCACCAGGGCCAGCCCACCGTGCTGCTGGTCAAGACCGTCAAGGGCTACGGCATGGGGGGCGCCGGCGAGGGCAAGAACACCGCGCACCAGACCAAGAAGCTGACCGACGACGACATCCGCTACATCCGCGACCGCTTCAACATCCCGATCAGCGACGCCGACCTGCCGAAGATCCCGTTCTACAAGCCGGCCGACGACACGCCGGAGATGAAGTACCTGCACGAGCGGCGCAAGGCGCTGGGCGGCTACCTGCCGCACCGCCGCACCCACGCCGACGAGCACTTCACCGTGCCCTCGCTCGAGACCTTCAAGCCGGTGCTGGAAGCCACCGCCGAAGGCCGCGAGATCAGCACCACGCAGGCCTACGTGCGCTTCCTGACGCTGCTGCTGCGCGACAAGGCGCTGGGTCCGCGCGTGGTGCCGATCCTGGTGGACGAGGCGCGCACCTTCGGCATGGAAGGCCTGTTCCGGCAGATCGGCATCTACAACCCCGAGGGCCAGAAGTACACCCCGGTCGACAAGGACCAGGTGATGTACTACCGCGAGGACAAGGCCGGGCAGATCCTGCAGGAAGGCATCAACGAGGCCGGCGGCATGGCCAGCTGGATCGCCGCGGCCACCAGCTATAGCACCAACAACCGCATCATGGTGCCGTTCTTCGTGTACTACTCGATGTTCGGCTTCCAGCGCATCGGCGACCTGGCGTGGGCGGCCGGCGACATGCAGGCGCGCGGCTTCCTGCTGGGCGGCACCAGCGGCCGCACCACGCTGAACGGCGAGGGCCTGCAGCACGAGGACGGCCACAGCCACATCCTGGCCGGCACCATCCCCAACTGCATCAGCTACGACCCCACCTTCGCGCACGAGGTGGCGGTGATCCTGCACCACGGCCTGAAGCGCATGGTCGAGAAACAGGACAACGTCTACTACTACCTGACGCTGCTGAACGAGAACTACGCGATGCCGGGCCTGGTGCCGGGCACCGAGGAGCAGATCATCAAGGGCATGTACCTGCTGGAGCAGGGCATCGCGCCGGCGGCCAAGGGCGCGGACGCGCCCAGCGTCAACCTGCTGGGCAGCGGCACCATCCTGCGCGAGTCGATGGCCGCGCGCCAGCTGCTGGCCAGCGACTGGGGCGTGTCGGCCAACGTCTTCAGCTGCCCCAGCTTCAACGAGCTGGCGCGCGACGGCCAGGACTGCGAGCGCTGGAACCTGCTGCACCCCACGGAGACGCCGCGCGTGCCCTTCGTCACGCAGCAGCTGATGCCGCATGCCGGCCCGGTGGTGGCGTCCACCGACTACATGAAGAACTACGCCGAGCAGATCCGCGCCTTCATTCCAAAGGGTCGTGCCTACCGCGTGCTGGGCACCGACGGCTTCGGCCGCAGCGACTTCCGCAGCAAGCTGCGCGAGCATTTCGAGGTCAACCGCCACTACATCGTGGTGGCCGCATTGAAGGCGCTGGCCGACGACGGCCAGCTGCCGGCGGCCAAGGTGGCCGAGGCGATCAAGAAGTACCGCATCGACACCGAGTGCGTCAATCCGCTGCTGGCCTGAAGCACGAGAACAAGGAGACGAACATGGCCCTGGTGGAAGTCAAGGTCCCGGACATCGGCGACTTCAAGGATGTCGAGGTCATCGAGCTGCTGGTCAAGCCCGGCGACACGGTGAAGGTGGAGCAGTCGTTGATCACGGTGGAAAGCGACAAGGCGTCGATGGAGATTCCGTCCTCGCATGCCGGCGTGATCAAGGAGATGAAGGTCCAGCTCGGCGACAAGGTGTCGGAAGGCAGCCTGCTGCTGGTGCTCGAAAGCGCAGCGGGCGCCGCGGCTCCGGTC
>JAFLDH010000255.1 GCA_017302505.1 Burkholderiales bacterium
GGCAGCGGCACGGCGGCCGCACCGGCGGCCGCACCGGGCAGCCAGACGCGGAGCACGCTGCCTTCGCCGACCTGGCTGTGCAGTTCCAGCCGTCCGCCCATCAGCCGCACCAGGTGGTGCACGGTCAGCAGGCCGATGCCGCGGCCTTCGATGCCCTCGCGCTCGGCCCCCAGGCGATTGAAGGGCTCGAACAAGTGGGCCTGCTGTTCAGCGCTGATGCCACGGCCGCTGTCGCGCACGGCCAGTTCCCAACCGGGAACGCCATCGACCACCATGCGCCGCGCATCCACCGTCACATGGCCGCCCGGCCGGTTGTACTTGACCGCGTTGGTCAGCAGGTTGGTGAGCACCTGGCGCAGCCTGCGGGCGTCGGCCAGCACGGTGGCGCCGGTGTTCACGAAACGCAGCCGCAGCGCGCGCGCCTCGGCCATCGGCGCCACCCAGCGCTGCACGTCCTGCAGCGCTTCGTCCAGCCCGATCGGCTGCAGGGCCACCGGCATCGAGCCGGCTTCCACCGCGCTCAGGTCCAGCACCTCGTCGATCAGCGACAGCAGGTGCGTGCCGGCCGAGCGGATGTGCGCGAGCCGCTCGCGCTGCTGCGCATCGAGCCGCTCCACGCCTTCCAGCTCCAGCAGCTGGGCGAAGCCGAGCATCGCGTTCAGCGGCGTGCGCAGCTCGTGGCTCATGCGGGCCAGGAACTCCGATTTGGCACGGCTGGCGCGTTCGGCCGCCTCGGCCTCGCGTCGCGCCGCCTCGGCGCGACGGCGCTGCGTCACGTCCCAGTTCAGCCCCACCATGCGCACGGCCTGACCGCTGTCGTCGCGCACCGCATGGCCGGTGCTGGCCAGCCAGCGTTCGCTGCCGTCGGGCCAGCGCACCCGGAACTCGTAGGCATAGTCCTCGGCATCCTGCAGGTGCCGCTGGATGCGCCGGCGCCGTTCGGCCAGATCCTGCGGCGCCACCAGTTGGTCGTCGATCTCGCGCGGGCTGCGCGGATCGTCGGGCTGCAGGCCGCGCAGGCGGAACATCTGATCGTCCCAGACCACGCGGTCGCTCAGCAAATCGCGGTCCCAGATGCCGACCCCGGCAAACTGCGTGGCCAGCCGCAGCCGCTGCTGTTGCAGCTGCAAGGCCTGCGCCAGCTGCTGCTGGTCGGTCACGTCGATATGGATGCCATGCAGGCGCGTGCGGCCGTCACGCCGCTCGCGGTGGCTACGGCACACCACCCAGCGCGTGCTGCCATCGGGCTGCACCACGCGGAAGCTGGTCTCGAAGCCATCGCGACCGCTGTGGCGCGCGCGCTGGCGCTCGTCGGCGACCCGATCGCGGTCCTGCACATGCACGCGGTCGCCCATCCACTCGTGCACCGGCGGCGCCGAGCCCTGCTCGGGCAAGCCGTAGATGCGGAACATCTGGGCGTTCCACTCCACCCGCTCGGCCGCGCCCTGCCCCGGGTTCTCGATGCTCCAGATGCCGATGCCGGCCGCATCCGCCACCTGCTGCATGCGCCGGGCCAGGGCCTGCGCGCGTTCGCGCTCGGTGATGCGCTCGGTCTGGTCGAGCGCCACACCGGTGAGCGCCACGGCCCGCCCCTGCGCGTCGCGCTCGGCCACGCGCCGCGTCAACAGGTGGCGGTAGCTGCCATCGGCATGCAGGTAGCGCGACTCCAGGTCGACCACGGTGTCCTCGGCCAACGCACGCGCGGCTGCCCGCTCCACCGCCAGGGCGTCGGCCGGGTGCACATGCAGCCGCGTCTGCTCCAGCGGCACGGTGTTGGCGCCGGTGTCCATGCCCGCCAGGCCGATGCCGTTGTCGGTGACGTGGACACGGCGCTGCTGCAGATCCACCCGCCATACCGCGATCATCGCTAGCTGCATCGCACGCGCGAGCTGGGCGTTGATGGCCTGCTGCGCACGGACACGGTCTGCGCTTTCGGTGTCGTCGATGACCACCCCAAGCAGCGTCGCCGGCCGGCCATCGGCGCCGTTGCGCACCTCGGCCAAGGCCTGCACGTCGCGGTAGCGGCCGTCCGGCTGCAGCAGGCGATAGCGTGTCTGGTACTGGCCGGCCTGCTGCAGCGCCTGCAGGTGATGGCGTCGCAGCGCCTCGCGGTCGTCCGGGTGCACGCGCTGCAGCGCAGCGTCGAATCCGGGCGGCTGCAGCGCCGGTTCCAGCCCGGCCATGCGGAACATCTGCGGGTCCCACCAGCCACGGCCGCTGCGCACGTCGCGCTCGACGAAGCCTACCCGGCCGAAGCCCTGCATCAGCGCCAGCTTGTCTTCGGCGGCGTGTGCCTCTGCCGCGCGGGCCGGTGCCGCGTCGGCCTGCAGCCAGAGCAGCCAACCGGGTGGAAGATCGACCACCTGGCAGCGGAAGCCATGGCCGCCTACTCGCAACGGCGCTGGCCCGTCGACGCGCGCCTGCAGCCAAGCGGCCAACGCGGCCTGCCAATCGGTCTCGTGGAGCTGCCGGTCCAGCGAGGCCTCGATGGCCGCGCGGTTCAGGCGCCAGGCGGCACGGCCATCCTCCAGCCACACAGCCGCCGCCATGCAGGGCGCGTCGAGCCAGATCGAAGCCGGGTCAGACATGGTCGCAGGCGGCGGGCGGCAGTCAGGGATCGCAGGGCATTATCGAGCCGAGCGGCCTCCTACACTCAGCGCCATGACCACACCCTACTTCGACGTGCTGATCGTCGGCGCCGGCCTGTCGGGCATTGGCGCGGCGGTGCACCTGCAGCAGCGCTGCCCGCAGCACCGCTATGCCATCGTCGAGGCGCGCAGCCGCCTGGGTGGCACCTGGGACCTGTTCCGCTACCCCGGCATCCGCTCGGATTCGGACATGTACACCATGGGCTACCGCTTCAAGCCCTGGCCCGATGCCAAGTCCATCGCCGACGGCCCGTCGATCCTGGCCTACGTAGAGGCCACGGCGCGCGAACACGGCGTGGACCGGCACATCCGCTACGGCCAGCGCCTGGTGCAGGCCGACTGGTCCACGCCCGACGCCTGCTGGACCGTGCAACTGCAGGCCGCCGACGGCACGCGCAGCACGCTGCGCTGCAACTTCCTGCTGATGTGCCCCGGCTACTACCGCTACGACCGCGGCCACACGCCGGCACTGCCGGGCATCGAGCAGTTTGCCGGCCGAGTGGTGCACCCGCAGTTCTGGCCGCAGGACCTGGACACCACCGGCCAGCGCATCGTCATCATCGGCAGCGGTGCCACCGCGGTGACGCTGCTGCCTTCGCTGGCCCGAACGGCAGCGCACGTGACGATGCTGCAGCGCTCGCCGACCTGGATCGTCTCGCGGCCCTCGGTCGACAAGCTGGCCGAGGCGCTGCGGCGCTGGCTGCCGGCTGGCGCGGCCTACACGCTGAACCGCTGGAAACGGGTGCTGCTGGGCATGTACTTCTATCGCATGTGCCAGCGCAAGCCCGAAGGCGTCGGCCGCTGGCTGCTGGCGCAGCTGAAGCCGCAGCTGCCGCCGGGCTTCGACATCGAGCGCCACTTCCACCCACGCTACAAGCCGTGGGAGCAGCGGCTTTGCCTGGTGCCGGACGGCGACTTCTTCGCCGCGCTGCGCGAGGGCCGCGCCTCGGTGGCCACCGACACCATCGAGGGCTTCAGCGCACACGGCGTGCGGCTCCAATCCGGCGAGGAACTGCCGACCGACATCGTGGTCACGGCCACCGGGCTGGAACTGCAGGTGCTGGGTGGCGCGCAACTGGTGGTGGACGGCCGCCCGGTGGACCCGGCGCAGTGCGTCAGCTACAAGGCGCTGATGCTGTCGGGCGTGCCGAACCTGGCCTCGATCACCGGCTACACCAATGCCTCGTGGACGCTGAAGTCCGATCTGAGCGCCGAATACGTGTGCCGCCTGCTGAACCATCTGCGCGCACAAGGGCTGCGCCAGTGCACGCCAACCCTCACCGACCCGGACATGCCTCTGGCCGAGGCCTTCGACTTCTCGTCCGGCTACATCCAACGCGCGCTGCACCTGTTCCCCAAGCGCGGCATGAAGGCGCCGTGGCTGCTGAAGCAGAACTACGTGCACGACCTGATGACGCTGCGCCACGGCCGCATCAACGACGGTGCGCTGGTGTTCTCGAACCCGGCAGCGCCGCGGGATGTGATGCCAGCCGCAGCCGAGTAGCCACCGACGCCTCGGCGACCCCACGGCCACCCCTCCCCCGGGATGCGGGGCTTGACGCTGCCACCCGAGCAGGCGTAGCTTCACCCTCGTCTTCGGGTTCTTCGGCTGCTGGTTCTGCATGCGCTACGGAGGTTGACGATGGCATCTGCACAAACCGAACGGTCCGGACGGCGCCCATTCGCCACGGCCACGATCCAACTCCTTGTGGGACTGGCAGGTACGCTGTTCGCGTCGGCCGCCGCGGCGCAGTTCTATGTGCCCGTCTCTGGCATCTTCACCGACACCGATGCCGATTGCGGCAGTGGTGGCGTGGTCTGCAGTGGCGTCGACTCCAGTTCGGTGTCTTGGGGCAAGCCCGTCGCGGGCACCGTGCTGCAGAGCAGCTTGAGCTTCACGCCGAACCCGATGCTCGACCCCAACGACATCCTTCCAGGCAGGGTCATCACGCTGGGGCAATTGAAGTTCATCAACGGAACCGCCGAACCCGGGAGCTGGATCGACAACACGACGCTCGAGATCTCGACGGGGGGCTACACGCCGCCACTGAGTTTCGTCATCAACACCATCAACACCCTCTGTGTCGGTGGCGAGCCCGCAGAGGTGTGTGCGGACTACATCCACTTCCGCGATTCAGAGGTCTTCGGCAGCTTCCGAGTTTGGGAGGGGTACTACGGCACGGTCGAAGTCAAGGGCCTGGTCGGTTCGCTCAGTCTGGCAGGGTTCGGCAAGATCGTGGGTGTCGGCTTCGCGGACGCAGCCACAGGACAGCTCGGGCTGCCGCTCGACCCGAGCCTGTTGCCACCCGATCTGCAGGTGGGCTTTCTCAGCCCCAGCATCCAGCCGATTCCGGAGCCTGCCACTGTGATGCAACTCTTGTTCGGCCTGGGGCTGCTTGCGGCCGTTTACCGTAGGCAGCGGCGCGCGTCTCAGCCCGGCGCCGCCAGCTGCAGCACCGTCGCATAACCCGGCTGCACCTCCATCCGCGCGGTGACGCCGCGCATCCGCAGCAGCGCATGCGCCTGCGGCAGCTTCCAGCACGGCACCTGGGTGAACAGGTGATGCTCCAGGTGGTAGTTCACCCAGTACGGCGCCAGCAGCGCGCGCTCGATCAGGTGGGCCTGCGTCGTGCGCGCCTGGCGCAGCGGGTCGGGCTGGTCGCGGCCCACCAGGGCATGCTCGGCGATGTTGCGGATGCGCGTGACCAGCGGCAGCCAGGTGGCCATCGGCAGCAGCCACAGCAGCACCCAGGTCCAGCTCAGCCCGGCGATGGCAAAGACCGCGAAGCCCAGCGCATTGCCGATGACGAAGCGCCAGCCGCGCACCAGTTCCTGTGAATCGGCCCGCAGCTTCGAGCGCTTCGTTGCCGCGGCGAACAACGGCGCCAGGCGCTGCTTGTAGAAGGTCTGGCCCGTCAGGTCGCGCAGCAGCTTGCGCTTCAGCGACGCGCGGGCGATGGGGAACGGCGCCGACAGGCCGAGATCCGGATCCTCGGCCTGCTGCACGTAGCGGTGGTGCTGCAGGTGGTAAGGCCGGTACTCACCCAGCGACGACGAGCAGAACCAGCGCGCCACCGCATCGTTCAGGCGCCGGTTCGGGTGCAGCAGGCCGTGCGCGGCGTCGTGCATCAGGATGAACAGGCCCAGCTGCCGCGTGCCGATGACCATCACCGCCAGCGGCAGCGTCACCGGCCACAGCGTGCCCACCAGCATCGCCAGGCCGATCACGCCCCAGCAATGCGCCACCAGCCACAGCCCGCGCCAGCGCGAGCGTGCGGTGAGCTCACGCCACTCGTCCGCACTGAAGAACTCGGCCGGATCGGCGCGCGGAGCGACGGCCATGCTCAGCCCTCCTGCGGCACCAGCGCACGGAACAGCGCCCATTCACCGGGCACACCCTTCAGCGCGTGCGTGCCGCGTTCTTCGAAGACGATGCCCGAGCCAGCCACCAGGTCGCGCGCGGTGCTGGACACCCAGACCTCGCCGTCGCCGGCCTTGGACATGACGCGCGCACCGATGTGCACCGCCATGCCGCTGACCTTGTCGCCCAGCGCCTCCACCTCGCCGGTGTGCAGGCCGGCGCGGATGACGATGCCGATGGCGCGCAGGTCGGCCACCATCGCCGCGGCGCAGCGCATCGCACGCGCCGGGCCGTCGAAGATCGCGAAGTAGCCGTCGCCGGCGGTGTCGATCTCGCGGCCGCGGAACTCGCCCAGCCGCGCGCGGCACAGCCCGTGGAAGCGCTGGAGCAGGTCGCGCCAGCCGCGGTCGCCCAGCCGGCCAGCCAGCTCCGTGGAGCCGACGATGTCGGTGAATAGCACCGTGGACAGGAAGCGACCGCCGGCCGCCGCCGCTGCGGCCGGTGCCTCGGCCGAAGCGAAGCGCAGCAGCGCGTCGACCAGCGGCTGCACGTCGCCCATGAAGAACATATGGTCGCGGCCGGGCAGTTCCAGGTAGGTGGCCCCGGGCACATGATCGGCCAGGTAGCGGCCGTTGCCGCAGCGCACGACCTGGTCGCCCCGCCGCTGCACGATCAGCACCGGCCGGCGGATCTGCGGCAGGATCGCGCGCACGTCGATCTCGGCATTGGCCTCGGTGACACGTCGCATCGCACTGGGCGATCCGGTCAGCCGCTGGTAGCGCGCGCCCAGTTCGCAGAATGCGGCGTCATCGGCCCGGTCTGGCGCGAAGTACGGGATCGCCTCCGGCTTGCCCCAGGTGTCGGCCACACCCCGCAGCATGCGCTCCAACGGCGGCATGTGCGGATAGTCGGGCGCCTTCGTGAAGCGCGCCATCGCGTTCATCAGCACCAGGCGTTCAACCACCTCCGGGTGGGTGGCGGTGAACAGCGCGCCCATGGCACCCCCCTCGGAGGTGGCGAACAGCACCGCCCGTGCCGAGCCGGCCGCCTGCATCACCGCGCGCACGTCGTCCATGCGCTGCTCGAGCGTCGGCACGCCCTCGAAGCGGTCGGACAGCCCCTGGCCGCGCTTGTCGAAGATGATCACGCGAAAGTGCTGCGCCAGTTGCTGCATCAGCGGCTTATAGCCCGTGACCTGCCAGTTGGCCTCCAGGTGCGAGACGATGCCCGGCACGATCACCAGGTCCTGCTTGCCCTGGCCGAAGCACTGGTAGGCGATGCTCAGGCCGTCGCTTTCGACGTAGCGTGTCTCGGGCGGCGACGCGGCCAAGTCCATCGCCGCCGGCCTCAAGCCGCCCCGCCCGTGCGCGCCAG
>JAFLDH010000256.1 GCA_017302505.1 Burkholderiales bacterium
AGCGGCCGTGAGGCCGATGGCCCGCGCGAGAGTGGCCTGGCCGGTCTGGCGCCGACGGCCCTGCCCCGGGCCCGTGGCGTGCTCGATCTGTACGCCTGAGACAGCCGTCTTTAGGGCGCTTTTCGCGCCTTCCGCGGACGGGCGGATTTCAATAATGGTGCGCAAAGGATCTCGCCCACGGCCAAGGTGACGCGGGCGCGGTCCGGCAAACCCGGAGGTCCCATGTCCACTGCCGCGGCCGTCGAAGGCGCAGCGCCCGCCAAGGCTGGCAAGAAGAAGCTGATCATCATCCTGGCCGTGGTGCTGCTGCTGCTGGCAGCCGCCGGTGGCGGGGTGGTCTTCTGGCTGAAGGCCAAGGCGCATGCCGCGCAGCTGGCCGAGGAAGAGGAAGCCGGCGTCGAGACGCCGGGCAAGAAGGCCGAAGCCAAGCGCGACCCGAAGGCCGTGCCGGTGTTCGTGCCGCTGGACAACTTCACGGTCAACCTCGCCGACCGCGATGCCGACCGCTATGCGCAGATCGGCATCTCGCTGGAGCTGAACGACGCGAAGGCCGGCGATCGCATCAAGCTGTTCATGCCGGCCATCCGCAACAACATCCTGATGGTGCTGGCCCACAAGCGCGCGGCCGACCTGCTGGAGCGCAGCGGCAAGGAAAAGCTGGCGCAGGAAGTGCTGCGCGAGACCGAGCGCGCCCTGGGCCTGGAGCCGCAAGTGCCCGGTGCGCCCGTGAAGAAGGGCGCCGACGAAGAGCCCCGCCCGGTGCGCGCGGTGCACTTCTCGAACTTCATCATCCAATGATGTCGATGCCCATGCCCGCCTGCCGCCCGCAACAGGCCACGGCTCAGCCGGACCCGAGGCTCCATTGACTCAGCAGATCCTCTCGCAGAACGAGGTCGACGCGCTGCTGCAGGGCATCACCGGCGAAAGCCAGGAGCCCGAGCAGGAAGAAGCGCCCGGCGACGGCCCGCGCACCTACGACCTGGCCAACCAGGAGCGCATCGTCCGCGGCCGCATGCCGACGATGGAAGTGGTGAACGAGCGCTTCGCCCGCAACATCCGCGTCGGCCTGTTCAACCTGATCCGCAAGAGCCCCGAGGTGTCGATCGGCGCGATCAAGGTGCAGAAGTACAGCGCCTTCCTGCGCGAGATCGTGGTGCCGACCAATTTCAACATCGTCAGCGTGAAGCCGCTGCGCGGCTCGGCGCTGATCGTCTGCGACCCGAACCTGGTGTTCGCGGTGATCGACGCGCTGTTCGGCGGCGCCGGCAAGTACCACACGCGCATCGAGGGCCGCGAGTTCTCGCCGACCGAGCAGCGCGTGATCCTGCGCCTGCTGCAGACCATCACCGCCGAATACCGCAAGGCCTGGAACGGCGTGTACCCGCTGGAGCTGGAGTACCAGCGCTCCGAGATGCAGCCGCAGTTCGCCAACATCGCCTCGCCCAGCGAGATGGTGGTGACCACGTCCTTCACGCTGGAGATCGGCGACACCAGCGGCTCGGTGAACCTGTGCTTCCCGTACTCGACGCTGGAGCCGATCCGCGACGTGCTGTACTCCACCAGCCAGGGCGACACCGGTGAACCCGACCGCCGCTGGGTGCAGGTGCTGAAGACCGAGATCCAGGCAGCCGAGGTGGAACTGGTGGCCACGCTGGCCACCGCGCCGGCCACTATCGAGCAGCTGCTGTCCTTCAAGCCCGGCGACTTCATCGAGCTGGACCTGGAGCCGGTGATCAAGGCCAAGGTCGACGGCGTGCCGGTCTTCGACTGCCACTACGGCACGTCCAACAAGCACTACGCCATCAAGATTGAACAACTGCTGACCGGTTCACGCCTGGACTGGCTCGGAGGAAACACCCCATGAGTGCCGACAACGCCGCGACATCCGAAGAAGACCGCATGGCCGCCGAATGGGCCGCCGCGCTGGAAGAAGGCAAGAACGCCGGCACCGAGGTGGCCAGCGAGGTGACCAGCGCACCCGAGACGGTGGCGCCGGCCACCTTCGCCAACTTCACGCCCACCGGCGGCACCGGCGCGGGCGGCGCCGGCAACGACATCAACATGATCCTGGACATCCCGGTGCAGCTGACCGTGGAACTGGGCCGCACCAAGATCCCGATCAAGCACATCCTGCAGCTGGCGCAGGGCTCGGTGGTGGAGCTGGACGCGCTGGCCGGCGAGCCGATGGACGTGCTGGTCAACGGCTACCTGATCGCGCAGGGCGAGGTGGTGGTGGTGAACGACAAGTTCGGCATCCGGCTGACCGACATCGTCACGCCCAGCGAGCGGCTGCGCCGCCTGAGCCGGGCCTGAGGCCCGGGCACCTTACGTCTCCGCATGGCCCCTGACTGGACACCGTTGCTGTGGTTCGGCGCGATCATCGTGCTGATTCCGCTGGCGCTGTGGCTGCTGAAGCGCACGCCGCTCGGCGGCGGCGCCAGCCACGGGCCGCTGCGCCATGTGGCGGCATTGCCCTTGTCGGCCTCGCAGCGGGTGGCCATCGTCGAGGTGGGCCGCGGCAGTGCGCGGCGCTGGCTGGTGCTGGGCATCAGCGCGCAAGGCATCCACACGCTGCACAGCATGGACCCGCAGGACGAACCGGGCGGCGACCCGTCCGAGCCCGCGGCCACCTTCGCACAGCTGCTGTCGCGGCTGAAGCGCGAGCCCTGAGCATGAAGCGCCTGCTCTTCGCCGCCGCCGGGCTGGGCATCGCCGGCAATGCGCTGGCCCAGGGCAACCCGGGCCTGCCGCTGGTGGTGGGCCAGGGCGCCGGCGGCACCAGCTATTCGGTGCCGATCCAGACGCTGCTGTTCTTCACCGCGTTGAGCTTCCTGCCGGCGGTGCTGCTGCTGATGACCGGCTTCACGCGCATCGTCATCGTGCTGAGCCTGCTGCGGCAGGCGCTGGGCACGCAGGCCGCGCCGCCCAACCAGGTGATCATCGGGCTGAGCCTGTTCCTGACCTTCTTCGTGATGAGCCCGACGCTGGACCAGGTGTACGAGCGCGCCTACCAGCCCTTCGCCGCCAACCAGATCGCCTTCGACGAGGCGCTGAAGCGGGGCGAGGAACCGATGCGCGCCTTCATGCTGAAGCAGACGCGCCAATCCGACGTGATGCTGTTCGCCCGTCTGGCCAAGCTGCCGGCCGAGGTGAAGGGCGAAGAGGTGCCGCTGCGCGTGCTGCTGCCCGCCTTCGTCACCAGCGAACTGAAGACCGCCTTCCAGATCGGCTTCCTGATCTTCATCCCCTTCCTGGTGATCGACATGATCGTCGCCAGCGTGCTGATGAGCCTGGGCATGATGATGCTCAGCCCGGTGCTCGTGGCCCTGCCCTTCAAGCTGATGCTGTTCGTGCTGGCCGATGGCTGGAACCTGCTGCTCGGCTCGCTCGCCGCCTCCTTCGCCTCCTGAACATGAACGCCCAACAAGTCTTCACGATCGGCCAGGAAGGCCTGCTGCAGTTGCTGATGGTCAGTGCCCCGGTGCTGCTGACGGTGCTGGCGGTGGGCCTCGTGGTCAGCATCTTCCAGGCGGCCACGCAGATCAGCGAGGCCACGCTGTCCTTCGTGCCCAAGGTGGTGGCCGCGGTGGCGGTGATGGCCTTCGCCGGGCCGTGGATGCTGAGCATGCTGGTCGAGTACCTGCAGCGCACGCTTCAGGCGATCCCCAGCGCCGTCGGCTGACGGCGCGCAGCGCCGTGATCAGCTTCACCGAAGCCCAGATCCTGGGCTGGATCACGCCGCTGCTGTGGCCCTTCCTGCGCGCACTGGCGCTGTTGTCGGCGCTGCCGCTGCTGGGCACGCGGGTGGTGCCGGCGCGGGTGCGCATCGGCCTGGCCGCGCTGGTGGCGCTGGCCGCGCAGGCCTCGTTGCCGGCCATGCCGGTGGTGCCGCTGGATTCGTGGCTGGCGTTTCAGCTGGTGCTGCAGCAGTTGCTGATCGGCATCGGCCTGGGCTTCGCGGTGCGGCTGGTGTTCGCCGCGATCGAACTGGCTGGCGAGATCGTCGGCCTGCAGATGGGCCTGAACTTCGCCGGCTTCTTCGATCCGGTGACCGCCAGCCAGACCACCGCCACCAGCCGCTTCTTCGGCGCCATCGTCGGCTGGCTGTTCATCGTCATCAACGGCCACCTGTTGGTGATCGCCGCGCTGGTGGACAGCTTCAAGAGCTTCCCGGTCGGCGGCGCACCCTTCGCCTTCCTGCAGCAGACGCTGCCGCATCAGTGGGGCGCGCAGGTCTTCATCACCGGCCTGTGGATCGCGCTGCCGATGGTGGCGATGCTGAGTTTCGTCAACCTGGTGCTGGGCGTGATCTCGCGCGTGGCGGCGCAGATCAACGTCTTCGCGATCGGGTTCCCGATCACGCTGGGCGTGGGGCTGCTGGGCATCCTGCTGACGCTGCCACTGATGCAGCACCCCTTCGTGGCGGCGCTGGAGCGCATGCTGGCCTACTTCTGATCGGCCAGGCCACGAAGAAAAGCGGGTGGTGCCATGCACCACCCGCTTTCCGGCGCGAAGCCGGTACCCGTCCCTCGCGCTGCGGATCAGTCGCGACGCTGGCGGCGACGGGCCACGAAGGCCAGCGCGCCCAGACCGGCAGCGAACATTGCATAGGTGCCGGGTTCCGGCACGGCGGTGACGTTGGTCACGATGAAGTCGGACTGGTTGGTGCACTTGCCGCCGGCGGTGCCGCACATGCCTTCCAGCGCGCTGAACTTGATCTTGGTGACATCGGCAATGTGCAGACCGTCCACCAGCCAGTGGCCCGAGCCGGGCTGCGCCGCAGGCGACAGGTTGATGGCACTGCCCGCGCCAGTCCAGCTGGCCGACATGGCGTCCGTCGCGGTCAGCGTGAAGCTGCCGATCAGGCCGGAGGCGCCGAAGAAGCTGACCTTGGCCACTTCATTGACGTCGTGGAACTCGGGGCCGTCGTACAGCAGGCCCAGCTGGAACGACTTGATCGTGTAGGTGCCGTTCAAGTTCATCACCAGCGTTTCCTTCAGACTGATCTCGCCCGTCACACCACGGCCGGTGATGCCTTGGTCGGTGTGCGAGCTGCCGTTGTCGGTAACGCCGAGGTAATTGGTGCCGCCGTTCGACAGCACGATGGGAGCCGCGGTGGCGACGCCGGCGGACAGGGCCAGCAGCGCGGCAGCGGTGATGTGGTGAAGCTTCATGACGACCTTTCTAAGCGGTTGCACTGGAGGCCAGCGGACCCGAACATGAGCAGGCTGCTTGCCTTGCACCGACACGACGCCGATGCATGTGCGAACGTTAGAGAAGCATCTGGTAACACGCCACCGGCGAGGCCCGCGCGATCACGGGGGAACTCCCCCGGCTGAGGGCCCCACGCCTCGGGGGGTTGAAGCGGCAGGTCGTGCACAGTGCACGACCCAGCGGTTACATCTTGCTCAGCCGCCCACGAGCCCGTGCCGGATGGCGTAGACGGTGAGCTCGGAGTTGTTGGCGAGTTGCAGCTTCTCGAGCACCCGCGCGCGGTACACCGACACGGTCTTCGGTGACAGCACCAGGTCGGTGGCGATGTCGGACAGTCGCTTGCCCGAAGCAATCATCACCAGCGTCTGCAGCTCACGGTCGGACAGCTTCTCGTGCGGCTGGGCCGTGGTCGGCATGTTCAGGTTCTCGGCCAGCATCTGCGCGATCTCGGGCGTGATGTACTTGCGGCCCTGCGCGACCATGCGCACCGCCTGCACCAGCAGCTGCGGGTCGCCGCCCTTGTTGACGTAGCCCTGGGCACCGGCGCGCAGCGCGCGGATCGCGTACTGGTCTTCGGGGTACATGCTGACGATCAGCACCTTGATCGCGGTGCCTTCGTCCTTCAGCACGTGCAGCACATCCAGGCCGCTGCGGCCCGGCAGATTGATGTCCAGCACCAGCACGTCGCAGGGCGGCTTGCCGCCTTCACTGCGCTGGCGCAGCAGCGTGCGCAGCTCGCCGTAGTCGCCAGCCTCGCCCACCACCTGGATGTCGTCCGCGTCGGACAGCGTGTCGCGGATGCCGCGCCGGATCAGCGCATGGTCATCGCAAAGAACCACCTGGATGCTCATAGCTCTCCCCATGCGGACGGGTCGTGCCCGGCCGTGCCCGCCACCCCGGGCGTGTTGGTCTCGTCCTGCGCGGCCGTAGCGGGCAGCGGGATCGACAGGATCAGCGTCGTGCCCTTGGCCGAGCTGGACAGGTCGATCCAGCCCCCCACCGTGGCCGCGCGCTCGCGCAGCCCGCGGATGCCGAAGCTGCGCGCCTTGGCCAGGTCCTGCCGGCTGAGGCCGCGGCCGTTGTCGCTGATGTCCAGCGACAGCATCTCGGGCGACACGATCAGGTCCAGCCGCACGCGGGTGGCCTGCGAATGCTTGCTGACGTTGGTCAGCGCCTCCTGCGCCGTGCGATAGGCCACCAGCGGCACGCCCGCGGGCAGCTGCATGCTTTCCTGGTTGGTGTGGAAATGGCACTCGATGCTGGTGCGCTTCTCGTGGCGTTGCGCCATCCACTGCAGCGCCGCCACCAGGCCCTGTTCCAGGATCGCCGGACGCAGGTTGTGCATGATGCGCTGGCTGCTTTCGATAGCCAGGGTCACCGTCTCCAGCGCCTCCTGCGCGCGCAGGCGCACCGGCTCGCCGCCGGCATGCCGCGCGATCCAGGCCAGGTCGAACTTCAATGCAGTGAGCGAGCCGCCGACGTCGTCGTGGATCTCGCGGGCGATGGCGCTGCGTTCCTGCTCGACGCTGGTCTGCAGGTGCTGCGCCAGTTCGGCCAGGCGCTGGCGCGAGGCCTGCACCTCTTCGTCGGCCGCCAGGCGCGCGCGCCGCGCCTCGGCCGCCTCGATCGCGTGCTCCATCGCCGGCGCAAGGCGCGCCAGGTTGTTCTTCAGCAGGTAATCGCTGGCGCCGTTGCGCATGGCTTCCACCGCGGTGTCCTCGCCGATCTCGCCGGACACCAGGATGAAGGGCAACAAGCGCCCGCTGTCGCGCAGCATCTCCAGCGCCTGCAGGCCCGAGAAGCCGGGCAGGTTGTAGTCCGACAGGATCAGGTCCCAGTCGCCCTGCAGCGCCTCGGCGAACTCGGCGCGCGACTCGATGCGCTGCGCCTGCACGCGCAGGCCGGCACGCTGCAGGTGGGCCATCGCCAGCTCGTGGTCCAGGTCCGAATCCTCCAGGTGCAGCACGCGCAGCGGGCGCCGGCCATCCGCATCGGTCATGCGCCGAGTATCGCGCAGCGCCGGCGGGCGGCCGGGCCACCGCAGCCGCCGTGCGTGCCAAGTTTTGCCTGCGCGGGCAGCCCTACTGCGGCGCGGCGCGCAGC
>JAFLDH010000257.1 GCA_017302505.1 Burkholderiales bacterium
CTGTTGGAGATCGCCTACATGATCATCAAATTCGTGTTGGTCAAAACGAAGGATTCCATCGGTGGCCAGGTCCGCTCGCCGTTCCTTCGCCTCGGCGTCTTCTCGTTGCTCTCGCTGCTCTTCCTGGCCTTCTCGTTGTGGGCGGTGTGGCGTGAAGGCCCGGTCGGCTTCTGGGCCGAACACACCCGCAACCTGTGGGGCCAGCAGATCTGGTTCGACCTGCTGCTGGCCGCCGGCACCGCCTGGGCCGCGCTGCTGCCGCAGGCCCGCGCGGCGGGCATGCGGCCGGGCTTCTGGCTGCTGGCGGTGGTGTGCAGCGGCAGCATCGGCCTGCTGGCGATGCTGGCGCGGCTGCTGTACCTGCGCGAGCGCTCAGCGCGCGGCTGAAGCGGCCAGCGCCGCCATGCGCGCGTTCAGCAGCGTCACCACGTCCAGCACCTGCAGGCCGGTGGCGGCGCGCAGCGCCGGCGCATAGGGCGGCAGGTTGGTGCATTCCAGCACCAGCGTATCGATACCCGGTTGACGCGCCAGCAGCCGCTGTGCGGCCGCCAGCACCTGGGCCTGCGCATCGGCCTCGTCCAGCGTGGGCAGGTCCTGCAGCAGCGTGCGGTGCAGCGCGCTGCCCGGCGTGATGCC
Source organism: Burkholderiales bacterium (assembly GCA_017302505.1). Lineage (GTDB taxonomy): Bacteria > Pseudomonadota > Gammaproteobacteria > Burkholderiales > Burkholderiaceae_C > Rubrivivax. The sequence goes on from JAFLDH010000257.1 coordinate 637, forward strand.
TTCCACCGGCGTGGCCGGGTCGGCGCCTACGCCTTCGAAATGCGCGGGGCCGAGCGATGCGGCCTCGATGGTGATGACGCCGCAGCGCAGGCCCAGGGCCTGCGCCTCGGCCAGCTGCAGCAGCGCCGAGCTCCACAGCGGCACCGGCACGGCGGCCTGCAGCTCGCGCTGCCAGCGCGCCAGGAAGCCGCAGCTGGTGCTCAGCGCGGTGCAGCCTTCGGCCACCAGCTGCCGGGCCGCGGCGATGAAGGGTTCCAGCAGTGCGGGGTCGTCGCTGCGCACCACGCGCGCCGGCGAGGCGCCGGTGACGACCCGCCGCCGCGTCGCAAAGCCTAAGGTCTCGGGGTGCCCGATGTCGCCGCGTGGCCGCGGGAAGCACGTCTGCAGCATCAGAATGCCCAGCATGGGCCGTTGCGGGTAGGCCCCGGGGTGGGCTTGGGCAGGCATGGCCTATGCTAGCCGCCCTGTTCAGATGCCTTTCGGAGTCCGCATGAACGCCCTACGCTCGCTCTTCGTTGCCGCTGCCACCTGCGCGGCCCTGGCCGCCCAGGCCCAGACCAAGTGGGACCTGCCGGCCGCCTACCCGGCCACCAACTTCCACAGCGTCAACCTGCAGGCCTTTGCCGACGACGTGGACAAGGCCACCGGCGGCAAGCTGAAGATCACCGTGCACCCGAATGCCTCGCTGTTCAAGGCGCCCGAGATCAAGCGCGCCGTGCAGGGCGGGCAGGCGCAGATCGGCGAGATCCTGCTCGTCAACTTCCAGAACGAATGGCAGGTCTTCGGTGCCGACGGCCTGCCCTTCCTGGCCGACAGCTACGACGAGGCGATGAAGCTGTGGGCCGTGCAGAAGCCGATGATGGACAAGAAGCTGGCCGAGCAGGGCCTGATGGTGCTGTACGCGGTGCCGTGGCCGCCGCAGGGCATTTACGTGAAGAAGCCCATCAATTCCGCCGCCGACCTGAAGGGCGTGAAGTGGCGCGCCTACAGCCCGGCCACGGCACGCATCGCCGAACTGGTGGGCGCGCAGCCGGTCACCGTGCAGGCCGCCGAGCTGAGCCAGGCCATGGCCACCGGCGTGGTGGAAAGCTACATGTCCAGCGGCTCCACCGGCTTCGACACCAAGACCTACGAGCACATCAAGTACTGGTACGACACCCAGGCCTGGCTGCCGAAGAACGCGGTCATCGTCAACAAGGCCGCCTTCGACGCGCTGGACGCGCCCACCAAGCAGGCACTGCTGAAGGCTGCCGCCGACGCCGAGGTGCGCGGCCTGGCGGCCAGCAAGAAGACCAACACCGACAGCCTGGACAAGCTCAAGGCCAACGGCATGAACATCCTGCCGCCGCCGCCGCAGCTGTCGGCCGACATGAAGAAGGTCGGCGAGACGATGCTGAAGGAATGGCTGGACAAGGCCGGCCCCGAGGGCAAGCAGCTGGTCGACGCCTACCGCAAGTAAGGCGCGCGCGTGCGCCGGCTGCTCGACGCGCTGTACGACGGGGCCGCCTGGCTGGCGGCCCTTTTCATGATCGGCCTGCTGGGCATGGTGCTGCTGGCCATCGTCAGCCGGCTGCTGCATTTCCATGTGCCCGGCACCGACGCCTATGCCGGCTACCTGATGGCCGGCGCCGGCTTCCTGGCGCTGGCGCACACGCTGAAGCGCGGCGAGCACATCCGCGTGACGCTGCTGCTGTCGCGGCTGCGCGGCGGCGCGCGCCGCGGCCTGGAGATCTGGGCGCTGGCCGCGGCCACCGCGCTGGCCGCGCTGTTCGCCTTCTACAGCGTGCGCCTGGCCTGGCAGAGCCGGCAGTTTCACGACATCTCCACCGGCAACGACGCCACGCCGCTGTGGATCCCGCAGCTCGGCATGGCCATCGGCACTACGATCCTTTTCATCGCCTTCGTCGACGAGCTGGTGCTGGAGCTGCGCGGCCGGCGCTCGCACGCGGTGCCGGACGAGGCCGTGCGGAATGAGTGATCTGGCGATCACCGCACTGCTGGTCGTCTCGCTGTTCCTGATCCTGGGCAGCGGGGTGTGGATAGGCCTGACGCTGTCGGGCGTGGCCTGGATCGGCATGCAGCTGTTCAGCAGCCGGCCGGCGGGCGACGCGATGGCCGTCACCATCTGGGGCAGCGCGTCGAGCTGGACGCTGACCGCGCTGCCGCTGTTCGTGTGGATGGGCGAGATCCTGTTCCGCACGCGGCTCAGCCAGGACATGTTCCGCGGCCTGGCGCCGTGGATGCAGGCGCTGCCGGGGCGGCTGCTGCATGTCAACGTGGCCGGCTGCACCCTGTTCGCCGCGGTGTCGGGCAGCAGCGCCGCCACCTGCGCCACCATCGGCAAGATGAGCCTGCCCGAGCTGGCCCGGCGCGGCTATCCCGACGGCATCAGCATCGGCTCGCTGGCCGGCGCCGGCACGCTGGGGCTGCTGATTCCGCCGTCGATCATCATGATCGTCTACGGCGTCAGCGCCGAGGTCTCGATCGCCCAGCTGTTCATCGCCGGCGTGCTGCCCGGGCTGCTGCTGGCACTGCTGTTCTCGGGCTACCTGGTGGTGTGGGCGCTGATGAACCCGTCGAAGGTGCCGCCGCGCGATGCGCCGATGAGCTTCGGCGCCAAGCTGCGCGAATCGCGCCACCTGATCCCGGTGATGCTGCTGATCGCGGCGGTGCTGGGCAGCATCTACGGCGGCATCGCCACCGCCACCGAGGCCGCGGCGCTGGGCGTGGTGGGCTCGCTGATCATCTCGGCCGCACAGGGCTCGCTGAACTGGCAGACCTTCAAGGAATCGCTGCTGGGCGGCACGCGGCTGTACTGCATGATCGCGCTGATCCTGTCGGGCGCCGCCTTCCTGACGCTGGCCATGGGCTACATCGGCCTGCCGCGCCACCTGGCCGAATGGATCGGCACGCTGGGCCTGAGCCCCTTCGGCCTGCTGCTGGTGCTGATGCTGTTCTACATCCTGCTGGGCTGCTTCCTCGACGGCATCAGCATGGTGGTGCTGACGATGGGCGTGATCCTGCCCACCGTGCAGAAGGCCGGCATCGACCCGCTGTGGTTCGGCATCTTCGTCGTGCTGGTGGTCGAGATGGCGCAGATCACGCCGCCGGTGGGCTTCAACCTGTTCGTGCTGCAGGGCATGACCAAGCGCGAGATCGGCTGGATCGCGCGCGCCACCTTCCCCTTCTTCCTGCTGATGGTGGTGGCGGTGGGGCTGATCTACCTGGTGCCGGAGATCGTCACCTGGCTGCCGGCGCAGATGCGGCGCTGAAGACCCGCAATTCCAGGGTTCGGCGGCGGGGCGGCCCGCCTAGGATCGTGTGCGCAGAGGTGCTTCCATGCAGGTACCTCGGGCCGTGCACGCCTGCCGAGGAACCGCCATGTCCGACCTGTCATCGCCGCCGTTGTCCCTGGTGCCGCTGGAAGACGCCAGCGCCCCCGCCGCGGGCGGCGCCACGGCCTTCGCCTGGCCGACGCCGCCCTTCGCCTGCTACCCCGCGCCGCAGCGGCTGAGCGAACCCGAAGCCTGCCAGATCGAAGGCATGAACGGCCGCCTGATGAACGGCCTGCTCATCGAAATGGATCTGGCCGAAGGCGTGGCCAAGGTGCGCATCCCGCCGGCGCGCATTGCCATTCCGTTGCGCTTCAACCAGTTCCGCCGGCTGACGCTGACCCGGCCGCTGGCGCCGCTGGACGACGGCGAAGGCGCCGGCAGCTTCATGGCACAGCGCCCGGCCATCGGCGTGAAGGTGCACCTGAAGGGCGCGGCGCCGCTGGACGGGCTGAGCATCGGCCACCGCGAGGAGGCCAGCGGGCTGTTCCTGTTTCCGCCGGTGGACGCGCGCGGCAGCGTGCTGCGCTGCTTCATCCCGAAGGCCGCCTACGACCAGGCCGACATCGGCGAGCGCATCGGCGAGCTGCTGGTGGCCCAGAAATCGGCCACGCCCGAACAGGTGGAGCAGGCGCTGGCCGAACAGCAGCAGCTGCGCAGCCAGAAGCTGGGCGACATCCTGCTCACCCGGCAGATCGTCACGCCCGAAGAGCTGGAAAAAGCCATCCTGGAACAGTCGCGTATGCCGATGGTGCGCATCGGCGAGGCGCTGATCGCGCTGGGCTTCATCGACCAGGCGCAGCTGGACGATGCGCTGTCGCAGCAGCGCGGCGATCGCAGCATGCCGCTGGGCGAGTTGCTGGTGCGCCGCGGCCTGGTGTCGCGCGCCGATCTGCAGACCGCGCTTGCCCGCAAGATGGGCTACCCGCTGGTGGACGTGGGCCAGTTCCCGTCCGAGGCCGAGGCACTGTCGCGCCTGCCCTATGCGGTGGCACTGCGCGTGCCGGCCCTGCCGCTGCTGATGCGCGGCGGCCGGCTGATCGTGGCGGTGGAAGACCCTTCGCGGCCGGAGCTGCTGGACGACGTGGAGTTCGCCGCGCAGACCAAGGTGGTGCCGGTGCTGGCCCGGGCCGGGCTGCTGGCCGGGGCGGTGCAGCGCGCCTACGAGCGCATCGGCATCGGCAATGGCGCTGGCCATGCCGACGGCTCCGGCGCGGCCAAGGGCGAGTTCGATGCCGACGACGCCGGCAAGCTGCTGGCCACGCTGGAGCAGCAGCAGGCGCCCGACCTGTCCGAGCGCGAAGACCAGACCATCGAACAATCGGACAACTCGCTGGTGCGGCTGATCAACTCGATGATCGCCGAGGCGCAGAGCCAGGGTGTGTCGGACATCCACATCGAATGCCAGCCCGGCCGCGACAAGGTGAAGATCCGCTTCCGCAAGGACGGCTCGCTGCGGCCCTACATGGAGCTGCCGCACACCTATCGCAATGCGCTGATCGCACGCATCAAGATCATGTGCGACCTGGACATCAGCGAGCGGCGCAAGCCGCAGGACGGCAAGATCAACTTCGGCAAGTTCGTGCCCGGCCAGCGGCTGGAACTGCGCGTGGCCACCATCCCCACCGCCAACGGGCTGGAGGACGCGGTGCTGCGGCTGCTGGCCTCGGCCAAGCCGATCCCGATCGACAATCTGGGCCTGAGCCCGGAGAACCTGGGCCACATCAAGGCCGCCGCGCAGCGGCCCTACGGCATGATGCTGTGCGTGGGCCCCACCGGCTCGGGCAAGACCACCACGCTGCATTCGGTGCTGGGCTACATCAACCAGCCCGACCGCAAGATCTGGACGGCCGAGGACCCGGTGGAAATCACCCAGGCCGGCATGCGCCAGGTGCAGGTCAACCCGAAGATCGACTGGACCTTCGCCAAGGCGCTGCGCGCCTTCCTGCGCGCCGACCCGGACGTGATCATGGTCGGCGAGATCCGCGACCGCGAGACCGCGCAGATGGCGGTGGAAGCCTCGCTGACCGGCCACCTGGTGATGAGCACGCTGCACACCAACAGCGCGGTCGAGACGGTGACCCGGTTGCTGGACATGGGCATGGACCCGTTCAACTTCGCCGATTCGCTGCTGGCAGTGCTGGCGCAGCGCCTGGTACGGCGCTTGTGCAGCAAGTGCGTGCAGGCGCAGCCGGCCACGCCCGAGCAGGTGGACGAGCTGATGGCCGACTACCTGCACGCCTTCGGACAGAGCGAGAAGAAGCCCAACCCCGACGACGTGCTGGCCGGCTGGAAGCAGCGCTTCGGCAAGGACGGCAAGCTGATGCACCACTACGCCAAGGGCTGCCCCAGTTGCGACGGCAGCGGCCTGCGCGGCCGCGCCGGCCTGCACGAGCTGCTGGTGGTGTCGCGCGAGATCCGCCACCTGATCCAGACCGGCGCACGGCCCGACGAGCTGCTGCGCACCGCGCTCAGCGAAGGCCTGCGCACGCTGCGCCAGGACGGCATCGACAAGGTCTGGGCCGGCGTGTCCACCATCGAGGAAGTGCGCGCCAGCAGCAACTCCTGAAGTCAGGCGCTAGAGTGCGGCCATGGCGCCGCGCTCGCTGTTCATCGACGGGCTGAAGGTCCTGGCCTCGCAGCTGATCGTGCTGCATCACATCGTGCTCTACGCACCGATGGCAGACGTGCTGGCGGCCTGGCCGGCATTGCGCGATTTCCTGGCCGGCGAGGCGCGCTACATGGTGCAGGTGTTCCTGGTCATCGGCGGCTTCCTCGCCGCCCAGGGCCTGGCGCGTCAGCAGGCCGGCTGGGGCCGACTGCTGTGGGCCCGCTACTTGCGGCTGGTGCCGATGCTGGCGCTGGCGCTGCTGGCGGTGCTGGCGGCCAGCGCGCTGCTGCCGCCGGGCCGCTGGCCGGACTGGGTGACGCCCTGGCCCACGGTCGGCCAGTTCATCGCCCACCTGCTGCTGCTGCAGGACCTGCTTGGCATCCCGGCGTTGTCGGCCGGCGTCTGGTACGTGGCCATCGACTTCCAGCTGTACGCGCTGCTGGCGCTGGGCACGGTGCTGTGGCGGCGCCCCGGACGGCCGCTCTGGCAGGGCCCGCTGCCCTGGGCAGTGGCGGCGCTGGCGCTGGCCTCGCTGACGGTGTTCAACCGCATCGATGCGCTGGACGTTTGGGCGATCTACTTCTTCGCCGCCTACGGGCTGGGCGTGCTCACCGCCTGGGCGCGGGTGTCGCGCCGCTGCGCGGGCCTCGCCGCCGTGCTGGGGCTGTTGATGCTGGCCGCCGCGGTCTTCGACGATCGGCCGCGGCTGGCACTGACCGCGCTGACGGCCGCAGGGCT
>JAFLDH010000258.1 GCA_017302505.1 Burkholderiales bacterium
GGCTCGAGCCGCGGGCGGGCACGCGCACACGCGCTGAGCCGGCGCCGCGGTCAACCCGCCGTGCGCTGCGCGTCCTGCTCCTGCAGCAGCCGCCACATCACCTTGCCGGAGCCCGACTTGGGCAGCGCGTCGACGAACTGCACAATCTTCGGCACCTTGTAGGCGGCCATGTGCTCGCGCGCCCAGGCGATGATGTCCTCGGGCTGGGTGGTGGCCTTGGCCTCGGCGCGCAGCACCACCACGGCCTTGACGGTCTCGCCGCGGTATTCGTCCTTCGCGCTGATGATGCAGGCCTCCTGCACCAGCGGGCACTTGAACAGCAGCAGTTCCACCTCGCTGGGCCAGACCTTGTAGCCGCTGGCGTTGATCATGCGCTTCAGCCGGTCGGTGATGAAGAAGTAGCCTTCCTCGTCCATGCGCCCCAGGTCACCGCTGCGGAAGAAACGCTTGCCCTCGAAGCTGACGAAAGCCGCCTCGGTGGCGTCGGGGTGGCGCCAGTAGCCCTTGAAGACCTGCGGGCCGTGGATGATGATCTCGCCGTCCTGGCCCGGCTCCAGTTCCTGGAATGTGACCGGGTCCACCACCCGCGCATCGGTGCTGAAGTACGGGATGCCCAGGCACTGCAGCTTGGCGCGCTCCACCGGGTTGCTGTGGCTGGGCGCGGCGGTTTCGGTGAGGCCATAACCTTCGGCGAACGTCAGGCCGAATTCATCCAGCAGCCGCTGCGCCACCGCCTGCGGCATGGCCGCACCGCCGCCGCCGATGTAGCGCAGGCTGCTCAGGTCGAAGCTTCGGTAGTTGGGGCTGCCGAACAGGTCGATCACCATGGTCGGGATGCAGGTCCAGTGCGTGATGCTGTGCCGCGCGAACAGCCGCCCGGCCAGTTCGCGGTCCCAGCGCGGCATCAGCACCAGCGTGGCACCGGCATACACCGTGCTCAGCGCGCACAGCATCATGCCGGTGATGTGGAACATCGGCACCACGCCCAGGCCCACCGTCTCGGCGCCGCTGTTCGTCCACAGCCCGGACACCGCGTTATGCATCAGCGTGCGGTGGGTGTGCATGCAGCCCTTGGGCAGGCCGGTGGTCCCCGAGGTATAGGGCAGCAGCGCCAGGTCGTCGGGCGCAGCGGTGTGCGGCCCCGGCACATGGCCGGCGGCCAGCGCCTCGGCCCAGCGCGCATAGCCGGCGGGCAGCGTCGGGTCGGCGCGCAGCCATTGTTCGATGGCCGCATTCGGCGCCTCGGCCGGGTCCAGTGCGCCGTCGGGCATGCCGTCGGTATAGCGCGTGACCAGGACGGCCTTCAGTCGCTGCGCCGGCGGCAGCGCGGCATCGGCCTCGGCCACGAAGCCGGCCAGGTCGGCGGCGCAGATGACCACCTTGGTTTCCGGGTCGGTGATGTAGTGGCCGAACTCGTCGGCGCGGTTCATCGGGTTCACCGGCACCGCCACCGCATTGGCGCGGAAGATGGCGTACAGCGCGACGACGAACTGCGGGCAGTTCTGCAGGTACAGCGCCACGCGGTCGCCGGCGCCCAAGCCCTGCGCCTGCAGCCAGCCGGCCAGCGCCTCGGCCTGGGCCTTCAGCTGCGCATAGCGCAGCGCCTTGCCGAAGAACAGGAAGGCGGTCTTGTCCGGGTAGCGCGCAGCGGCCACCTCCAAGTTGAACCACAGCGAGGTCTGCGGGACGACCAGCTCGCGCGGCAGGCGCTTGGGCCAGATCTTGTGGTGGGGGCGGTCGCTGGCGCTCATCGAAGGTTCCTGGCTACATCACGGCGCCCAGCTGCCAGGGCACGAATTCGTTCTGGCCGTAGCCGTGCAGCTCGCTCTTGGTGTGGCGGCCCGAAGCCGTCTCCAGCATCAGCCTGAAGATGCGCTCACCGACCTCGTCGATGCTGGCGCTGCCGTCGACGATCTCGCCGCAGTTCAGGTCGATGTCCTCTTCCTGGCGCTGCCACAGCGCGGTGTTGGTGCTGAACTTCAGCGACGGCGCCGGCGCGCAGCCGTAGGCCGAGCCGCGGCCGGTGGTGAAGCAGATCAGGTTGGCACCGCCGGCCACCTGGCCGGTGGCCGACACCGGGTCGTAACCCGGCGTGTCCATGAACACCAGGCCCTGCGCGGTGACCGGCTGCGCGTATTCGTAGACGTCGACCAGGTTGGTGGTGCCGCTCTTGGCCACTGCGCCCAGGCTCTTCTCGAGGATGGTGGTCAGCCCGCCGGCCTTGTTGCCGGCCGAGGGGTTGTTGTCCATCGATCCGCCGTTGCGCGCGGTGTAGTCCTCCCACCAGCGCAGGCGGGCCAGCAGCTTGTCGGCCACCGCCTGCGACACGGCGCGACGTGTCAGCAGGTGCTCGCCGCCATAGACCTCGGGCGATTCGGACAGGATCGCCGTGCCGCCATGGGCCACCAGCCGGTCCACCGCCGCGCCCAGCGCCGGGTTGGCGCTGATGCCGCTGTAGCCGTCGGAGCCGCCGCACTGCAGGCCCACCACCAGGTGCCGTGCCGGCACCGACTGGCGCTGCACGCGGTTGGCCTCTTCCAGCATCCATTCGACGAGTTCAATGCCGCGTGCCACGGTGCGCGCCGTGCCGCCGGTGTCCTGGATGCTGAAGGTCTGCAGGCGGTTGCTTTCCTGCAGGCCCTCCTGCGCCATCAGGCCGCTGATCTGGTTGGTCTCGCAGCCCAGGCCCACCATCAGCAGCGCGCCGAAATTGGCATGCCGCGCATAGCCGCCCAGCGTGCGGCGCAGGATCTGCAGCGGCTCGCCCTCGCTGTCGGTGGCGCAGCCGGCGCCGTGCGTCAGCGCGACCACGCCGTCCACGTTCGGGTAGCGCTCCAGCGCCTGCGGATGGATGTCGCGGCGGAAATGGTCGGCAATGGCCCGGGCGACGGTGGCCGAGCAGTTGACGCTGGTCAGCACACCGATGTAGTTGCGCGTGGCCACGCGGCCATCGGGCCGCACGATGCCCTGGAAGGTGGCCTGCTCGGCCGCATAGGCGGTGGGCCGCGCATCGGCGCCGGCCGCATGGTCGCGAGCGATGTCGCCGAAGGCCAGGTTGTGGGTGTGCACATGCTGGCCTGGCGCGATGTCCACCTTGGCCAGGCCGATCACCTGGTTGTAGCGGCGCACCGGCTGGCCGGCGCGCACGGCGCGCACCGCCACCTTGTGGCCCGGCGGGATCAGGCCGCTGACGGTGACGCCTTCGGCTTCCAGCCGCGTGCCGCCGAGCAGCTGCACGCGCGCGATGACGACATCGTCCGCCGGATGGATGCGGATCACCGGCGGTGCGACGTTCATCATGGCGTCAACCGTCGATCAGAGCGGGATCCCAGGCATGCACGGTTTGCTGCTGCTCGCCCAGGCCCTCGATGCCCAAGCGCATCACATCACCCGGCTTCAGGTACACGGGGTTCGGCTTGACGCCCATGCCGACGCCCGGCGGCGTGCCGGTGGTGATGCAGTCGCCGGGCTCCAGCGTCATGAAGCGGCTCAGGTAGGACACCAGCGTGGCCACGCTGAAGATCATCGTCTTGGTGCTGCCGTTCTGGTAGCGGTGGCCATTGACCTCGAGCCACATACCCAGGTTCTGCGGGTCGGGGATCTCGTCGGCCGTCACCAGCCAGGGGCCGATCGGGCCGAAGGTGTCGCAGCCCTTGCCCTTGTCCCAGGTGCCGCCACGCTCGATCTGGTATTCGCGCTCGGACACATCGTTGACCACGCAGTAGCCGGCCACGTGCTTCAGCGCATCGGCCTCGGACACATAGCGCGCGCGGCTGCCGATGACCACACCGAGCTCGACCTCCCAGTCGCTCTTGACGCTGCCTTGGGGCAGCACCACCGGATGGTTGGGGCCGACGGCGCAGCTGGTGGCCTTCATGAAGACGATCGGCTCCTTGGGCACCGGCAGGTTCGATTCGGCCGCATGGTCGGCGTAGTTCAGGCCGATGGCCACGAACTTGCCCATGCCGGCCCAGGGTACGGACAGCGCGCCGGGCTTCTCGACCACCGGCAGCGTGCGCGTATCCAGATCGCGCAGCCGTTGCAGGCCCTTGGGCGTGAGTGCGGCAGGGCCAATGTCGGGCAGCACCTTGGACAGGTCACGGATCTGGCCCTGCGCATCGATCAGGGCGGGCTTCTCGGCGCCCTTCGGGCCGTGGCGTAGCAGCTTCATGCTTGTTTTCCTTGTGCAAACGGGTCGGATCGACCCGGGATGTCAGAGAGACCAGCCGCCATCGACCATGCTGGCCGTGCCGGTGGTGAAACGCGATTCGTCCGAGGCCAGGTACACCGCCAGCGCGGCCACCTCCTCGGGGGTGCCCAGGCGGCCCATCGGCTGGCGGGCGACGAACATCGCCTCCACCTGCTCCAGGCTCTGGCCGCTGCTGGCCGACAGCGCCTTCATGCGCTCGCGCAGCGAGGGCGATTCGATGGTGCCCGGGCAGATGGCATTGCAGCGCACGCCGCGGGTGATGTAGTCCAGCGCCACCGATTTGGTGAGGCCGATGACCGCCGCCTTGGTGGCTGCGTAGACGAAGCGGTTGGCCGCGGCCTTGACGCTGCTGGCGCCCGAAGCCACGTTGATGATCGAGCCGTTGCCACGCGCCAGCATGCCCGGCAGGAAGGCCTTGGTGGTGCGGTACATCGAGCGCACGTTCAGGTCGAAGGCGAAATCCCACTGCTCCTCGGTGCAGTCCATCACCGTGCCGTGGTGCACGTAGCCGGCGCCGTTGAACAGGATGTCGACATCGCCATGGCGCTGGCCGGCCGCGGCAATGGCGGCGGCATCCAGCGCGTCGAGCTGCTCGATGATGAAACCCGGCGAGGCCAGGCCTTCCAGCAGCTTGGTGTTCAGATCGGTCGCGACGACCGTGGCGCCCTCGCGGGCGAAGGCCTCGGCCACCGCACGGCCGATGCCCTGCCCGGCGGCCGTGACGAAGGCCTTCTTGCCGGCCAGTCTTGCAGTCATTCGTTGTCTCCTGGGGCGGCGGCGCGGCGGGGCTGCCGCGCTGCCATGCACTGCACTGTATGCGAGGCGGGCCAGCCGGACACTGCGGACTTCACCCCACCCGCAACACCCTTAGAATCGCGCGCTTTGCGTTTCGGGGCCAGGGAGGCTCACCGCATGACCGCTGCCAACCACACGATCACGCGCTGGGTGCGCTTCGAACATCAAGGCACTACCGGCTTCGGTACGCTGGCCGGCGACCAGGTGGTCGTACACCATGGCGACATGTTTGGCGCGGCGCAGCCCACCGGCCAGACGCTGCCGCTGGCTGGCGTGACGCTGCGGGCGCCGGCACGCCCGAGCAAGGTCATCGGCCTGTGGAACAACTACATGGCCCTGGCCGCCAAGCTGGGCCTGGCCGACCCCGCCGAACCGCTGTACTTCCTGAAGTCGCCGGGCAGTGTGCAGCACCCGGGTGCGGCCATCGTGGCCCCCAAGGGCCAGGGCAAGATCGTCTTCGAAGGCGAACTGGCCGTCGTGATCGGCCTGCGCGCCAAGGCGGTGAGCGAGGTGCAGGCGCTGGACCATGTGTTCGGCTACACCTGCGTCAACGACGTCACCGCCGCCGAGGTGCTGAACCGCGACGCCAGCTTCGCGCAGTGGTCGCGTGCGAAGAGCTACGACAGCTTCTGCCCGCTGGGCCCCTGCATCGCCACCGGGCTGGACCCGGCCGCACTGTCGGTGAAGACCTATCTCGACGGCCAGCTGCGCCAGGACTATCCGGTGGCCGACATCCGCTTTTCCGTCCCCAGGCTGGTAAGCCTTCTCTCGCACGACATGACGCTGGAACCCGGCGACCTGATCCTGTGCGGCACCTCGGTTGGCGTCGGCTCGATGAAGCCGGGCCAGACGGTGGAGGTGGAGATCGAAGGCATCGGCCGGCTGACGAACCGGTTCGAAACTGCAGACTGAGGACCTTTCCATGAAGATTGCCATCATCGGCGCCGGCGCGATCGGCGGGTATGTGGGCGTGAAGCTGGCGCTGGCCGGCGAGGACGTGACCTTCATCGTGCGCGGCGCCAACCTGGAGGCCATCCGCAAGAACGGCATGAAGCTGGTCATGCACGACGGCACCGAGCACCTGGCCCGCGACGTCAAGGCCACCAACGACTATGCCGCTGCCGGCGTGCAGGACATGGTGATCCTGGCAATGAAGGCCCACCAGCTGGAAGCGGTGGTCGACGAGCTGCCCAAGCTGATCGGCCCGCAGACTGTGATCGTCACCATGCAGAACGGCATCCCCTTCTGGTACTTCCACCAGCATGGCGGCGCGCTGGCCGGCAGCGTGGTCAAGAGCGTGGACCCGACCGGCCGCATCACTGCCGGCATCCCCGCATCGCAGGTGATCGGCTGCGTGGTCTATCCGGCGTCGGAGCTGGTCGCGCCGGGGGTGGTGGTGCACATCGAAGGCGACCGCTTCCCGGTGGGCGAGCTCGACGGCAGCACCAGCGAACGCGTGCAGCGCGTCTCCGACTGCTTCGTCAAGGCCGGCTTCAAGGCACCGGTGCTGGACAACATCCGCTCCGAGATGTGGCTGAAGCTGTGGGGCAACCTGACCTTCAACCCGATCAGCAGCCTGGCCCATGCCACGCTGGTGGACATCTGCCAGTACCCGCTGACGCGCGAGCTGGCCGCGGCCATGATGACCGAGGCGCAGGAAGTCGCCAACAAGCTGGGCATCACCTTCCGCGTCAGCATCGACAAGCGCATCGGCGGTGCCGAGAAGGTGGGCAAGCACAAGACCAGCATGCTGCAAGACATTGAGGCCGGCCGCGCTCCGGAGATCGACGCGCTGGTCGGCTCGGTGGTCGAACTGGGCCGGCTGACGAACACGCCGACGCCGCACATCGACACCGTCTATGCGCTGGTCAAGCTGCTGGGCAAGACCATGGAAGAGGAGAAGGGCCGCGTGCAGATGAGCCCGGTGGCCTGAGGCTGGCATACACGCCATGGCGCCGCTGATCAGCCCGGCCGAGCTGGCAGCCCGCCTGGCCGATGCGGCGGGCGGGCCGCCGCTGCGCCTGTTCGAAGGCACGGTGCACCTGCGGCCGGCGCAGCCCGGCCCCTTCGTCGTCGAAAGCGGCCGCGCCGATTTCGAGATGGCCCACATCCCGGGGGCCGTCTTCGTCGACCTGCAGGGCGAGCTGTCGGCGCCGCATCCCCGCCTGCGCTTCACACTGCCCACGCCCGAGGCGCTGGCCGCCGCCTGGTCGGCTGCCGGCCTGTCCGACGGCGAGGCCTGCGTGGTCTACAGCAGCACGTCACCGATGTGGGCCACC
>JAFLDH010000259.1 GCA_017302505.1 Burkholderiales bacterium
GCCCGGGCACCGTTCATGGTGGGCGGCACCGACCGCTTCGACACCCGCGTGATGCAGCGGCTGGGCGAGCGGGTGTGCTGCAAGGTCGGCGCCGAAGGCGTGTACTGCGCCGCGCTGCCCGGCCAGGGCCTGGGCGTGGCGCTGAAGATCGACGACGGCAACAACGCCCGCGCCTGCGAGGTCGTGATGGCCGCGCTGATCGAGGCGCATGTGCCGCTGGACGACGGCGAGGCGGTGTTCCTGCGTTCGCTGAGCGAGCTGACACTGCGCAACTGGAACGGCATCGAGGTGGGCGCGCTGCGCGCCAGCGCGGCGCTGCGCGCGGCGGCGCCGCGTCGCGCAGGATAGGCTGAGCCGATCAGCCTGCGTCGAGTCGGATCCGCCGGCGCGCCATCACGCCCAACCCCACCAGACCGCCAGCGAGCATCAACCACGTACCGGGCTCGGGCACCACCTGAACCACCTTGCCGAGTTCCCCGCGGGCGCCGTAGTCGACGATGAACAGCTGGCCACTGGCCCCCTCGCCGAAAGACGCAACGCGTGCGAGCGCACCGCCCTGGCCAGCATCCAGCACATCGCTGAGATCGATGGCTGCAGACATCACCGCCTGGCCTTCCGGCATCGCCCAGACTTTGCCGCGCACCCAGTCGCCGAAGACATAGTGGCCATCCAGGCTGCCGACCTGGCCGTCGCGCATGACATAGCCACCGATGACCGAGCCGCCGAGGTCACGGCCATAGTCGAACAACGGGTCGGTGAAGCCAGTGCCCGGCGGATCGTCGCCAGCAGGGCCGACCACGGTGCCCTCGCGATGCGCCCAGCCAAAGTTCTGCCCGCCGGCGCTGGCCGCCTGTAGAAGGTTGACTTCTTCACGCGTGCTTTGGCCGACATCGGCGATCCAGAGGTCGCCGCTCAGCCTGTCGAAGCTGTTGCGCCAGGGATTGCGAAGGCCCAGCGCGAAAATCTCACCTCGCGCGCCGGCCGTTCCGACGAATGGGTTGTCTGTGGGGATGCCGTACTGCAGGTCCGGGTTGGCCGCGAAATCGTCGCGATTCACGTCGATGCGCAGGATCTTGCCGAGCAGGCTCTCGGTGGACTGGGCCGCGGCGCGGTTGGTGCCATCGCCAACGCCAAGGTAAAGGTGATTCGAGTCACCCGGCTTGAAGCCCAGCCAACCGCCCTTGTGATACGCACCTGCTGCCGATTCGTCGATGCGCAACACCTCCTGCCGGCTGCCTGCCAAGGCCACCGACGGGTTGTCGCTGCTGCGGTAGCTGGCAACCACGGTGTGGAGCGTGTTCGGTTCGGTGTAGTACACAAAGAACCGCCGGTAGCCGGCAGAGCCGGCATTGCCGTAACCAGGGTCGAACGCCAGACCCAGCAACCCGCGCTCGCTGGCACCATCCACCGCCACGTCCAGCGTCAGGAAGTCGCTGAGCACGCCGCCCTGTGCCACCCGGATGCGGCCCGCGCGCTCGACGATGAAGGTGCGCCCATCGTCGAGCGGTGCTGTTGCGAACACCGGTCGATCCAGCCCGCTGGCGACCAGGCGGGTATCCAGCGCAGCCTGCGCGGTGGCCATTCCGACCCAGAGTGCCGCTGCTGCGGCCGTATGTTGCGTCTTCATATCACCCCCCCCGAATAGGGGGGTGACCTTAGGCCGATGGTCGCGCGATGTCCACCCTAATCCTGGCCGACATGTTGGTCATCTTGTATCGCGTCGTAACGGCTCCCGCCGGCCCTCAGATCCGCCCGGCGAAGCGCTCCAGCACGCCGGGCAGCGCGTGGCGCATGTGCAGCGCGGTGCCCAGCGCCGCCAGGTGGTTGGCGTTGCGCCCCAGGATCTGCTGCGACAGCGGCAGGAACACGCTTTCCTCGTAGGCCGCGTGCGCGCGGTAGGTGTCGACCAGCTCCCGCAGGTCTTCGCCGCGCATCGTGGTGTTGTGGCCCTTGGCCACCGCCTTCAGCTGTGGCTCCAGCCGCGTCCAGGCTGCTTCCACCTTGCGGTGCTCGGCCGTCAGCGCATTGACGATGGCCTGCACGCGCTGGCGCTCCTCGCCGGCCGTGGCACTGGACAGCACTGCGGGAAAGAGCTCCCGCTCTTCTTCCGAATGATGCTCGAACACCGCCTCGCGGAAGAAGGCCAGCGTGTCCGCGGCGATGCGCCGCGCCTGCGCCGCAGGCTCCAGCAGCGCCGGCAACTGGCCCAACTGCTGAAGGTGCGACAGGATGCCCGCATGGCATTGCGAGAAGTCTTCGATCGGCGAATGCGCGCCGCCCGCTGCGTCGGTCTGGCCCATGCCTGATCCTCCAATGGCCTGGCGGCCATCGTAGGAGCGGGCACGCCGGGGCCGTTTGCGCCAGGTCAACCCGGCGCCGCGCCGCAGCGCTTCAGGCCGCTTCCATCGCCGCCTGCGCCGCCCGCACCTCCACCCGCACCTGCTCGGTCAGCTCGGCCTTCAGTTCGGTGAACTGCGGCGTGGTCTTCACCGAGTAGTGCCGCGGGTGCGGCAGCGGCACCTCGCGGTCGAGCTTGATGCGACCCGGCCGCGCGCTCATCACGATGACGCGGCTGCCCATGAACACCGCCTCGTCGATGTCGTGGGTGACGAACAGCACTGTCTTGCGCTGCTCTTCCCAGATGCCCAGCAGCAGCTCCTGCATCAGCTCGCGGGTCTGGTGGTCCAGCGCGCCGAAGGGCTCGTCCATCAGCAGCATGCGCGGGCTGTTGGCCAGTGCGCGGGCAATGGCGGTGCGCTGCTGCATGCCGCCCGACAGCTGCTTCGGGTAGTGCTTCTCGAAACCCTTCAGCCCCACCTTGGCGATGAAGCCGTGCGCAATCTCCAGCTGCTGGGCGCGCGGCAGGCCGCGCTCCACCAGGCCGAAGCAGACGTTCTCCAGCACCGTCAGCCACGGGAACAGCGTGTAGCTCTGGAACACCATGCCGCGGTCGGCCCCCGGGCCGTCGATGCGCTGGCCGTCCAGCAGCACCTCGCCGCCGGTCTGCTGGTCCAGGCCCGCCACGATGCGCAGCAGCGTGCTCTTGCCGCAGCCGCTGGGGCCGAGGATGGTGATGAAGTCGTTCTCCGCGACTTCCAGGTTCGTCGCCTGCAGCGCCAGCGTGGTGTCGAAACGGCGCTCGACGCCGCGGATCGAGAGGATGTTCGCCATGTTCAACGCCCGAGCTGGGCCCACGGGAACAGCCGGCGATTGACCCACTTGAACAGCAGGTCGCTGGCCAGCCCGATCAGGCCGATGACGATGATGCCGAAGATGATCTGGTCGGTGGCCAGCAGCGCCTGGCTGTCGGTGATCATGTGGCCGATGCCGCTGGACGCGCCGATCAGCTCGGCGACGATCACGTAGGTCCAGGCCCAGCCCAGCACCATGCGCAGCTGCTCGGCGATTTCCGGCGCGGCGCCGGGGATCAGCACGCGGCGGATCAGCGACGCGTCACCCACGCCCAGCGTGTACGCCGCCTCCACCAGGTCGCGCCGGGTGTTGCCCACGGTGACGCTGATCATCAGGACGAGCGAGAAGAAGCTGCCGATGAAGATCACCGCCAGCTTCTGCGCCTCGCCAATGCCGGCCCACAGGATCAGCAGCGGGATGAAGGCGCTGGCCGGCAGGTAGCGCGCAAAGCTGACGAAAGGCTCGAAGAAGGCCTCGATCGGCTTGTAGGCGCCCATCGCCACGCCCAGCGGCACGGCGATGACCGCGGCGATCAGGAAGCCGCCGACCACGCGGAACACCGTCATGCCGATGTCCTTGGCGAAGCCGTGTTCGGTCAGCAGCACCCAGCCGCTCTGCAGCATCGACACCGGGTCGGCCAGGAAGGTCTTCTGCACGAAGCCGCCGAAGGTGGCGATGGCCCACACCGCGACGAAGACGACGAAGAAGCTGATGCCCAGCGCGATGCGCGCGCCGGGGCTCACCGGAGTCAACGGCTTCATGCGCGACCTTTTCCTGGGGGTGGCGGGGGCCGGCACCGCCGCGGCGGTGCCCAGCGTGGCGGTGGCCCGGTTCATTGGATGAAGCGCGTGTCGGCCAGCTTCGACAGGTCCGGAATCTGGCGGATGATGCCGGCTTCCAGCAGCAGGTCGGCCGCTTCCTTGCTGAAGGCCGCGTGCTCGCCGGCGAAGAACTTCTGGTTCGCGGCCTTGTCCTGCCAGCGCAGGTACTTCTGGCTGTTCTCGAACTGTTCGGCCGACTGCTTGACGTCCGCCCCCATGATCGTGAAGGCCTTCTGCGGATCGGCCTTGATCATCTCCAGCGCCTGGAAGTAGCTGTTGGCCAGCGCCTGCGCGGCCTTGGGGTTCTCGGCCAGGAACTTGGGCGTGCAGCCGAAGGTGTCCATCACCATCGGGTAGTCCAGCGTGGTGGCGATGATCTTGCCGGCCTCGGGCTTGGCGCGCACCGCGCTCAGAAAGGGCTCGTAGGTCATGCCCGCATCGATGCCGCCGGTGCCGGCGATCATCGCGTTGGCCGCCGCCTGCGGCGCCAGGTTGACGACGTTCACGTCCTTGATGCTCAGGCCGTTCTTCTTCAGCATCCAGGCCAGCGTGAAGTAGGTGGCGGTGCCCGGCGCGTCGGCGGCCACGGTCTTGCCCTTCAGGTCGCTGATCTTGGTGATGTTGGGCTTGACCACCATGCCGTCGGCGCCATAGCTCTTGTCCAGCTGGAAGATCTGCGTGGTGGCCACGCCGTTGGCATTCCAGACGATCCAGGTCTCCACCGTGGTGGCGGCGCACTGGATGTCGCCGCTGGCAATCGCCAGGTGGCGGTCCTTCTGCGGAATCTTCTTGATCGTCACGTCCAGGCCGTTCTTCTCGAAGATGCCGGCTTCCTTGGCCAGCGTCAGCGGCGCAAAGCCGGTCCAGCCGGAGATGCCAATGCCCACCTTGGTGTTCTGGGCCCAGGCGCCGGCGGCGGCCAGCGCCACGGCGGTGGCGACGAAGGAAGTGCGAAGGGTGCGGAGCTTCATGCGGTGACCTCGAAGGGGTGGGTGGACAAGGGAAGGGTTCAGGGCAGCACCGGCTGTTGCCACGGCTCGGTGCTGGTCAGGCTCATCAGGAAGGACACGATGCGGTCCATCTCGGCCTCGCTCAGGCCGGTGGGCTGCAGCAGCGCCGACTTGTTCGGGTCGGGCTTGCCGCCGCTAGCCATGTAGCGCACGGCGTCCTTCAACGTGGCGGCGCTGCCGTCATGGAAGTACGGCGCCGACAGCTCCACCGAGCGCAGCGTGGGCGTCTTGAAGGCGCCGCGGTCGGCCTCGTTCTTGGTGACATTGAAGCGGCCGGGGTCGGGCTTGTCCTTGCCGTGCTCCAGCCCGATGTTGAAGAAGGTGCTGTTGCCGTAGTACGGCGGCGCATGGCAGGTGCTGCAGCGGCCCTTGCCGACGAACAGCGCCTGGCCTTCGATGGCGGCCTGCGACACCGCCGTGCGGTCGCCGGCCTCGTAGCGGTCCCAGGCCGAATCGGTGCTGACCAGGCTGCGGAAGAAGGCCGCCAGCGACTTGACCACCGTATCCGGCGTGGCCTCGGCCCCCCACACGGCGATGAACTGCTGGCGGTAGCCGGGCACCGCGTTGATCACCGCCGTGGCCTTGGCCGGGTCGGCGCCGATCTGCGCGCGCCAGGCGGCCAGCACCTGGCCTTCCAGCGTGGTGGCGCGGCCGTCCCAGTACCAGGCGGTCTGGTACCCGACGTTGTAGAGCGTGGGCGTGTGCCGCGTGTTCATCACGCCATCGTCCTTGCGCGACAGCACCTTCGCGTCGGTCCAGCCCAGGTTGCGGTAGTGGCAGCTCTGGCACGCCATCTTGCCGCTGCCCGACAGCCGCGGGTCGGCGAACAACTGCTTGCCCAGCGCCACCTTCTGCGGCGTGGCCGGGTTGTCCGCGGGCTGCGGCACCGGCGGCAGCCTGGACACCGGCTCCACCGGCGGGCGGCCGGCATCGCCCACCGCGCAGGCCGCGAGCAGCAGGCTCAGGCCCAGGGTGCAGACAGCGGCAAGGTGGCGCATGGCGGGGTCCTCCAGAGGCTGCCGTCGTCAGGCCGGCAACAACGCCGGCAGCGCGGGCAGGGTTCGCAAGATGCGGGCCAGACTGCCGTCGCGCACCAGGGACGTGGCGGCGGCGATGTCGGGTGCAATGTAGCGGTCCTGCGCCATCGCGGGAACCCGCTCGCGCAGCAGCGCATGCGCGCCCTCCAGCGGCGCCGAGCTCTTCAGCGGCCGCAGGAACTCGATGCCCTGCGCGGCGGCCAGCAGCTCGATGCCCAGGATGTGCGCGGTGTTGTGCACCATCGGCAACAGCCGGCGCGCCGCGAAGGTGGCCATCGACACATGGTCTTCCTGGTTGGCGCTGGTGGGCAGGCTGTCGACGCTGGCCGGGTGGGCCATCGACTTGTTCTCGCTGGCCAGCGCCGCGGCGGTGACGTGAGCGATCATGAAGCCGCTGTTCAGCCCGGCGTCGGCCGTCAGGAAGGGCGGCAGCCGCGACACGCCCGTGTCGATCAGCATCGCGATGCGCCGCTCGGCGATCGCGCCCACCTCGGCGATGGCCAGCGCCAGGCCGTCGGCGGCCAGCGCTACCGGCTCGGCGTGGAAGTTGCCGCCGGAGATCATCATCGCCGGCAAGTCGCCTTCGGCCGCGAAGACCAGCGGGTTGTCGGTGACGGCATTGGCCTCGCGCAGCAGCACCTGCGCCGCATGGCGCAGCTGGTCGACGCAGGCGCCCACCACCTGCGGCTGGCAGCGCAGCGAATACGGGTCCTGCACGCGGTCGTCGCCTTCGGTATGCGACGCGCGGATGGCGCTGCCGGCCAGCAGCGCACGGTAGGCCTGGGCCACGTCGATCTGCCCGGGCTGGCCGCGCAGCGCGTGGATGCGCGGGTCGAAGGGGCCGTCGCTGCCGCGCGCGGCATCCACCGTCAGCGCGCCTACGACGAGGGCCGCCTGCAGCACCGGCACGAAGCTGAACAGCCCATGCAGCGCCAGCGCAGTGGAGGTCTGCGTGCCGTTGATCAGCGCCAGCCCTTCCTTGGCCTGCAGCGCCAGCGGCGCGATGCCATGCGCGCGCAACGTCTCGGCGGCCGGGTGGCGGTGGCCGTCGCCGTCGACAAATTCGCCCTCGCCCATCAGCGCCAGCGTCATGTGCGACAGCGGGGCCAGGTCGCCGCTGGCGCCGACCGACCCTTGGCTCGGAACCAAGGGCGTCAGGCCGGCGTTGTAGACGGCGAGCAGGGTGTCGATGAC
>JAFLDH010000026.1 GCA_017302505.1 Burkholderiales bacterium
AGCCCGGCCCAGCCGGCGCCGACCACCGCGACGCGCAGCGGGCTCAACGGCCGCGCCAGTGCGTGCGCCACGCGATCCACAGCTTGCGCAGCGGCGTCAGCGAGGTGCGCTGGTGCAGCACGCGGAAGCCGTCGGCCTCGATCTCGCGCAGCAGGGTGCGGTAGATGTTGGCCATCATCAGCCCGGGCTTCTGCGCAGCGCGGTCGGCCTCGGGCAGCAGGGCCATCGCCTCGTCGTAGAGCCGGTGCGCGCGTTCGGCCTGGAAGCGCATCAGTCGCTCGAAGCGGTCGCTGTAGCCCCAGGGCGCATCGCGCTTCAGGATCTCCTGCGCCTTGACGTCGAACTGCTGCAGCTCGGCCACCGGCAGGTAGATGCGGCCGCGCCGGGCGTCGTCGCCCACATCGCGGATGATGTTGGTCAACTGCATCGCCAGGCCCAGCTTGTGCGCGTATTGCACGGTGCGCGGCTCGGTGCGGCCGAAGATGTTGGCCGCCACCTCACCCACCACGCCGGCCACCAGGTGGCAGTAACGCTCCAGGCCCGCATAGTCCAGGTAGCGGGTCTGCTGCAGGTCCATCTGGCAGCCTTCGATCACGTCCATCAGGTGCGACGGCCGGATGTCGTAAGGCGCGGCCAGCGGCATCAGCGCCTTGGTCACCGGGTGGCTGGGCCGGCCGGCAAAGGCCGCCTGCACCTCTTGCCTCCACCAGGCCAGCTTGGCGGCGGCCACGCCGCTGTCGCTGGTCTCGTCGACCACGTCGTCCACCTCGCGGCAGAAGGCATAGAAGGCCGTGATCGCCGCCCGCCGCGGCGGCGGCAGGAACAGGAAGGCGTAATAGAAGGACGAGCCGCTGGCGGCCGCCTTCTCCTGCACGTATTGCTGCGGGCTGATCGCCGCAGGGCTGGCCGGCCCCGTCATGCCGCCATGCGCCACGCGCGCCACAGCAGCAGCGGGGCGTCGCGCCGGCCCAGCACCGGCCGCTGGCGAACGGTCGAATAGTCCATCGCGCTGATTTTCTCAAGAATCCGCAGGCCGCCCTGCACCACCAGCCGCAACTCCCAGCCCAGGCGTCCGGGCATACGCAGCGCCAGCGGCGCGCCCTCGTGCATCAGCGCGGCGGCCCAGTCCACCAGTTCGCGCACCAGCGCCCTCCAGCCCGGGCCGTCCACCGAATGGTGCAGGTGCTCGATCGACAGGCCATGGCGCGGCAGCGCGTCCAGCGGCACGTAGACCCGGCCGCGCGGCAGGTCCACGCTCAGGTCCTGCCAGAAGTTGATCAACTGCAGCGCGCTGCAGATCGCGTCCGACTGCTGCAGCGAGGCCGCGTCGCCCACGCGGTACAGGTGCAGCAACAGCCGGCCGATCGGGTTGGCCGAACGCGCGCAATAGTCCAGAAGCGCCGCCCGGTCCGTTGGCAGCGGGTTGCGCGCGTCCTGCTCGAAGGCATCCAGCAGCGCATGCAGCCAGCGTGGGGGCAGGGCGTGGCGCTGCATCTCGGCCTGCAGTGGCCCGAACACCCGCGCCCAGCGGCCGCTGCCGGGGCGTCCGTCCACGGCAGCCTGCAGGTCGTCACGGTACTGGGCCAGGGCCTCCAGCCGCTGGGCGGGGGGTGCGTCCCCCTCGTCGGCCAGGTCGTCGGCGGTGCGGGCGAAGTGATAGATCGCCACCACTGCCGGGCGCAGCGGCGCCGGGCACAGCCACGAAGCGACCGGGAAGTTTTCGTAGTGTTCGACGGACACGGCGGCATTGTCCACGCTGGCCGTTGACGGCAAGCCAGGTGCCGTGGCCAGTAACCCGTAACTGACGTGGGGCTATTTCTGGCGGTACATTACTGACCGGTCAGTCACTAGTAAGGCTGGTCTACCCGTGGTGGGTCGGCTGGCGCTGGACACAGGCACATGAATCGACACCTGCTGGCAGCCATCCTGGGCGCCACCTTCGTCCTGGCAGCATGCAGCCGGCCCGAGCCCCCGCCCGAACCGTTGCGCGCGGTGCGCACCGTCACGGTGGGCAGCACCGACGCGGGCGGCGAGCTGGAGTTTGCCGGCGAGGTGCGGGCGCGTACCGAAACGCGACTGGGCTTCCGTGTCAGCGGCAAGCTGGTGCAGCGGCCGGTAGACCCGGGCCAGCAGGTCAAGGCCGGCCAACTGCTGGCCGCCCTCGACCCGCAGGACCTGCGCCTGAACCAGGATGCCGCGCGCGCAGCGCTGGCCGCCGCCCGCTCGGCCCATGCGCTGGCGGAGGCGGACTTCCGCCGCTTCAAGGAGCTGCGCGACCAGGGCTTCATCGGTGCGGCCGAGTTCGAGCGTCGCGAGGCCACGCTGAAATCGGCGCAGGCACAGCTCGACCAGGCGCAGGCACAGGCCGCGGTGCAGGGCAACCAGGCCGGCTATGCCAGCCTGGTGGCCGACCGTGCCGGCACCATCACGGCCGTGGAGGCCGAGCCGGGCATGGTGGTGGCCGCCGGCACGCCGGTACTGCGGCTGGCACACGACGGCCCGCGCGACGTCGTCTTCTCGGTGCCCGAGGACCAGGTCACGGCGATCCAGGCGCTGGCCGCCACGCCGGGCCGCATCCAGGTGAGGCTCTGGGGTGATGAGCACACCGCGCTGCCGGCCCGCGTGCGCGAGGTGTCGGCCGCGGCCGACCCGCTGACCCGCACCTTCCAGATCAAGGCCGACATTGGCGATGCCTCCAAGCTGCGGCTGGGCCAGACGGCCACCGTGCGGGTGGAACTGCCGCGCACCGTGGGCGTGACCAAGCTGCCGCTGTCGGCGCTGAAGGAGCAGGGCGGCGCCAGCCATGTGTGGCTGGTGGACCCGGCGAGCATGACCGTGCAGCTGCAGCCGGTCGGAGTGCTGGGCGCCGAGGGCAACGAAGCCGTCATCGGCACCGGCCTGAAGCCCGGCCAGGTGGTGGTGACCGCCGGCGTGCACGTGCTGACGCCGGGCCAGAAGGTCAAGTTCTATGTCGACCCCACGGCGGCCGGCAGCAGCACCCTGTCGTCGCCGGCCACGCCGGTGCGCCTGAAGTGAGCGGGGGCACGCTGGCCGCACCGGCCGCAGAGACGCCGCCGCCCGCCGCCGGGACGCGCGAGCGCTTCAACATCTCGCGCTGGGCCATCCAGCATGCGGCGCTGACGCGCTACCTGATCGTGGTGCTGATGCTGCTGGGCACGGCGGCGTACTTCCAGCTGGGCCAGGACGAGGACCCGCCCTTCACCTTCCGCGCGATGGCGATGCGCGTGTTCTGGCCGGGCGCCACGGCGCAGCAGGTGGCCGAGCAGGTGACCGACAAGATCGAGCGCACGCTGCAGGAGGTGCCCTATGCCGACAAGATCCGCAGCTACTCCAAGCCCGGCGAGGCGCTGATCCTGTTCCAGGTGAAGGACTCGTCGCCGCCCGAGGCGATGCAGCAGGTCTGGTACACGGTGCGCAAGAAGGTGGGCGACATGCGCGGCACGCTGCCGGCCGGCGTGATCGGGCCCTTCTTCAACGACGAGTTCGGCGACGTCTACGGCTCGATCTACACCCTGTCGGCTGACGGCTTCACCTACCAGGAGCTGAAGGACCATGCCGACCGCGTGCGCCAGCAGCTGCTGAAGGTGCCCAACGTGGCCAAGGTCACGCTGTTCGGCGCGCAGGAAGAGAAGGTCTTCATCGAGATCTCGCAGAAGCGCCTGGCCCAGCTGGGGCTGGATTTCAACCAGGTGCTGGCGCAGATCGGCCAGCAGAACGCGGTGGAATCGGCCGGCATCGTCGACGCCGGCACCGACTTCGTGCAGGTGCGGGTGGGCGGCCAGTTCCGCACCCTGCAGGACCTGCGGCAGTTCCCGATCCGCGCCGGCGGCAACAGCTTCCGGCTGGGCGACATCGCCGAGGTGCGCCGCGCCTACGTGGACCCGCCGCAGGTGAAGGTGCGCCACCAGGGCCAGGAGGTCATCGCGCTGGGCATCTCGATGGCGCGCGGCGGCGACATCATCGAGCTGGGCCGCAACCTGCAGCAGGCCACTGCCACCATCCGCGCCGAGCTGCCGGCCGGCATCGAGATGGCGCAGTTCCAGGACCAGTCGAAGGTGGTGGCGCGTTCGGTCAACGAATTCGTCGGCGTGCTGATCGAGGCCGTGCTGATCGTGCTGGTGGTCAGCTTCCTGAGCCTGGGGCTGCACTTCAAGCCGAACTCGTGGCGCTTCACCATCGACTGGCGGCCCGGCCTGGTGGTGGGCATCACCATCCCGCTGGTGCTGGCCATCACCTTCGTGGTGATGTACTACTGGGGCGTGGGCCTGCACAAGATCTCGCTGGGCTCGCTGATCATCGCGCTGGGCCTGCTGGTGGACGACGCCATCATTGCGGTGGAGATGATGGTGCGCAAGCTGGAGGAGGGCTACGACAAGCTGCGCGCCGCCACCTTCGCCTACGAGGCCACGGCGATGCCGATGCTGACCGGCACGCTGATCACCGCGGCCGGCTTCCTGCCGATCGGCCTGGCCAAGTCCACCGTCGGCGAATACACGTTCGCGATCTTTGCCGTCACCGCGGCGGCGCTGGTCATCTCGTGGTTCGTGTCGGTGTACTTCGTGCCCTACCTGGGCACGGTGCTGCTGAAGAAGCCGCCGCACGCGCTGGCCGAGGGCGAGCCGCACGAGCTGTTCGACACGCCGTTCTACTTGCGCTTTCGCAAGCTGGTGGACTGGTGCGTGCGCCACCGCTGGATCACCATCGGGATGACGGTGGCGTCGCTGGTGCTGGGCGTGATGGGCATGGGCCGGGTGCAGAACCAGTTCTTCCCCGATTCGAGCCGGCCCGAGATCCTGGTGGACCTGTGGTACCCCGAAGGCACCTCCTTCGCGGCCAACGAGGCGGTCACCCGCCGCGTCGAGGCGCGGCTGATGCAACTGGAAGGCATCGAGCACGTCACCACCTGGGTGGGAAGCGGCGCCGAGCGCTTCGTGCTGGTGCTGGACCAGATCTTTCCGCAGAGCAACGTCAGCCAGCTGGTGCTGCTGCCCAAGGACAAGGCCTCGCGCGACCGCGCGCTGGCGCTGCTGCCGGGGCTCTTGGCCAGCGAGTTCCCTGAGGCGCGCGCCCGTGCCAAGCTTCTGCCCAACGGACCGCCGGTGCCGTACCCGGTGCAGTTCCGCGTGGTCGGGCCCGACCCGGGGCAGGTGCGCGCGCTGGCCGACGAGGTCAAGGCCGTGATGCGCCAGAACCCGAACATGCGCGGCGTCAACGACAACTGGAACGAATCGGTCAAGGTGCTGCGCCTGGAGATCGACCAGGACAAGGCGCGCGCGCTGGGCGTGTCCAGCCAGGCCATCGCGCAAGCGTCGCGCACGCTGAACAGCGGCAGCACCATCGGGCAGTTCCGCGACGGCGACAACCTGGTCGACATCGTGCTGCGCCAGCCGCTGGACGAGCGCCAGGTGGTCACCGACCTGGCCAAGGGCTACGTGCCCACCAGCAACGGCCGCAGCGTGCCGCTGAGCCAGGTGGCCCGCGTGCAGGTGATGTGGGAGCCGGGCGTGCTCTGGCGCGAGGGCCGCGACTACGCCGCCACCGTTCAGGGCGACGTGGTCGAGGGCCTGCAGGGTGCCACCGTCAGCGCGCAGCTGGAGCCGGCCTTTGCGCCTATCCGCGCCAAGCTGCCGCCGGGCTACCGCATCGAGGTGGCCGGCGCGGTGGAGGAAAGCAGCAAGGGCCAGGGCTCGATCGCCGTCGGCGCGCCGCTGATGCTGTTCATCATGTTCACGCTGCTGATGCTGCAGCTGCAGAGCTTCAGCCGGTCGATGCTGGTGTTCCTGACGGCGCCGCTGGGGATTTCCGGCGTGGCGGCGGCGCTGCTGCTGCTGGACCGGCCCTTCGGCTTCGTCGCGCTGCTGGGCGTGATCGCGCTGATGGGCATGATCATGCGCAATTCGGTGATCCTGATCGACCAGATCGAGCAGGACCGCGCCCGCGGCGTGCCGGCCTGGGACGCGGTGGTCGAATCCGCCGTGCGGCGCTGCCGGCCGATCATCCTGACCGCTGCGGCGGCGGTGCTGGCGATGATCCCGCTGTCGCGCAGTGTGTTCTGGGGCCCGATGGCGGTGGCCATCATGGGCGGGCTGATCGTCGCCACCGCGCTGACGCTGTTGGCCCTGCCGGCCATGTACGCGGCCTGGTTCCGGGTCAAACCGGCCCCGGTCGGCGGCAGCAGCTAAAATTCGCGGTTGACCTGTCGCCGCATACGAGGCGGGGCCGCATTAGCGATCCCGCTTTGCTTCTGGCGTTATCCGCGCGGGTGGCGAAATTGGTAGACGCACCAGGTTTAGGTCCTGACGCCTTCACCGGCGTGCCGGTTCGAGTCCGGCCCCGCGCACCAGACATCAATAGTGGAAAGAGCCCATCATGGCCGTGAACGTCGAAACCCTTGAGAAGCTGGAACGCCGCATCACGCTGAGCGTGCCCACCCAACAGATCAGCAGCGAGGTCGAATCCCGGCTGAAGAAGCTGTCGCGCACCGTCAAGGCGGCAGGCTTCCGGCCGGGCAAGGTGCCGATGTCGGTGGTGGCCCAGCGCTATGGCTATTCGGTGCAGTACGAGGTCATGAACGACCATGTCGGCCGCGCTTTCAGCGATGCCACCAGCCAGGCGCAGCTGCGTGTGGCCGGCGCGCCGCGCATCACCCAGAAGGACGAGGCGCCCGAGGGCCAGATGGTCTTCGACGCCACCTTCGAGGTCTACCCCGAGGTGCAGATTGGTGACCTGTCGGCTGCGGAAGTCGAGACCGCCAGCGCCGAGGTAACCGAAGAGGCCATCGACCGCACGGTGGAGATCCTGCGCAAGCAGCGGCGTACCTTTGCGCAGCGCGCCGCCGGCGAAGGGGCCGCGGAGGGCGATCGCGTGACGATCGACTTCGAAGGCAAGATCGATGGCGAAGGGTTTGCCGGCGGCAAGTCGGAAGGCTTCCAGTTCATCGTCGGCGAAGGCCAGATGCTGGAGCAGTTCGACAAATCGGTGCGCGGCATGAAGGTCGGCGAGTCGAAGACCTTCCCGCTGCAGTTCCCTGCCGACTATCACGGCAAGGACGTGGCCGGCAAGGAAGCCGATTTCCGCGTCAGCGTGACCAAGATCGAGGTGCAGAAGCTGCCCGAGGTGGACGAGGCCTTCGCCAAGGCGCTGGGCATCGATCCGCCGACCGTGCAGGGCCTGCGCGACAGCGTGAAGAAGAACCTGGAGCGCGAGGTGCGCATGCGCGTGCTGGCGCGCAACAAGGCCGCCGTCATGGAGGCGCTGGTCGCTGCCTCGACGCTGGACATTCCGAAGGCGCTGGTGGCGAACGAACTGGAGCGCCTGACTGCCGCCGCCCGGGAGGACCTGAAGAAGCGTGGCCTGAAGGACGCCGAAACCGCGCCGCTTCCCGAGGAGCTTTTCCAGGGCCAGGCCGAGCGCCGCGTGCGCCTGGGCCTGGTGGTGGCCGAGCTGGTGCGCGCCCACAACCTGCAGGCCAAGCCCGAGCAGTTGCAGGCGCACATCGAGGAAATCAGCCAGAGCTACGAGAAGCCGGCCGAGGTGGTGCGCTGGTACCTCAGCGACCGCAGCCGCATGGCCGAGGTGGAGGCGATGGTGATCGAGCGCAATGTCACCGAGTTCGTCCTGTCCAAGGCCAAGGTGAGCACCAAGGCGCTGGCCTTCG
Source organism: Burkholderiales bacterium (assembly GCA_017302505.1). GTDB lineage: Bacteria > Pseudomonadota > Gammaproteobacteria > Burkholderiales > Burkholderiaceae_C > Rubrivivax. Next base: position 7,679 of record JAFLDH010000026.1, read on the forward strand.
ATGAGCTGATGAACGCGTGAATCCGCAACGGCCGCCGGGGCAGGCGGCCGGCTCATAATGACTCGCAGACACCGAACTTTCGCCGAGGATCCGCATGAGCGCACTTGATACCGTCAGCCTGGGCATGGTGCCCATCGTCATCGAACAGTCGGGGCGTGGCGAGCGTGCCTACGACATCTACAGCCGCCTGCTGCGCGAGCGCGTCATCTTCCTGGTCGGCCCGGTCAATGACCAGACGGCCAACCTGGTGGTGGCGCAGCTGCTGTTCCTGGAGAGCGAGAACCCCGACAAGGACATCTCCCTCTACATCAACTCGCCGGGCGGCAGCGTCAGCGCGGGGCTGTCGATCTACGACACGATGCAGTTCATCAAGCCCGATGTGTCCACGCTGTGCATGGGCATGGCGGCCAGCATGGGCAGCTTCCTGCTGATGGCCGGTGCCAAGGGCAAGCGCAATGCCTTGCCCAACAGCCGGATCATGATCCACCAGCCCTCGGGCGGCGCCCAGGGCCAGGCCACCGACATCGAGATCCAGGCGCGCGAGATCCTGAAGACCCGCGAGCAGCTGAACCGCATCTATGCCGATCGCACGGGTCAGCCGATCGAGCGCATCGCCGCCGACATGGAGCGCGACCGCTGGATGAGCCCGACCGAAGCGCTGGATTACGGCCTGATCGACCGGGTGCTCGAGAAACGCGCCTGATCCAGCCTGGGAAGAAGCCCGGAAGCGCCGGGAACGGGCATCATTTCGGAGGAGATGCACTGCCCTGGCATGCACTATGATGGGTGCGATGGTTTCGTCGCTCCCCCAGCGCAAGGACACGCATGGCTGAAAAGAAGGGCACCACCGGCGAGAAGGTTCTGTACTGCTCGTTCTGCGGCAAGAGCCAGCACGAGGTGAAGAAGCTCATTGCCGGCCCGTCGGTGTTCATCTGCGACGAGTGCATCGAGCTGTGCAACGACATCATCCGTGACGAAGTACCGGCCGAAGGCGCTGCGGCCAAGACACCGAAGTCCGACCTGCCGATCCCCAGCGAGATCAAGGCCAGCCTGGACGCCTATGTGATCGGCCAGGAAGTGGCCAAGCGCACGCTGTCGGTGGCGGTCTACAACCACTACAAGCGGCTCAAGCATGCCGGCGGCTCGAAGGACGAGGTCGAACTGACCAAGAGCAACATCCTGCTGATCGGGCCCACCGGCTCAGGCAAGACGCTGCTGGCGCAAACCCTGGCCAAGCTGCTCAACGTGCCCTTCGTCATTGCCGACGCCACCACGCTGACCGAGGCCGGCTACGTGGGCGAGGATGTCGAGAACATCATCCAGAAGCTGCTGCAGAACTGCAACTACGACGTCGACCGGGCGCAGCGCGGCATCGTCTACATCGACGAGATCGACAAGATCAGCCGCAAGAGCGACAACCCCTCGATCACCCGCGACGTGTCGGGCGAAGGCGTGCAGCAGGCGCTGCTGAAGCTGATCGAAGGCACGATGGCCAGCGTGCCGCCGCAGGGCGGGCGCAAGCATCCGAACCAGGACTTCCTGCAGATCGACACGACCAACATCCTGTTCATCTGCGGCGGTGCCTTCGATGGCCTGGAGAAGGTCATCCAGAACCGCACGGAAAAGTCCGGGATCGGCTTTGTCGCCACCGTGCACAGCAAGAGCGAGAAGAAGGTCTCCGACTTGTTCCGCGAGGTCGAGCCCGAGGACCTGATCAAGTTCGGCCTGATCCCCGAGCTGGTCGGCCGTCTGCCGGTGGTGGCCACGCTGGGCGAGCTGACCGAAGAAGCCTTGGTGCAGATCCTGACCGAGCCGCGCAATGCGCTGATCAAGCAGTACCAGAAGCTGTTCATGATGGACGGCGTGGAACTGGAGATCCGGCCTTCGGCGCTGTCGGCCATTGCCCGCAAGGCGCTGGCCCGCAAGACCGGTGCCCGGGGGCTGCGGTCGATCCTGGAGTTTGCGCTGATCGACACCATGTTCGACCTGCCCAACCTGGATGGCGTGGCCAAGGTGGTGGTCGACGAGCACATCGTCGAAGAGGGCAGCAAGCCCCTGCTGGTCTACCGCGAGCCGGCCAAGACCAAGGCCAGCGCCTGAACGCTTCGTTGCACCTCGTTCCGGCTCCCGGCCTCGGGGAGCCACTTGCATTTTTCTGCTCGGGCCCCAAGTCAGCCTGAGAAAGAGAGGTTTCAATGTCCGGACATCCCATCCTGCCGCCCGACCCGATCACGCTGCCGCTGCTGCCGCTGCGTGACGTGGTGGTGTTCCCGCACATGGTCATCCCGCTTTTCGTGGGCCGGCCCAAGTCGATCAAGGCGCTGGAAGCCGCCATGGAGGCGGGCCGCCAGATCATGCTGGTGGCGCAGAAGGCCGCCGGCAAGGACGAGCCCAAGGCCGACGACATGTTCGAAGTGGGCTGCGTGTCCAGCATTCTGCAGATGCTGAAGCTGCCCGACGGCACCGTGAAGGTGCTGGTCGAAGGCATCCAGCGCGCCAACACCAAGCTGATTTCCGACAACGGCGAGCATTTCGTCGCCGAGGTGGAGCCGATCCCGCTGGCCATCGAGGCCTCGCCCGAGATCGAGGCGCTGCGCCGCGCGGTAACGCAGCAGTTCGACCAGTATGTCAAGTTGAACAAGAAGATCCCGCCGGAGATCCTGACCAGCATTGCCGGCATCGACGACCCGGGCCGCCTGGGCGACACCATTGCCGCGCACCTGCCGCTGAAGCTGGAGGCCAAGCAATCGGTGCTCGATCTGTTCCAGGTGCCCAAGCGCCTGGAACGATTACTCGAGCTTCTGGAGCATGAGGTCGACATTCTGCAGGTGGAAAAGCGCATCCGCGGCCGCGTCAAGCGGCAGATGGAGAAGAGCCAGCGCGAGTACTACCTGAACGAGCAGGTCAAGGCCATCCAGAAGGAACTGGGCGACGGCGAGGAGGGCGCCGACCTGGAAGAGCTCGAAAAGAAGATTGCGGCCGCGCGCATGAGCAAGGAGGCGCGCAAGAAGGCCGAGGGCGAGCTGAAGAAGCTGAAGCTGATGTCGCCGATGTCGGCCGAGGCCACCGTGGTGCGCAACTTCATCGACACGCTGGTCAATCTGCCGTGGGCGAAGAAGACCAAGATCAAGCACGACCTCGGCCATGCCGAGGAGGTGTTGAACGAGGACCACTATGGCCTGGAGAAGGTCAAGGACCGCATCCTCGAGTACCTTGCGGTGCAGCAACGCGTCGACAAGGTCAAGGCACCGATCCTGTGCCTGGTGGGCCCGCCGGGCGTGGGCAAGACCTCGCTGGGCCAGAGCGTGGCGCGCGCCACCGGCCGCAAGTTCGTGCGCATGGCGCTGGGCGGCGTGCGCGACGAAGCCGAAATCCGCGGCCATCGCCGCACCTACATCGGCAGCATGCCGGGCAAGGTGCTTCAGAGCCTGACCAAGGTGGGCACGCGCAACCCGTTGTTCCTGCTGGACGAGATCGACAAGCTGGGCATGGACTTCCGCGGTGACCCGTCGAGCGCGCTGCTCGAAGTGCTGGACCCCGAGCAGAACCACCGCTTCAGCGACCACTATGTCGAGGTCGACTTCGACCTGTCCGACGTGATGTTCGTCGCCACCAGCAACAGCATGAACATCCCGCCGGCGCTGCTGGACCGGATGGAAGTCATCCGCCTGGCCGGCTACACCGAGGACGAGAAGCTCAACATCGCCCGCCGCTACCTGCTGCCCAAGCAGCAGCAGAACAACGGCGTCAAGGATGCCGAGCTCGAAGTCACCGACGAGGGCCTGCGCGGCATCGTGCGCTACTACACCCGCGAGGCGGGCGTGCGCTCGCTCGAGCGCGAGATCTCCAAGATCTGCCGCAAGGTGGTCAAGGGCATCCAGCTCAAGCAATACCAGGGCAAGGTGGTCGTGACCGAGGACAACCTCAACGACTTCCTGGGTGTTCGCAAGTTCGACTTCGGCCGGGTGGACAAGTCCAACCAGGTTGGCCAGGTCGTGGGCCTGGCCTGGACCGAGGTCGGCGGTGACCTGCTCACCATCGAGTCGGCGGTGATGCCGGGCAAGGGCAACATCATCCGTACTGGTTCGCTGGGCGATGTGATGAAGGAGTCGGTCGAGGCAGCGCGCTCGGTGGTGCGCTCACGGGCGGTGCGTTTGGGCATCAAGGACGAGTTGTTCGAGAAGCGCGACATCCACATCCACGTGCCCGATGGCGCCACGCCCAAGGACGGCCCGAGTGCCGGTGCGGCGATGACCACCGCCTTCGTCTCGGCGCTGACGGGCATCCCGGTCAAGGCCGACGTGGCGATGACTGGCGAGATCACGCTGCGCGGCGAAGTCACGGCGATCGGCGGCCTTAAGGAGAAGCTGCTCGCGGCCCACCGCGGCGGCATCAAGACGGTGCTGATTCCCGAGGAGAACGTCAAGGACCTGCAGGAGATCCCCGAAAACGCGAAGAACAACCTGGAGATCGTGCCGGTGCGCTGGATCGACCAGGTGCTCGAGGTGGCGCTCGAGCGCGTGCCGCAAGCGTTGCCGGAGGAAGACGCTGCCAAGCCCGCAGCCCCGGCGGCTGATCCGGCACCGGTGGCCGCTGCCGACACCTTGCCGCACTGATTCGGCCGCAAGCGGGTGTTTGCAAATGCCTGCTTGCGCAGGCTATAATGCGGGCTTCGCTTCGGGGTCGTAGACCCCGCTGCGACGCGAAAGCGATACTGCGGGAGTAGCTCAGTTGGTAGAGCGCAACCTTGCCAAGGTTGAGGTCGAGAGTTCGAGACTCTTCTCCCGCTCCAGTTTCTGAAAGGGAAGCCGCTCGCTTCCCTTTTTTGTCGGCGCGGTAGCAAAGCGGTTATGCAACGGATTGCAAATCCGTCTAGCCCGGTTCGACTCCGGGCCGCGCCTCCAGTCTTACGCTGGCTGGCCGCCCTGGTGGCGCCGCTGCTGCTGGCCGCCTGCACCTCCTACGGCGTGGTGCAAAACCAGCCCCTGAAGACGGTCCGGCCCACCGCCGGCTATTCGATGGCCGGCTTTGCCGAGCGCCAGGGGCGTCGCTCCAAGGAAATGTCGCTCGTGCTCGCCTTCTCCGGCGGCGGCACGCGGGCGGCGGCCTTGTCCTACGGCGTGCTGCTGGAACTGCGCGACACGCGGGTGCGCATCGACGGCGAGGACAAGCGCATGCTCGACGTGGTCGGGCTGATCAGCTCGGTGTCGGGCGGCAGCTTCACCTCGGCCTACTATGGGCTGTACGGCGACCGCGTGTTTGTCGACTTCGAAGAGCGCTTCCTGCGCCGCGACATCGAAGGCGCGCTGGTGCGCGGCCTGCTCGACCCGCTGCGCTGGTTCAGCAGCCGCGGCCGCACCGAGATGGCGGTGGACTACTACCGCCAGGCGCTGTTCGGGGACGCCACCTTCGCCGACCTGATGCGGCGCGACAGTCCGCTGCTGCTGATCAACACCTCCGACCTGGGCCGCGGCGTGCGCTTCAGCTTCGTGCAGGAGTACTTCGACCTGCTGTGCTCCGACCTGTCGAGCTTCCCGCTGGCGCGTGCGGTCACCGCCTCCAGCGCGGTGCCGGTGCTCTTCGATCCGGTGGTGGTCGAGAACTACGCTGGCTGCGGCAAGGCACTGCCCGACTGGCTGACCGCAGCGCGGGCGCGCCAGCCCTCGGACCCGAACCTGCGCATGGTCACCGACGACGATCTGTCCTACCGCGACAAGGTAGGCCACCGCTATGCGCATTTCGTCGACGGCGGCATCACCGACAACCTGGGCCTGCGTGCGCTGCTCGAGACGGTGGAAGTCATCGGCGGAGCCAAGGCCATGCTGCAGGACCTGAAGCTGCCGGTGCCGCGGCGGCTGGTGGTCATCTCGGTCAACGCCGCGGCCGACACCCGCCAGGGCATCGATGCCACGGTGCAGCAGCCCACCATCGAGCAGACGCTGAACGCGGTGACGAACATCCAGCTCTACCGCTACAACACCGACACGCTGCAGGACATGCAGCAGAGCCTGGTGCGCTGGGCGGCCGAGTTGTCCACGCCGCAGCAGAAGGTGGAACCGTTCTTCGTGAGGCTGAGCTTCCAGGACGTGCCCGACCTGCCGCTACGCCGCTTCCTGAACGAGATCCCGACCAGCCTGGCGCTCAGCGGCGAGCAGGTCGACCGGCTGATCGCCGTCGGCCGCGAGCTGCTGCGCCACAACCCGGAGTTCCAGCGCCTGCTGGCCAGCCTGGGCGGGGCCGTGCCCGCGCCGCGCTAGAAGTTCATGCGCAGCCCCACCATGACGCCGCGGCCGGGCAACGGCGCCAGCGGCCGCACGGTGGCGATGGTCGTGGCGTTGTAGGCCAGCTCGTTGCCGATGTTGTTGATGCGCAGGAAGGCGATGCCTTCGCTACCGGCCAGGCGCAGTTGGTAGCTGGCAGAGAGGTTGACGATGGTGTAGGCCGGTGTCGGCGGGTCGTCGGTGGGCACGCGGTCCTGCGCGGCCGCGTAGATGCCTTCGGCACGCGCCATCCAGTCGCCCATGCGCCAGGTCAGGCCCAGCGTCACCCGGGTGGGCGGAATGCGCGGCAGCGGCTGTCCACTGGCTTCGTTGGTGCTGCGCATCGCATCGATGCTGCCGTTCAGGTCGAGCGTCTGCTTGCCTTCCAGCAGCCGCCAGGTGCCTTCCACCTCGGCGCCGTACATGCGCACCGGCACGCCGGTAAAGGCATACACCGGCACCAGGCCCTCGTCGGTCAGCACTTCCTGGCCGGTGCCCAGCAGCGCGATGTAGTTGGAGAAGTCGCTGCCGAAGGCGCCGATGGTCACGCTGTTGGGGCCATCCTTCCATGCCAGCGCCACATCGAGATTGGTGCCTTTCTCCAGACCCAGGTTCGGGTTGCCTTCTTCATAGGCGCCAGTGGCCACGTGCAGGCTGTTGGCATACAGCTCGAAGAAGGTCGGCGCGCGCTCGGTGTACGACAGGTTGCCCAGCAGTTGCCATTGCGGGCTCAGGTTGTACACACCGCCAACCGCTGCGCTGAAGGGCGTGAAGCTGCGCGATTGCGGCGGGCCGAACTGCGACTGCCCCGGCCCGTCGCCTTCCGAGTCGATGCGCGCGTTCGCCACCCGCCCGCCGAACACCAGCTTGCCGGCGCCGATCTGGTATTCCTCCAGCGCGAAAAGCGCCAGGTGCCTCGTGCTGGTGCTGGGCACGAAGGCCTCTTCACCGAGTGCAGAGAAATCCGCGTTCTCGGTCTGCAGACCGAACACCCCCTGCAGCTGGCCGCCGCCCAGCGACAGCGTCCGGTGCTCGGCCTGAAGCCGCAGGTCGGAGCCGCGGTTCTTGAAGGTGGTGGCCACCTCGCCGCTGCCTTCGATCTCCTGGTGCTGGTAGTTCGACACCAGCCATTGGCCGCTGACGGCGCTGATCGGCCCGCCCAGGTCGCGCGCCTCTCCGGCCAGCGTCAGCTTGTTCAGGAACATGTCGATGGTCACATCGGGCTCGGCGACCACGCCGTAGTCGCTGCGGAAGGTGTCGACCGCCGCGCCGAGGAATCCGCTGTTCCACACGCGCGACCCGCCGAAGGCGCCGCCGTAGCTCTTGCTGGCCGAGTTGAGGATCTGATCGCTCATGACGCTGCCACCATTGCCGTCAGGCCGCGGATACCACGGCACCCTGGTGTTGTCGGTCTGGCGCCAGAAGGCATCGGCATGCCATGCGAAGTCGCCGGCGCCGGTCTCCAGCAGCGCTGCGGCGCCGCGTTCGGTGGACGGGCCGCCGTAGCGCAACTCGCCCGCGCCAGTGGGGCCGGAGATGGCCGCCTTGGGGACGCGGTTGTCGATGGCATTGACCACGCCACCGACGGCGCTGCCGCCATACAGCAGCGCCGCCGGCCCGCGCAGCACCTCCACCCGCTCGACCACCAGCGGGTCGATCGGCACCGCATGGTCGTAGCTCAGCGCCGAGGCATCCAGCGGCACGCCGGAGTTGCTGAGCATGCGGATGCGGTCGCTGTCCTGGCCGCGGATCATCGGCCGGTTGGCGTTGGGGCCGAAGTAGCTGGACGACACGCCGGGCAGGCCATCCAGGGTCTCGCCCAGCGTGCTGCCGCGTCGCAGCACCAGGCTCTCACCCGACAGCACATGGGTTGGTGAGGACACATCGGTCGAACGCAGTGGATTGCCGGTGACGATGACTGCAGCCGAGGCTGCGGCGGTGGCTTGAGAGGCAGCGGCGATGGGCCACAGCGCCGGCGCGAAGACCGCGGCCGTGGCGGCGCGACGCAGGGAAGGAATTCTCATGTGGGTATCCGGAGGCAGCCCGCCAGGCGGGCATGGGCGAAGCGGCACGACACGCCGGGCCGGCCGTGAGCGTCAAGCCCCGGAGCGGGGCTCAGGCTTGAGGCGGAGGCCCGCGCGCGTGGTAGCCGCAAACCGCGGCCTGCGCGGTCCGGATGTCGCTGGCCGCTGGCGCCCCAGCTGCGGCAGGCAGCCAGCCGATGACCGGCGGCGTGCTGCCCAGTGCATCCGCCAGGTGCAGCTGGTCATAAAGCCGGCAATCGCCGGCATCGTGGTGGTCGTCGAAGTCGGCGGCCGCGCGCGGTTCATGCAGTTCATGGCCGTGGGCCCCACGGGCCGGCGGACCATCGGCATGCGCGATGCGGTGGGCCAGGCCAACCGTCTGTGCCAGCAGCAGCGCCAGAACCAGCAGGGATGCCAGCCACGGGCGGTGCGGGTGAAGCGGGCGGCGTGTGGGCATGGCGGGCGCTCGGCGGTCCGAGTCTAGCAACCACGCCAAGGGAGATCGTCGCGCGACGCGCATGCGCACAGGCCTGCCCCGCATAATCTCCGCGCCCGCCCGGGTGGCGAAATTGGTAGACGCAGCGGACTTAAAATCCGCCGGACCCGAGAGGGGCCGTACGGGTTCGATTCCCGTCCTGGGCACCACCGACGAGGATGCCCCATGGCCCTGTTCGACACTTCATCGCTGAATGCGGGCGTGCGTCGCCGCGAAGTGTTCGGCTGGGCGATGTACGACTTCGCCAACTCGGGCTACACCACGGTCGTGCTGACGGCGGTGTTCAACGCCTACTTCGTCGGTGTCGTCGCGGGCAATGCCTCTTGGGCCACGCTGGCCTGGACCAGTGCCTTGGCGCTGTCGAGCGCGCTGGTCATGCTGACCATGCCCTCGCTGGGCGCACTGGCCGACCTGCGGGCCATCAAGAAGCGCATGCTCGCCATCAGCACCGCGGGCTGTGTGTTGGCCACGGCCATGCTGGCCTTCGCCGGGCCCGGTGACCTGTGGTGGGCGGTCGTGGCGATAGTGGTGTCCAACCTCTTTTACAGCTACGGCGAGTCACTGACCGCTGCCTTCCTGCCCGAACTGGCGCGGCGCGATGCGCTGGGCCGCGTGTCCGGATGGGGCTGGAGCTTCGGCTACTTCGGCGGCATGCTGACGCTGGGCCTGTCGCTGGGCTATGTGTTGTGGGCGCAGGCGCAGGGCATCCCGGCCACGCAGTTCGTGCCGGTGACGATGTTGATCACGGCCGGCATCTACGGCCTGTCGTCGCTGGTTACCTTCGCGCTGCTGAAGGAACGCGCCGTGCCGCAGCCTTCGGCCGTGCAGGACAGCGGGCTGCGTGCCTCGCTGGCCCGGCTGGCACAGACCTGGCGCCATGCGCAGGACTACCGCGATTTCGTCTGGCTGCTGGTTTGTGCGGTGGCCTACCAGGCCGGCATTGCAGTCGTCGTCGCGCTGGCAGCGGTGTATGCCGAGCAGGTGCTGGGCTTCCAGCAGACGCAGACGATGATGCTGATTTTCTTGGTCAACATCGCGTCGGCGGTGGGCGCCTTCGCCTTCGGCTACTGGCAGGACCGCATTGGCCACCGCCGCGCGCTGGCGGTCACGCTGGTGGGCTGGATCGTCATGACGCTGCTGGCCGTGGCCGCGACCGGCCCGGGGCTGTTCTGGGTGGCGGCCGTGGTGGCCGGCCTGTGCATGGGCTCCAGCCAATCGGCCGGCCGGGCCATGGCCGGCGCCTTCGCGCCCGAGCACCGGTTGGCCGAGTTCTTCGGCCTGTGGACCTTCGCGGTGCGGCTGGCGGCCATCCTGGGCCCGATGACCTATGGCCTGGTGACGCTGCTGACGGCGGGCAACCACCGCATCGCCATCCTGTCGACGGGTCTTTTCTTCGTCATCGGCCTGCTGGTGCTGTCGCGCGTGAACGTGGCGCGTGGCGTGGCCGCGGCGCGCGCCGAGCCTGGAGAGAGCTCTCTCGGACGCGGGGGCCAACCCGCCTAAAATGGGTCGGCTAAGCACATCGCACAGGAGCAATCGACCATGAAGGTTCTGGTACCCGTCAAGCGGGTCGTCGACTACAACGTCAAGGTGCGCGTCAAGAGCGACGGCACGGGCGTGGACATCGCCAACGTCAAGATGAGCATGAACCCCTTCGACGAGATCGCCGTGGAAGAGGCGGTGCGGCTGAAGGAGAAGGGCGTGGCCACCGAGGTCATCGCCGTGTCCTGCGGCGTCACCCAGTGCCAGGAGACGCTGCGCACCGCGATGGCCATCGGCGCCGACCGAGCCATCCTGGTGGAAAGCACCGACGAACTGCAGCCGCTGGCCGTGGCCAAGCTGCTGAAGGCGCTGGTCGACAAGGAACAGCCGGGCCTGGTGATCCTGGGCAAGCAGGCCATCGACGACGACTGCAACCAGACCGGCCAGATGCTGGCCGCGCTGGCCGACCTGCCGCAGGGCACCTTCGCCAGCAAGGTCGAGGTCGCCGACGGCTTTGCCAGCGTCACCCGCGAGGTCGACGGCGGCCTGGAGACCGTCAAGCTCAAGCTGCCGGCCATCGTCACCACCGACCTGCGCCTGAACGAGCCGCGCTACGTGACGCTGCCCAACATCATGAAGGCCAAGAAGAAGACGCTCGACGTCGTCAAGCCCTCCGACCTGGGCGTGGACGTGGCCAGCAAGATCAAGACGCTGAAGGTGGCCGAGCCGCCGAAGCGCGGTGCCGGCATCAAGGTGCCCGACGTGGCCACGCTGGTCGACAAGCTCAAGAACGTTTCGAAGGTGATCTGACATGGCCGCACTCGTCATTGCCGAACACGACAACGCGTCGATCAAGGGCGCCACGCTGAACACCGTCACCGCAGCCCTGGCCTGCGGCGGCGACGTGCACGTGCTGGTGGCCGGCCACAACGCCGCTGCCGCCGCGCAGGCCGCCGGGCAGATCGCTGGCGTGGCCAAGGTGCTGCATGCCGAAGGCGAGCACTTCGCCCACGGCTTGGCCGAGAACGTCGCCGCGCAGGTGCTGGCGCTGGCCTCCGGCTACAGCCACATCCTGTTCCCGGCCACCGCCTCGGGCAAGAACATCGCCCCGCGCGTGGCCGCCAAGCTCGATGTCGGGCAGGTGTCCGACGTCACCAAGGTGATCTCGGCCGACACCTTCGAGCGGCCGATCTACGCCGGCAACGCCATCGCCACCGTGCAGAGCGGCGATGCGGTCAAGGTGCTGACGGTGCGCACCACCGGCTTCGATGCTGCCGCGGCCAGCGGTGGCAGCGGCGCGGTGGACAGCGTGGCCGCGGTGCCGGCCTACGGCAGCGCCACCTTCGTGGGCAGCGAGATCGCCAAGAACGACCGGCCCGAACTGACGGCGGCCAAGATCATCGTCAGCGGCGGCCGTGCGATGGGCAGCAGCGAGAAGTTCAACGAAGTGCTGACCCCGCTGGCCGACAAGCTGGGCGCCGCGCTCGGCGCCAGCCGCGCCGCGGTGGACGCCGGCTACGCACCCAACGACTGGCAGGTGGGCCAGACGGGCAAGATCGTCGCACCGCAGCTGTACGTGGCCTGCGGCATCAGCGGCGCCATCCAGCACCTGGCCGGCATGAAGGACAGCAAGGTCATCGTCGCCATCAACAAGGACCCCGAGGCGCCGATCTTCAGCGTGGCCGACTACGGCCTGGAGGCCGACTTGTTCACGGCCGTGCCCGAGCTGGTGAAGAGCCTGTAGTCGCACCGCCAAACCAAGAAACAGGGCTCCCTTCGCGGAGCCCGCTTTGTCCCTGGAGACCCTCATGAGCTACCGCGCCCCCGTCAAGGACATGCTGTTCGCGATCAAGGAACTGGCCGATATCGATGCCGTGGCCGCGCTGCCCGGCTTCGAGGACGCCGGCTACGACACCGCCGCGGCCGTGCTGGAGGAAGCGGCCAAGTTCACCGAGGGCGTGCTGGCGCCGCTGAACTGGGAAGGTGACAAGAATCCCTCGTCGTGGAAGGACGGCGTGGTGACCACGACGCCGGGCTTCAAGCAGGCTTTCCAGGAGTTCGGTGCCGGCGGCTGGCAGGGGCTGCAGCACCCAGTGGACTTCGGCGGCCAGGGTCTGCCCAAGACCATCGGCGCGGCCTGCATCGAGATGCTGAACTCCTCCAACATGAGTTTCGCGCTGTGCCCGCTGCTGACCGACGGCGCCATCGAGGCGCTCCTGACGGCCGGCTCGCAAGCGCAGCAGCAGACCTTCATTCCGAACATGGTGTCGGGCAAGTGGACCGGCACGATGAACCTGACCGAGCCGCAGGCCGGCAGCGACCTGGCGGCGGTGCGCACCCGCGCCGAGCCGCAGCCCGATGGCACCTACCGCATCTTTGGCACGAAGATCTTCATCACCTACGGCGAGCACGACATGGCCGAGAACATCGTGCACCTGGTGCTGGCCCGGGTGACCGGCGCGCCCGAGGGCGTGAAGGGCATCAGCCTGTTCGTGGTGCCGAAGTTCCTGGTCAACGCCGACGGCAGCCTGGGTGCGCGCAACGACGTGCACTGCGTCAGCATCGAGCACAAGCTGGGCATCAAGGCCAGCCCGACCGCGGTGCTGCAGTTCGGCGACCATGGCGGCGCCGTGGGCACGCTGGTGGGCCAGGAGAACCAGGGCCTGGCCTACATGTTCGTGATGATGAATGCCGCGCGCTACGCGGTGGGCATGCAGGGCGTGGCGGTGGCCGAGCGGGCCTACCAGAAGGCCTCCACCTTCGCCCGCGAGCGCGTGCAGAGCCGGCCGGTGGACGGCAGCACGCCGGGGGCGGCGCCGATCATCCACCACCCCGACATCCAGCGCATGCTGATGACGATGCGGGCCTACACCGAAGGCTGCCGCGCGATGGCCACCGTGGCCGCGGCGGCCTACGACGCCGCGCATGCGCACCCCGATGCCGAGGCGCGCAAACAGAACCAGGCCTTCTATGAATTCATGGTACCGCTGGTCAAGGGCTACAGCACCGAGATGAGCCTGGAGGTCACCAGCCTGGGCGTGCAAGTCCATGGCGGCATGGGCTTCATCGAGGAAACCGGCGCCGCGCAGCACTACCGCGACGCGCGCATCCTGCCGATCTACGAAGGCACCACCGCCATCCAGGCCAACGACCTCGTGGGCCGCAAGACGGCGCGCGACGGCGGCGCCGTGGCCAAGGCCATCGCCGCGCGCATCGAGGCTACCGAGGGCGAGCTGCAGAAGAGCGGCAGCGACGCCGCCAAGGCCATGCATCGCAGCCTGCGCGCCGCGCGCCAGGCCTACCTGGAGGTGGTGGAGTTCATCGCCGGCCGCAGCAAGGCCAGCCCGAACGCCGTCTACGCCGGCAGCGTGCCCTACCTGATGCTGGCCGGCAACACGGTGGCGGGCTGGCAGATGGCGCGTGCCCTGCTGGCGGCCGAGAAGCACCTGGCCACTGGCGAGGACCCGGCCTTCATGCGCGCCAAGATCGCCACCGCGCGCTTCTATGCCGACCACATCCTGAGCCGCGTGCCGGGCATCGGCCACAGCATCGTCGCCGGTGCCGCCGCGCTGGCCGAGATGCCAATCGAGGCGCTCTGAGCACGGCTTTTGTCGCACCCGTGACAGGCTCGACCGCGGTGTGCCCCGCACACTGCGGCGGCCCTTGACCCAACCGACGGAGCCTCCCTTGCCGCTGCCCCCGATCCTTGCGAACCTGCCGCTGCCGATCATCGGCTCGCCGCTGTTCATCATCAGCCACCCCAAGCTCGTGATCGAGCAGTGCAAGGCCGGCGTGGTCGGCTCGATGCCGGCGCTGAACGCACGCCCGGCCTCGCAACTGGACGAGTGGCTGGCCGAGATCACCGAGACGCTGGCGACCTACAACCGCGCCAACCCCGACAAGCCGGCCGCGCCCTTCGCCATCAACCAGATCGTGCACAAGAGCAACGACCGGCTCGACCACGACATGCAGATGTGCGAGAAGTACAAGGTGCCGATCCTCATCAGCTCGCTGGGCGCGCGGCCCGAGATCAACCAGGCCGCGCACGCCTGGGGCGGCGTGGTGCTGCACGACATCATCAACAACACCTTCGCGCACAAGGCCATCGAGAAGGGCGCCGATGGGCTGATTCCGGTGGCCGCGGGCGCCGGCGGCCATGCCGGCGTGAAGAGCCCCTTCGCGCTGGTGGCCGAGATCCGCGAATGGTTCGACGGGCCGATCGCCTTGTCGGGCGCCATCGGTACCGGCGCCGGCGTGCTGGCCGCGCAGGCCTGCGGTGCCGATTTCGCGTACATCGGCTCGGCCTTCATCGCCACCGAGGAGGCGCGCGCCGCCGAGGGCTACAAGCAGATGATCGTCGAGTCCACCAGCGATGACATCGTCTACAGCAGCCTGTTCACCGGCGTGCACGGCAACTACCTGAAGCCGTCGATCCGCAACGCCGGGCTCGACCCCGAGAACCTGCCCGAAGGCGACATCAGCACCATGCAGTTCGGCAGCGCCGGCGGGCCGAAGAAGGCCTGGAAGGACATCTGGGGCTGCGGCCAGGGCATCGGCTCGGTCAAGGCGGTGGTGCCGGTGGCCGAGATGGTGGCGCGGCTGAAGCGCGAGTACGACGAAGCGCGTCAACGGATCTGCGGCTGCTGAAGCGATGGCCGGCCGCCTGCTGATCGACCGGGCCACGGTCTTCGACAGCGCCACCGGCGCGCTGCGGCCGAACCGCCGCGTCGTGGTCGAAGGCGAGCGCATCGCCGCCGAGCTGGACGCCGCGGTGCCGGTGGACGACGTGGCGCAGCGCATCGATGCCGCCGGCCGCGTGCTGCTGCCCGGGCTGATCGACGCGCATGTGCACGTGGTGGCCTCGTCGCACGACCTCAGCCGCCTGGCGCTGCAGCCGCCGTCGCTGGTGACGGCCGAGAGCAGCGCCATCCTGCAGGGCATGCTGCAGCGTGGCTTCACCACCGCCCGCGATGCGGCCGGTGCCGACTACGGCCTGCAGGAGGCGGTGGCGCGCGGCCTGTTCGAAGGGCCGCGGCTGTTCATCGCCGGCTTCCCGATCAGCCAGACCGGCGGCCATGCCGACATGCGGCCCAAGGGTGTGCGCCAACGCGAGTTCTTCTGCAGCTGCGCCGGCCTGGGGCTAATCGGTGCCATCGCCGACGGCGTGGGCGAGGTGCGGCGCGCGGTGCGCGAGCAGGTGCGCAATGGCGCCAACCAGATCAAGATCATGGCCGGCGGCGGCATCGCCAGCCCCAGCGACCCGCTGGAAGGCACGCAGTTTTCGGTGGAGGAACTGCGCGCGGCCTGCGAGGAAGCCGAGGCCGCCAACCTGTATGCGATGGCGCATGCCTATTCGCCGCGTGCGGTGACGCGGGCGGTGCAGGCCGGCGTGCGCTCCATCGAACACGGCAACCTGATCGACGAGGCCACCGCGCGGGTGATGAAGGCGCATGGCGCCTACCTGGTGCCCACGCTGGCCACCTACGTCGCGCTGGCCGAGGAGGGCGAGTGCCTGGGCTGGTCGGACGAGATGCTGGACAAGCTGCAGAAGGTACATGCGCGCGGCATCGAGTCGCTGCGCATCGCCAAGGCCGAGGGCGTGCCGATCGTCTTCGGCACCGACCTGCTGGGCCACATGCACGCGAAGCAGAGCATCGAGTTCGAGCTGCGCCGCGGCGCGCAGACGCCGGTGGAGGTGCTGCAGAGCGCCACGATCGTCGCCGCGCAGCTGATGCGCGAGGAAGGCCGCATCGGCCAGATCCTGCCCGGCGCCTGGGCCGACCTGCTGCTGGTCGATGGCGACCCGACGCAGGAACTGTCGATGCTGGCCGACCCGCAGCGCGGCCCGGTGCTGGTGATGAAGGCCGGCCGCGTCTACCGCGACAGGCTGCAGCGCGCATAGCGCACGCCGCGCACCGACACGTCGGCGGTGGTGCCTTCGGTCTGCACGAAGGTGCTCGGATCGTCCAGGGCCACGTGCCGAGAGCCTGGGGGCTCCGCATCGTGGCGCAGCGGGTAGGTGGTCTCGCCGTTGCGCAGCACCAGCTGGTTGCCGTCCATGCCCACCACGAAGCGGCGCACGCGGCAGTCGATCACCGTCTGGAAGGCCAGCGGCGGCGGCGCCCGCAGCAGTGTCAGCGTGCCCAGGTCGACGCTGCGCTGGCGCGGGTTCAGCGGCTTCGGCTCGCTCAGCCACAGCAGCCGGCCTTGGGCCTGCAGCCCAGCACGCACGCGCAACTCGGGCGCGTAGGGCAGTGCCTGGTGACGCCAGGTCAGCTGGAAGGCCTGCTCAGCGGCGGGCCGAACCAGCGTCAGGCGCTGTTCGGCCCATACCTGGTCGGAGCCGATCTCGCGCAGTTCGATGGTCAGCTGCGCGCCGGACAGCTGTTCTGCCTCGGGTGGCAGCGCGACCTGGCCGCGCACCTCGTTGGGCGGGGCGGGGCTGGGTGCCGCCGCCGGGGCGAGCGCCGCCGCAAGCAGCAGGATCAAGCCCAGGGCCCAGGAAAAAGGGCCCGCGCAGGCGGGCCCTTGTGATGCATCAGCGGCCCAGGGGCCGCCCGACATCGGCGCTGTGATCAATTGCCGCCAGGGTTCACGCTGGTGAAGCGGGCCTCCGGCCGGTCATCGGCGCGGTGCGTGGTGTTGACACCCTTCTTCATCGCCCAGGGGCGCAGCTGGTGGTGCAGCGGGATGTTCAGCACCTCGTCTCGCGTCAGCACCAGCGCGTCGCGGATCTGCGCGTTGCGCTTGGCCACGTCGGTCTCGGTCTTCATCGCGTCGACCAGCGCATCGAGCTTCGGATCGCTGACGCGGCCGAAGTTGAAGTTGCCGTCGGCACCGGTGGTGCGGGTGCGGATCAGCGACTGCAGCGTGTACTGCGCGTCGAAGGTGGCCACGCCCCAGCCCAGCAGGTAGGCGGAAGTGTCGAAGTTCTGCACCTTCTGGATGAAGGTGGCCATCGATTCGGCGACCAGCTTGGTCTTCACGCCGATGCGCGCCCAGAAGCCCACCAGGTTCTGGCAGATCTCCTCGTCGTTGACGTAGCGGTTGTTCGGGCAGTTCAGCTGGAACTCGAAGCCGTTCGGGTAGCCGGCCTCGGCCAGCAGCTTCTTCGCACGTTCGACATCCACCTTGGCCGGCACGTCGATCTCGGCGGAGTGGCCGTTGACGCCCGGCGCCACCATGATGCCGGCCGGGATGGACAGGCCGCGCATGGTGTTGCGCTTGATGGCTTCGCGGTCGATGGCGATCGACAGCGCTTCGCGCACACGCTTGTCCTTGAACGGGTTCTTGCCCTTGACGTCGCTGTACTTCAGCTCGGGGCTGAACTGGTCCAGCGCGATGAAGATGGTGCGCACCTCGTGGCCGTCGACGATCTTCAGCTTGGGGTCCTGGCGCAGCCGGGCCACGTCCTGCGTGGGCAGGTCGGTCAGCATGTCCACGTCACCCGACAGCAGTGCGGCCACACGGGTGGGGTCGGACTTGATCGGGGTGTAGATCACCTCGGTCACGTTGTTCTTGGCCTTGTCCCACCAGTCCTTGTTCTGCGCCATGGTGATGCGCTGGTCGGGCGTCCAGCCGGTGATCTTGTACGAGCCGGTGCCGTTGACGTTGCGCGAGGCGTAGTTGTCTTCCTTGGCCTTGTAGTCCTGCACGTTGGTGGTCTTGTTCTTCTCGGACCACGCCTTGCTCATGATCCGGAAGTCGATGATGTTGCGCAGCAGCAGCGGTGTCGGGCCGCTGAGCATGAAGTCCACCGTGTGGTCGTCGACCTTCTTGATGTCGGCAATGCCGGCCACGTAGATGCCCATCGTGCCCTGCGGCTGCTTGATGCGGCCGAACGAGAAGAGCACGTCGTCGGCGGTGAAGGGGCTGCCATCGGCGAACTTGACGCCCTTGCGCAGTTCGAAGCGCACCTGTGTCGGGCTGATGTAGGTCCACTTGGTGGCCAGCGCCGGCTCGACCTCGAACTTCTCGTTGTAGCGGGTCAGGCCTTCGTACGAATGCATGAGGATGGCGTTCGTCGTGGCGTGGTTCTGCGAATGCGGGTCCAGCGTCAGGATGTCGTTCTGGGCTGCCCAGCGCAGCGTTTCGGCTTGCGCCACGCCAGCCAGGCCGGCGCTGGCCAGCACGGCCGCCGTCAGCAGGGAATTGAGCTTCATGGGGTCACTCCGTCGGAAATCGAAGGCTGCAATGCTAGGCCATGCCGGCGCCGGCCCAGGGCGGGGAATCCCGGGCGCCGCCCGACCGCCCGCCGTTGTCAGGAAACCGAAGGCCGGCAGGCGTCCAATTCAAGGTATCGGGTGTATCCGGCGGTGCTACAGTGCCGTCCGGGAAACGGGGTGACAGCCTCGTTCCCCCGTGGGACGTGCAAGCAACAGCCGGCCCGTGCCGCAATCCGCCAACCGGTGCAGCCGGGGGTCGCGGAAGGTTTCTCAACCCATCGAAGCTCTGGAAACCGGGGCGAAAGGTGAGCGCAAGATGATGCAGCAATACAGGTCCAACTCGTACCTGTTCGGTGGCAATGCCCCGTACGTCGAGGAACTCTACGAGGCCTACCTCGACAACCCGGGCAGCGTGCCCGACAACTGGCGCGAATACTTCGACCGGCTGCAGAACGTGGCCGCCGTGGACGGCAGCGCGGCCCGCGACGTGGCGCATGCGCCGGTGGTCGAGAGCTTCGCCCAGCGCGCCAAGGCCAATGCCTTCGCGCTGAAGGCCAGCGAGGCCGACCTGGCGGTGGCCCGCAAGCAGGTGCACGTGCAGTCGCTGATCGCGGCCTACCGCAACGTCGGTTCGCGCTGGGCCGACCTGGACCCGCTGAAGCGCACCGAACGGCCCAAGATCCCCGAGCTGGAGCCGGCGTTCTACGACCTGACCGAGTCCGACATGGACATCTCGTTCAGTGCCACGAACACCTACTTCACCAAGGCCGAGCAGATGACCCTGCGCGAGATCATGCAGGCCTTGCGTGAGACCTACTGCGGCACCATCGGCGCCGAGTACATGCACACCACCGACCAGGCCGAGAAGCGCTGGTGGCAGGAGCGGCTGGAAAGCATTCGCAGCAAGGCCAGCTTCAGCGCGGAAGAGAAGATCCATATCCTCGACCGCCTGACCGCCGCCGAGGGCCTGGAGCGCTACCTGCATACCAAGTACGTGGGCCAGAAGCGCTTCAGCCTGGAGGGCGGCGAGAGCTTCATCGCCAGCATGGACGAGCTGGTGCAGCGTGCCGGCCAGCGCGGCGTGCAGGAGATCGTCATCGGCATGGCCCACCGTGGCCGGCTGAACGTGCTGGTGAACACGCTGGGCAAGCTGCCCAAGGACCTGTTTGCCGAGTTCGACCACACCGCGCCGGAAGACCTGCCCTCTGGCGACGTGAAGTACCACCAGGGCTTCAGCTCCGACGTCAGCACGCCCGGCGGTCCGGTGCACCTGAGCCTGGCCTTCAACCCCAGCCACCTCGAGATCGTCAACCCGGTGGTCGAAGGTTCGGTCAAGGCCCGCCTCGACCGCCGCGGCGATCGGTCGGGCGACCAGGTGCTGCCCGTGCTGGTGCACGGTGACGCAGCCTTTGCCGGCCAGGGCGTGGTGATGGAGACGCTGGCGCTGGCGCAGACCCGGGGCTACTACACCGGCGGCACGGTTCACCTGGTTATCAACAACCAGATCGGCTTCACCACCAGCGACCCGCGCGACAGCCGCTCGACGCTGTACTGCACCGACGTGGTCAAGATGATCGAGGCGCCGGTGCTGCACGTGAACGGCGACGACCCCGAGGCGGTGGTGCTGTGCACGCAACTGGCGCTGGACTATCGCCAGCAGTTCAACAAGGACGTGGTGGTCGACATCATCTGCTTCCGCAAGCTGGGCCATAACGAGCAGGACACACCCTCGCTGACCCAGCCGCTGATGTACAAGAAGATCGGCCAGCATCCCGGCACCCGCAAGCTGTATGGCGAGAAGCTGGTGACCCAGGGTGTGCTGCCGGCCGACGGCCCCGACCAGATGGTCAAGGCCCTGCGCGCCGCACTCGACGAGGGCAAGCACACCGGTGACCCGGTGCTGACCAACTTCAAGAGCAAGTACGCGGTCGATTGGGCGCCGTTCCTGAACCGCAAGTGGACCGATTCGGCCGACACGGCGCTGCCGCTGGCCGAGATCAAGCGCCTGTCCGAGCGCATTACCACCGTACCGGCCAACTTCAAGGTGCACCCGCTGGTCGAGAAGGTGCTGGCCGACCGCGCGGCGATGGGCCGCGGCGAGATCAACGTCGACTGGGGCATGGGCGAGCATCTGGCCTTCGCGTCGCTGGTGGCCAGCGGCTACGCGGTGCGCCTGTCGGGCGAGGACTGCGGCCGCGGTACCTTCACCCACCGCCACGCCGTGCTGCACGACCAGAACCGCGAGAAGTGGGACACCGGCACCTACGTGCCGCTGCAGAACGTGGCCGACAACCAGGCGCCCTTCGTCGTCATCGACTCGCTGCTGTCCGAAGAGGCGGTGCTGGGCTTCGAGTACGGCTACGCCAGCGCCGAGCCGAACACGCTGGTCATCTGGGAAGCGCAGTTCGGCGATTTCGTCAACGGCGCGCAGGTGGTGATCGACCAGTTCATCGCTTCGGGCGAGGTGAAGTGGGGCCGCGTCAACGGCCTGACGCTGATGCTGCCGCACGGCTACGAGGGGCAGGGCCCCGAGCACAGTTCAGCGCGCATCGAGCGCTTCATGCAGTTGGCGGCCGACAACAACATGCAGATCTGCCAGCCCACCAGTGCCAGCCAGATCTTCCACCTGCTGCGCCGGCAGATGGTGCGGCAGTTCCGCAAGCCGCTGGTCATCTTCACGCCGAAGAGCCTGCTGCGCGCCAAGGACGCGACTTCGCCGCTGTCGGAGTTCACCAAGGGCGAGTTCCGCACGGTGATCGGCGCCAGCCGCGCCGAGGTGGAGCCCGACAAGGTCAAGCGCGTGATCGCCTGCTCGGGCAAGGTGGCCTACGACCTGATTCGCCGTCGCGACGAGAAGAAGGCCTGGGACGTGGCCATCGTGCGCGTCGAGCAGCTGTACCCGTTCCCGCACAAGGCCTTCGGTGCCGAGATGAAGCGCTATCCGAACGCCACCGAGGTGATCTGGTGCCAGGACGAGCCGCAGAACCAGGGCGCGTGGTTCTACGTGCAGCACTATGTGCACGAGAACATGTCCGAGGGCCAGCGCCTGGGTTACGCCGGACGGCCGGCCTCGGCCTCGCCGGCGGTGGGCTATGCCCACCTGCACCAGGAGCAGCAGAAGGCGCTGCTCGAACAGGCCTTCGGCAAGCTGAAGGGTTTCGTGCTGTCCAAGTAAGTGCGGTGCCGGGGCCGCGGGCCCCGGCTGCCGCGCGTGCCGGACCCCTGGGCCACCCCGCGCCTGCGCCTGCACGCCCCTCCAAGACCACAGAGTTCAAACATGTCAATCGTCGACGTCAAGGTTCCCCAGTTGTCCGAGTCCGTGGCCGAGGCCACCCTGTTGCAGTGGAAGAAGAAGCCCGGTGAAGCCGTGGCCATGGACGAGATCCTGATCGAGATCGAGACCGACAAGGTCGTTCTCGAAGTGCCGGCTCCGGCCAGCGGCGTGCTCAGCGAGCAT
>JAFLDH010000260.1 GCA_017302505.1 Burkholderiales bacterium
CTGACCAGCGCCACGCTGCGCCAGGCCGTCGGCTGCTCGACCGCGGCGCGGGCCACGAACTCGCTGCCCAGCGACAAACCCAGCACGTCCACCGGCTGCGCGCCGCAGCGCTGGGCGATCGGCGCGCGCATCGCCAGCACCGCGTCGGTCATCAGGCGCACGGTATAGGGCCGGTCGCTGCGCTCCGAGAAGCCGAAGCCCGGCAGGTCCAGCGCGAACACCGTGCGCGTGGCGGCGTAGTGTTCGAACAGCGTGCGCACCTCGGCCACCGAGCCGGCGGCGTTGATGCTGTGCACCAGCAGCAGCGGCGCGCCCTGGCCGGCCACGTAGGCGCTCAGACGGCCGGCCGGGCTGTCGAATTCGAAGCGCTCGCCGTCGACAGCCGGTGGCAGGGCAGGGGTCATCGTGCAGCGCAGCGTGGAGGGCGGCGCAGTATGCCACCGACATGCGGGAAAATGACGCGCTTGCAGGAGCTAGGAGCGACCATGAACCTCGTCGCCGCCATCGAAGTCTTCAATCGCCAGGGCAGGCCCTGCATCGAGCTGCGGCCGCAGGCCGATGGCCGCACGCTGGCGTGGTTGCCGCGTCTGGGCAGGGAAATCGTCGTGCAGGACGCGCCTGCGCCACAGCGGCCGCGCCTGTCTTCGCAGGACATCGCGTTGTTGTGTGAAGAGGCGCAGCTGGCCATCGCCCCGGGCATGACGCTGCTGGAGGCCGCGCTGGCCGCCATGGGCAAGGTGGCGCGCGACGAGGAAGACGAAGTGGCCTGAGGGCCCGAACGGAGTCGTCAGGCCGCAGCGCTCGCGTCGGCCACGATCCACTCGGCCGCGCGTTCGGCCAGCATCAGCGTCGGCGAGTTGGTGTTGCCGCTGGTGATCTGCGGCATCGCGCCGGCATCCACCACGCGCAGGCCGCGCAGGCCGCGCACGCGGCAGCGCGCATCCAGCACCGCCATCGGATCGCTGTCGCGGCCGATGCGCGTGGTGCTCACCGGGTGGAAGATGGTGCTGGCGATGTCGCCAGCCAGCCGGGCCAACTGCTCGTCGCTCTGGTACTGCGCACCCGGCTTCCATTCCTCGGGCTGGTAGGGCGCCAGTGCCGGCTGCGCGCAGATGCGCCGCGTGACGCGCAGCGATTCGGCGGCCACCTGGCGGTCCTCGGGCGTGCTCAGGTAGTTGGGCGCGATGCGCGGCGCGTCTTCGGGCCGCGGGCTGCGGATGTGCACCGAGCCGCGGCTGGTCGGGTTGAGGTTGCACACGCTGGCGGTAAAGGCATCGAAGCCATGCAGCGGCTCGCCGAAGGCATCCAGGCTCAGCGGCTGCACGTGGTACTGGAGGTTGGCGTGCGCCCGCTCGGGGCTACTGCGCGTGAAGGCGCCTAGCTGCGACGGCGACATGCTCATCGGCCCGCTGCGCGACAGCAGGTACTGCAGCCCGATGCCGGCCTTGCCCCAGGGGCTGGCGGCGATGCGGTTCAGCGTCTTGGTGTTGCGCACCTTGTAGACGGCGCGGATCTGCAGGTGGTCCTGCAGGTTCTGGCCCACGCCCGGCAGCTCGTGCTGCGGCGTCACGCCGGCCGCGGCCAGCGTGGCACCGGCGCCAATGCCGGACAGTTCCAGGATCTGCACCGAGCCGATCGCGCCCGCGCTCAGGATCAGCTCGCGGCGGGCCGTCGCGCGCAGGCGCTGGCCGTCCTTGAGCAGCTCGATGCCCTGGCAGCGCAGCACGCCGTCGCCGTCGCGCTGCAGCACCAGGCGCGTGGCCTGCGCGCCGGTCCACAGCCTGAAGTTGGGGCGCTGCATGCACACCGGCCGCAGGAAGGCCTTGGCCGTGTTCCAGCGCCAGCCGCTCTTCTGGTTGACCTCGAAGTAGCCCACGCCTTCGTTGTCGCCGCGGTTGAAGTCCTCGGTGGCCGGCAGACCGGCCTGCTGCGCGGCCTGCGACCAGGCGTCGAGCAGCTCCCAGCGCAGGCGCTGCTTCTCGATGCGCCATTCGCCATCGGCCCCGTGCCATTCGCTGGCGCCCTTGTAGTGGTCCTCGTGGCGCTTGAAGTAGGGCAGCACGGCATCCCAGCGCCAGCCTTCGTCGCCGGTGATCTGCGCCCAGGCGTCGTAGTCGCGCCGCTGGCCGCGCATGTAGATCATGCCGTTGATGCTGCTGCAGCCGCCCAGCGCCTTGCCACGCGGGTAGCGCAGCGTGCGGCCGTTCAGCCCGGGGTCGGGCTCGGTCTGGTAGCACCAGTCGGTGCGCGGGTTGCCGATGCAGTACAGGTAGCCCACGGGAATGTGGATCCAGTGGTAGCGGTCGCTGCCGCCGGCCTCGACCAGTAGCACGCGCTTCGTCGGGTCGGCACTCAGCCGGTTGGCCAGCAGACAACCGGCAGTGCCGGCACCGACGACGATGTAGTCGAACTCGGAGGTGTCGCTCATGAGGCGGGGATTGTCCGGTCTTCACGCCGGCGCGGCGGCGGCGCATGATCGACGCACTTTCCGACCAGAGCGCGGGCCATGCGGATCAATTCTCTTCGGCTGATTTGGGCCCTGTTCGGGCTGCTGGGTACGGCATGCGCCCTGGCGCAGACGGCCGCGCCGCCGCCCGCCAGTGCCCCGCTGCGCGCGCTGCCCACTGAGGCGCGGGTCTGGAAGGGCGATTTCGACGGCATGATCGAACGCCGCCACATCCGCGTGCTGGTGCCCTACAGCCGCACGCTGTTCTACAACGACAAGGGTCGCGAGCGCGGCATCACCGCCGAGGGCGCGCGCGCGCTGGAGCAGTTCCTGAACAAGAAGTACGCGGCCCAGCTGGGCAAGCGGCCGCTGACGCTGTACCTGGTGCCGACCACCCGCGACGAGCTGCTGCAGGACGTGGCCGAAGGCCGCGGCGACATCGCGGCCGGCAACCTGACGGTCACCGACGAGCGGCGCAAGCTGGTGGACTTCGTGGTGCCGGCGGATTCCAAACCCAACCGCGAGATCGTGCTCAGCGGGCCGAAGTCGGCGCCGCTGGCCACGGCCGAGGCGCTGTCCGGCCAGACGGTGCACGTGCGGCCCAGCTCCAGCTACCACGAGAGCCTGCTGGCGCTGAACCAGAAGCTCAAGTCCGCCGGCAAGCCGCCGGCCACGCTGGTGGCGGTGCCCGACGAGCTGGAAGACGAAGACATGATGGAGATGCTCAACGTCGGCCTGCTGCAGTACATCGTGGTCGACGAATGGAAGGCGCGCATCTGGTCGCAGGCGCTGCCCAAGCTCAAGCTGAACGAAGGCGCGGTGGTGCGCGAAAGCGGCCCGGTGGGTTGGGCAGTGCGCAAGGGCAGCCCGCAGCTGGCGGCCGAGCTGGAGGATTTCAACGCCAAGCACCTGGTGAAGCTGGGTGTGGGCAACTACCTGCGCCAGCAGCACGGCAAGCGCATCCGCGCACTGAAGGACAACAGCGGCAGCGACGATGCCAAGCGCTTCCGCGAGATGCTGGCGCTGTTCAACAAGTACGGGCCGCAATACGGCTTCGACCCGGTGATGCTGGCGGCGCAGGGCTACCAGGAATCGCAGCTGAACCAGCAGGCCAAGAGCCACGTGGGCGCGATCGGCGTCATGCAGATCATGCCGGCCACCGGCGCCGAGCTGAAGGTGGGTGACATCCGCCTGACCGAACCCAACATCCATGGCGGCGCCAAGTACATGGACCAGCTGATGACGCGCTACTTCAAGGATGCGAACTTCGACCCGACCAACCGCACGCTGTTCGCCTTCGCGTCCTACAACGCCGGCCCGGGCAACATCGCCAAGATGCGGAAAGAGGCCGAGAAGCGCGGCCTGGACCCGGACAAGTGGTTCAACAACGTGGAGGTCATCACCGCCGAGAAGATCGGCATGGAGACCACCACCTACGTGCGCAACATCTTCAAGTACTACACCTCCTACAAGCTGACGCTGGAGGCGCAGCAGGAGCGCGAGCAAGCGCTGCAGCAGGTGCAGAAGAAGTAGCGCGCGGTCTTCAGGCCGGCAGGCGCAGCACGCCGGCCGCGGCCAGCGCATCGATGGCCGCGTCCTCGTAGCCCAGCTCGCGCAGCAGCGCGCGGCCATGCTCGCCGATGCCAGGCGGCGGCGCACGCAGCGGCAGGCGCTGGCCGTCCAGCGCCAGCGGCAGCAGCGGGGTGCGCGTGTCCACCGCCTGGCCGGCGCCGCTGGCATCGGCCGGCAGCGTCACCGGCGCCAGGCCGCCGGTGGCAAGCAGGTGCGGGTCGTCGAACAGCTGCTGCGGCTGCGTGATCGGCGCGAAGGGCAGGCCGCGGGCCTCGAAGCGTTCGGCGATCGTTGCCGCGGGCAAGTTGGCCAGCCGTTCGCGCAGCATCGGCAGCAGCCAGTCGCGGGCGCGCACCCGGTCGTTGTTGGTGGCCAGCCGCGCATCGGCCTGCAGCTCGGGCAGGCCGAAAGCATCGCAGAAGGCGGCCCATTGGGTGTCGGACACCACCGCCAGGAAGATCTGCTCGCCGCCCGACACGGTGAACACGTCGTAGATGCCCCAGGCCGAGATGCGGCTGGGCATCGGCGCGGCGGCCTGGCCGGTGACGGCGTACTGCATCATGTGCTGCGCCACCAGCAGCACGTTGTTCTCGAACAGCGCGCTCTGCACCTCCTGGCCGCGGCCCGTGCGCTGGCGCGCCTGCAGCGCGGCCAGCACGCCGATGGCGCCGAACATGCCGCCCATGATGTCGTTGACGCTGCTGCCGGCGCGCAGCGGCCGGCCCTCGGGCCCGGTCATGTAGGCCAGCCCGCCCATCATCTGCACCACCTCGTCGAGCGCGGTGCGGTGCTCGTAGGGCCCGGGCAGGAAGCCCTTGTGCGAGACGTAGATCAGGCGCGGGTTCAGCTGCGACAGCGCTGCGTAGCCCAGGCCCAGCCGCTGCATCGTGCCGGCCTTGAAGTTCTCGCTGAAGACGTCGGCGCCGGCCACCAGCTTGAGCACGATCTCCAGCCCGCGCGGGTCCTTGGTGTCCACCGCCAGGCTCTTCTTGTTGCGGTTGAACATGCCGAAGAAGCCGGCGCCCGAGCCGAGCAGCTTGCGGGTGTTGTCGCCGGTCACCGGCTCGACCTTGATGACCTCGGCGCCCAGGTCGGCCAGGATCATGCCGCAGCTCGGGCCCATCACCATGTGGGTGAACTCGATCACCCGCAAGCCGGCCAGCGGCAGGGCCTCGCTCATCTTGCAGACTGGAAGCCCAGCGGCAGCCCGGCCTCGGGCGTCATGCCGTGGATCGGCTCGTCGGGCAGGCCGGCGCGCAGTGCCTCGCGCGCGGCAATCAGCCGTGGCAGGTCCACGCCGGTGGGCACGCCCATGGCCTCGAACATGAACACCAGGTCTTCGGTGACCACGTTGCCCGACGCGCCCGGCGCATAGGGGCAGCCGCCCAGCCCGCCCTGCGACGCATCGAAGGCGCGCACGCCCACCTCGTAGGCCGCCAGGCAGTTGGCCAGGCCCAGGCCGCGGGTGTTGTGCAGGTGCGCCGCGCCGGCCTGGTCGCCGATGGCGCCGCGCAGCCGGGTGAACAGCCGCTTCACCTGCGCCGGGTTGGCCATGCCGGTGGTGTCGGACAGGCCGATCTCGTCAGCGCCAGCCGCGGCCAGCTGCTCGGCCAGCGCGATCACCTCGTCTTCGGGCACCGCACCCTGCAGCGTGCAGCCGAAGGCGGTGGACACGCCCACTTCCAGCCCCACCTGCGGCGCGATCTCGCGGCGCAGCGCATCGATGGCGCGCAGCGCCTCGACCATCTGGGCGCGCGTGCGGCGCACATTGGCCATCGAATGCGCCTCGCTGGCCGAGACCGGCACGGTCAGCTTGTGCACGCCGGCTTGCAGCGCGGCTTCAGCGCCGCGCCGGTTGGGCACCAGCGCCAGCACCGTCAGCCCGGGCAGCAAGCGCGCATGGCGCACCACCTCGGCGGTGTCGGCCAGCTGCGGCAGCAGGGCGGCCGGCACGAAGGAGCCCACCTCGATCTCGCGCAGCCCGGCGGCATGCAGTGCGGTGATCCAGGCGCACTTGTGGGCGGTGGCCATCGTGGCCTTGACGCTCTGCAGGCCGTCGCGCGGGCCCACCTCGCTGATCAGCACTGCCGGCATCGGGTGGTTCCGGCTTAGCGCGTGCGGGCCGCCAGGCCCAGCGCCATCAGCCCCAGCAGCACAAACAGGCCCAGGCTCCAGAACTCGTAGGGCAGGCCCAGCAGCTTCACCGCCGCGTCGGCGCAGCTGGCGCGCGGCTGGAAGATCTCCGGCAGGCTGCCGTCCAGGCCCAGGCCGCTGATGATCTTCTCGGCCAGCGTGCGGTTGCAGGAATCGCTGGCGGCGGCCACGAAGTGCTGCCACAGCGCCGCGGCCACGCCGGCCAGGCTCAGGGCCACGATCAGCAGCAGCGTGAGCCAGGTGCCGATGGCGCCGCGCCACAGCAGGCCGAGCAGCGCCACGGCGCCGATCAGCACGAACAGGATGCGCTGCAGGATGCACCAGGGGCAGGGCTCCATGCCCAGCGCGTGCTGCGTCCACAGCGCCAGGGCCACCGAGCCCAGCGACAGCAGCGCCATGCCCAGCAGCAGCGGGGTGCGGCGCGCGGCCCCGCTCACTTCAGTTCGGCGATCAGTTCGATCTCGACGCAGGCACCCAGCGGCAGCTGGGCCACGCCGAAGGCGCTGCGCGCGTGGGCGCCGACCTCGGGGCCGAAGACTTCGCCGATCAGCTCGCTGCAGCCGTTGGTCACCAGGTGGTGCTCGGTGAAGGTGGGCGTGCTGTTCACCAGGCTCAGCACCTTGACGATGCGCGCCACGTTGTCCAGGCCGCCGGCGCCGGCGTTCAGCGTGCCCAGCAGGTCGATGGCGATGGCGCGCGCTGCGGCCTTGCCTTCGTCGGTGCTCATGGTCAGGCCCAGCTGCCCGACCCAGGGCTTGCCGTCCTTGCGGGCGATGTGGCCGGAGACGAACACCAGCTTGCCGCTGCGCACGAAGGGCACGTAAGCGGCCGCGGGCACCGCCAGCGGCGGCAGCGTGATGCCCAGGGCATCGAGTCGGGCTTGGACGGACATGGCTCGCGGGGCCCGCAGGCGGGCATCGGTGAGGGGGCGCCGATCCTACACTGCAGCGATGATCCTGGCCCGGCGCCCAGCCCCTGTCCACCGCCTGCGGCGGCGGCCTTGAGCATGGGCGGCGCCACCGGCCTGCGCCTGGCCGCTGCGGCGCTGGCCTGGCTGCTGGGCAT
>JAFLDH010000261.1 GCA_017302505.1 Burkholderiales bacterium
CGCAGCGCAGGGTCGGCACAGACCCGTTGGTCGCTGGCATAGACGGGACGCTCGCAGTCGGCGCCGATCTGCGGCAGCGGTGGCGGCACCGCGCCGCCGCTGCCCGCGGCGAGGGCCAGCAAGGTGGCTGCGATGGACCGGCGGCCGAGTCCCCGGGCCATCAGCGCTCGCGCACCTGCGACCGCGACCCGTTGCGCTTCCAGATCGGCGGCACGATCAAACCGCGCCGGTGGGCCATGACCAGCATCACGATGCCGGTCGTGGTGCACAGCACCAGCGCCAGCACCGACGACTCCACGCCAAATCGGCCCCCGGTCAGATAGTCCGGGCCCGTGATGGTGGAGCGGATCCAGCCCGGTGCCGCTTCGTTGCCAGAGACGATGCCCGAAAAGACACCCTGCTGCGTGTAGTTCCAGGCCGCGTGGAAGCCGATGCCCAGCCACAGCTTTCGCGTCAGCACGACGGCCGCCCCCAGCAGGATGCCGGCCTCGACGGCGATGAACAGCGCACCTTCCAGCGTGGCCTGCGGGTTGGCCATGTGGCTCAGGCCGAACACCAGCGACGAAACCGCCAGCGCCACCCAGGTGCCGAACCACTTCTCCGCCGAGAAGAACAGCACGCCGCGGAACAGCACTTCCTCGAAGACGCCCGAACTGATCGCCATCGCGACCGCGGGCAGCAGATAGCTCCACGGGTTCAGGCCGGTGATGCGGTAGATGCCCATCGCCATCAGGATCGCCTCGCAGGCGGCATACAGGCCGGCGCCCACCAGCAGCCCGATGCCGAGCTGGCGCCCCATGCCCTGGGTGCCGAGTTCGGACGCGGCTCGCTGCTCGACGAAGTGCGCATGCGCGATGTAGATGGCCAGGCCCGCGATGGCCAGCGCGATGACATGGGCGGCCGCCTTGACGGGGTCGGCCGCGTAGCTCTTCATCACGTCGTCGCTGAGGCCCATCAGCACCAGCAGGACGAAGCCCAGCACCAGCACGCGCAGCGGCGGCGACGCGAGGATGCGCCGGGCCAGACCGGGCATTGGCGCTGAAGGTGCCATCACCGCTGCCTACTCCACCACGAACAGCGGCTTCACCTGCGTGAGGCAGCTGCTGTCGGGCGCCCGCATGGGGTTGGCGAGAAAATCGGTGGCAATGTTTATCGAACAGGCTGTCGCAGGCATACCGGCCGGCGGGAAGAACGAACCATGCCCGAGGCCGGGGAAGGTGAAGACATGGGCCGTCCTCAGGTGGCTGGCCACCGCCTCGCCGTAGGGCTGGGGCGTCACCGGGTCGAGGGTGCCGTTCAGCACCAGCGTGGGGATGTCGGTGTTGCGGTAGACGAACGGCGGCTGCTGCCCGGCCTGCAGCAGTTTGCAGACCTTGTTCACCGTCTCGCCCTCGCGCACGCCCATGGCGGCGAGCTGCGGATACGGCGGCGGCAGCACCTGGTCGGCCGTGGCCTGCACCGAGTTCTGCCGCACGCACAGCACGCTGTGGTACATGCCCTTGGCGCTGCCGTCGCTGCTTTCCAGATCCTCTGACAGGGCGTCGGCCACCCAGCCGAAGTCACCCCGGCTGGCGGCGTAGATGAACTTCGGGATCGAGGTGCCGCGGGCCGTGTTGCCCGAATAGGGCCGCACCAGCCGCGACATCAGGGCGGTCACGAAGGCATTGCCGTCCACCCGCGTGGCGACGGCCTGCTTGCTCTGCGGCGTGGTCAGCGTCAGGGCCACCGGCTGTTTGTTCAGCTGGTCGACCAGGGCCAGGAAGGTCTGCTCCAGGTTGGGGTAGGCCCGGCTGCAGCGAAGGTCCTGGGCGCAGGCGTGGAACAGGTTGCGCAGCGCATAACTCGCCGTGTGGCCGGCGGCGGCGTTGAAGTCGATGTCGGTGCGCACCACGCCGTCGAGGATCACGCTGCGCAGCTTGGCCTTGTGTTGGTCGGCCTGGGCGATGACGTACTGCCCCAGCAGCGTGCCGTAGGACACGCCGTAGTAGTTGAACGTCCGGTAACCCAGGGTCTGCGCGACGAAGTAGACATCGGCCGCGTTCTCGCGGGTGTTGAAGGCGCCCAGGTTGATGCCCTGCGCCTGGAAGCGTTCCTGGCAGGTCTTGAACCAGCCCGGGTCGGTGTAGGCCAGCTCGCCCTTGGCGATGGCGATGTTCTTGGCGTCGTACTCCGGGCAGGTCAGGAAGGGCTTCGAGTACCGCGTGCCCCGCTCCTCGACGAACACGAGGTCGCGGGTCTTCAGCACCGCCTGCAGCTCGGGCAGGGTCGGCACGGCCCAGTCGACGATCACGCCGATGGTCGAATCACCCGGGCCGCCCTGCTCGACGAAAAGCGGGTCGGGCGCCGGGCTCTTGCTGGTGCTGCGGATGCGCACGACAGCCAGCTGGATGGTGCGCCCCTGGGGCAGCGCATGCTGTTCCGGCGCGGTGACGTAGCCGCAATCCGATTGGGCCGCCACGGCGGCCGGCACGTCGAAGCTCTTGCAGTCGACGCTTTGCCAGGCCGCACCGAACTTGGCACGGGCTGGGCTTGCGGCATGGGCGGTGCCGGTGCCGACGATGACCAAGCCAAGCAGGGTCGCCAGGCGGACGACGCCAGACGCCCGCGTGCTGCGGGCCAGGCCGGGCTTTGTATGCGAAGCTGCCGTCATCGTTGGGTTCTCCGGTTGTTGTCCATGGAAGAGATCACTTGCCGAGGCCGCGCAGTTGTCCCTCGATGTGCTCGGGGGCCTCTATGGTGCGCAGCCACTTCACCGAGCCGACCGACCACTTCGGGTCCAGCCTGCGCAACTCGGCCACCAGGCCGGGCAGATGCGCCGCCCCGTAGGTGATGAAGATCTTGTCGTCTGGCGACTGCATGATCCGCTGCGCAAGGGCGCGGTTGCGGAAGTCCAGGATCACCGGCGCCAT
Source organism: Burkholderiales bacterium (assembly GCA_017302505.1). Classification (GTDB taxonomy): domain Bacteria; phylum Pseudomonadota; class Gammaproteobacteria; order Burkholderiales; family Burkholderiaceae_C; genus Rubrivivax. The sequence goes on from JAFLDH010000261.1 coordinate 2,910, forward strand.
GCGGCCTGGCGCCGTGTCACCCGTGGCTTGATTGAGCGTGAACAGCCCCCGACAGGCCACGCCGCCGAGCATCTTCTGCGACGCGCTGCCGTTCTTCAACCATTCCACCACCTTCAGCACGAGCGCGTTGTCGTTCGTGGCGGCCTTCGGCTTGAAGTCGTTGGCATGCGCCTTCGCAAAGGCCGGATCCTCGCGCATCAGGCGCTCGTACTCCGTCTTGAGTTCCAGGGCATCGACGTCGGCGACGAGGTGTCGCTTCGGATGCTCGGCCTTGTCGGCCTCCAGCAGGCCGAAGTAGTCGAGCTGGAATTTCATGCCGCAGACCTCGCCGATCGACTTGTAGGTTCCGCTCAGGTCGCTGCCACCCACCAGCTCGTGCGACAGCTTCTCGAAGAAGGTCTGCGATTCCGGCGTGGGGGTCTGCACGCCCTCGTACCAGCTGACGTAGCCCTCCGACAAGGCCTTCTCCACGTCGTAGATGACGGCTTGGTAGAAGTGCTCGGATCCGATGTGCTGCATGCCTTGGAAGACGACGCGCTTCGAGCCGTTCGTCAGCGACACCTGCGGGACCGTGGCGGGCCGGGTATCGGTGACGATCATCAGGTAGTAGAAGGGCGCCGCAACCAGGACTCCGAGGAACAGAGTCCAGCCCAGCAGGGGGCGCCACCAGACCGAAACGAAGGGCCGCTGCGCCGCGGCGGAGGAAAAACGCCGCAGCAGCCCGGCAGTCGCGGCGGCCAGCACCGCCGCCACGAGCGCCAGCACCGCGATCAGGCCAAAGCCCCATCCAAGAAGTATGGGCAGCCCGAGCACGAACGCGACCACCAGCACGAACCAGGCAATCGCCTGCAGCCGGATGCGCCAGGCCGACCGCGGCGCCGCAGCGAATGCGGCCCCAGTGGGGGGCGTGTTCGAAGTTGTGCTCACGGTGGCGCTCTCCGTAGGTGATGAGAGTCAGGGGTTTCGATGTGCGGTATGCGGTCGTTGACGCTTGCCGATCGACATGGCCGGCTCACCGAGGCCTGCCCGCGCGCGTCCAAAGACGGTCCGACGGCCTCGACCGAGCCGATGCCGACGCCTTTGCTCCTTGCGGCTGGCTGCGCAGCATCTGGCCGACGCGCGGCGATGCGCCGCACATCTGCGCAGCCCCCCCGGCAGCAGGAAGACCGCAGGCCGCGCAGTCGGATCAGCCGCCGGTCAGCAAGGCATCGGGGATGTCGTAGCGCTCCTGTCCGCCGATGTCGACGATGGTGGTGTCGCCGTCGCGCTTGGCGCTCATCGGCTGCGCGGTGTTGCTGCTCACCGGCTGGCCCTTGACGAACAGGAGCTGCCGGAATATCTGGTTCGGCCCGCGGATCTCCACCGTGGCGGTGCCGTCGCGGCCGCGGCGGATGACGCCGGCCTCGCATTGCGCCTCGGCGCTGGCATAGGGCGGCTTGCAGCGCAGCGGCGCCTTGGCGTGGTAGCGGGTGCCGGGGACCTTGGCGTCCTGCGCACCCGGCAGCGCGGCCAGCGGCGCGCCGGTCACCGATACCTGCAGCGTGTAGTTCGAGCTTTCGTTGCGCCGCGCCGCGCTGCGCACCAGGAAGGTCTGGATCAGGTAGGCGCCGTCGGTGGGCAGCACCACCTGAGCCTTCTCGCCCTGCGTCTCGCCGATGAACATCGCCTCGTTCGAGCCGGGCGACACGATGTTGAAGGATTGCCCGCCGTTGGAGGCCTTCATCGCCACGCTCAGCGTCTGGCCGGCGCCGGCCACCAGCCGGTAGTAGGCGGCGTTGTCGCCCTTGATCGTGCCCTTCAGCTCGGTGCCGCTGCTGCCGGGGGCGAAGTGAACATCTTGCGGCTTCGGCGGCGCGGCCAGGGCCGGGCCCGCGAGCAGCGTCGCCAGCAGCAGCGCGGAAAGGGTCTTCAGGGGCATCTTCATCAGGGGGCTCCGATCTTGTTGAGCCGTGCCACCTGCACGGCCATCTCCTGCAGGTGCAGGCGGGTGATTTCGTCCTTGGCCGCCTTGGCGGCGGCCTCCAGCCGCTTGTTCAATGCCGGCAGTTCGTCGCGCAGGCGGGCGACGAACAGCGTGTCGTCGCCGCTTTCCACCAGCACCAGCGCCGCGCCGCCCGGGGCGCCGGCGGCCTGCAGTTTCTTGGCTTCGTCGGCCTCGCCGGCGCCGCCCTTGGCCCAGGCCTCGAGCAGCTTGCGCGCGCCTTCGATCCAGCCGCGCTGCAGCGCGCGCCGGGTCGGCGACGTCTCGTTCAGGCGGCTCCACAGCATATCGTCCAGGTCGCGCGCAAAGTCCAGCGCCGAGTAGGCCTTGGGGTCGCGCCGCGCCTGGCCGTCCAGCGCAGCGATGTTGGCGCCGCTCATCAGGTCGGACACCAGGCCGGCCTGCATCCGGTCGATGGTGCGATCGCCGCCATAGGCCTGGATGCGCTCGACGATGGCCGGCTCGGCAAAGGGCTCCAGCGAGGCCGCGCCCTCGCCCAGCAGGTAGCGCACGCCGGCGCGCTGCTCGGCTGCGGGCACCAGCGCTACCGCCGGCCCGCCGTCGTTGGCCAGGTTGGGCATGGCGCCGCCGAGCAGCCGGTTCACCGACTTCAGCAGCCCCACCTGGCGGCCCAGCACCATGTCGTAGGTGGAGGCGTAGAGCCTGGCGTCGCCGCCGGTGGCCGCGTCCAGCGAGCGCAGCGAGCGCTGCAGGTTGGCCACGCCGAGCTTCGTCGCCTCCACCCGCTCGGCGCCGGTGTTCTCGGTCTGCACGCGCGGGTCGCGGGCGAAGCGGATCGCATTGGCGACGCCCTCCTCGCTGCCGAAGTACAGCCGCCGGTCGCGCGAGAAGCCGTCGGCAAAGGCGGCGAGCTCGCGCGCCTCGCTGGCCGGGTCGCTGCCGAAGACGCCGTAGCCGTACTTGATGGCGGCGTAGTCGTAGGGCGCGATCAGGCTCCACAGCTGGGTCACGCCGTCGCCGCGCTGCGCCGCCTGGTTGAAGCGGCCATAGGCCATGACCGAGCTGTTCGGCCCGCTGGCATTGGCGAAGGCCGGGTCGCGCATGCGCGCCACCGGGTAGGCGGTGGAGGCGATCTGGTTGTGCAGCAGGCCCAGCGTGTGGCCCACCTCGTGCGCCACGATGTACGACAGCAGCGCGCCGGACTTCTCGGTGGACAGCGGCAGCTTCGCCGCGGCCGGGTCCACCTCCGAGCCGCCGAACAGCGACCAGTAGTACTGACCGAAGAAGTCGATGACGAAGGGCCACACCTGTACGTGCGCCGACAGCGTCTCGCCCGAGCGCGGGTCGACCACGCGCGGGCCCATGGCGTTGGCCCGCTCCTGCGGCAGCCAGCGGACGACGCTAATCGTCACGTCTTCCTCCGACCAGTCCGGGTCCTGCTGCGGCGAGGGCGCGTCCAGCACCTGGATGGCGTTGGAGAAGCCCGCCGCCTCGAAGGCCGGCAGCCACTGCAGCACGCCGGCCTTCAGGTACGGCCGCCAGCGATCGGGTATGCCGCGGCCCAGGTAGTAGGTGATGGGCTTGACCGGGTCGCTGACGGCGGCGGCCGGGTTCTTCTTCTCCAGGCGGTAGCGCTGGATCAGCGTGCGCTTGTCCTGCGCGGTGCCGCGCGTGGCCTCAAACTCGGTGTAGTCCAGCGAGAAGTAGCCCACGCGCGGGTCGGCCACGCGGCCGGCCATCGGCTTGTCGGGCAGGAAGACGATCGAATGACCCAGCACCACCGACACGTGCTGCGGGCCGACCGCCGGCTTGGCCGGCACGGCGGCCAGGAAGGTCAGGTGCGAGCGGATGTTGATGGCCTCACCCCGCACGCGCACGCGCTCGATGTAGGACTTGGCCGGGTCCACCGCGGCCGGCGCCAGGCCCGCGGCGGTGACGGCCAGGCGGCCGGTGGCGGCCGGGATGTCCTTGGCGAACTCGGGCGTGAAGTCCAGCAGCAGCGCGCCGTCGGGCAGCGTGCCGACGATGGGGAAGTTCATCACCAGCGCGCCGGTCTCGCCGCTGGCCAGCGCGTAGTCGATGGGCCGCACCTTCGGGTCGCGCGGCGCGGCACCGGGGATCTCGGTCGGGCCGTGGTCGTCGCGCGGCGGGGCGGCGCGCCGCTTGAGGGTGGTGCCCAGGTCGCGCAGGTACACCGTGTTGCCGACGCGTTCGAAGCGCGCCAGCGTGTTGTTGACCTCCAGCCCGTCCTGCGCGCCGCCCAGCACCAGCCCGGCCGGCACGCCCACCACCTCGGTGTACCAGACCACCGGCTTGCCCAGCGCGTCGGTGGGCAGCGCCACCAGCGTGCGGTTGCCGGCGCGCCAGG
>JAFLDH010000262.1 GCA_017302505.1 Burkholderiales bacterium
CGCAGCAGCTGGCGGCGGCCGGGGCTGGAGCTCAGCGCCAGCAGCCGGTAGCGGCCGCGCAGCAGGCGCAGCACGCGCAAGCCGATGTCACCGCAGCCGACGATCAGCAGCGCCGGCATGCGCGCGTGGCGGGTGGGCGTGGGTTGCATGAGGCCAGAGTCTTGCGGGCACAATCGGCCGGCAGTGTAAGTGCCGGCCCATTCTCATGAGTTTCACCATCCAGCTGAAGCCGGCCGAGCGCCGCTTCGAAGTGCAGCGCGACGAGCCGATCCTGTCGGCCGCCATCCGCCAGGGCATCGGACTGCCCTATGGCTGCCGCGATGGCGCCTGCGGCTCGTGCAAGAGCCGGCTGCTGGAAGGCCGCGTGATCCACGGCGCCCACCAGCAACGCGCGCTGTCGGTGGCCGAAGAGGACGCCGGCTGGATCCTGCCCTGCTGCGCGGCAGCGCAGACCGATTGCGTGATCGAGGCGCGTACCGTGCCGGGCGCCGGCGAGTTCCCGGTGCTGAAGATGCCGGCCCGGGTGCTGAGCCTGCAGCGCGCCGCGGCCGACGTGATGATCCTGAAGCTGCAGCTGCCGGCCAACCAGAACCTGCAGTACCGCGCCGGCCAGTTCATCGAGATCATCCTGCGCGACGGCGCGCGGCGCAGCTACTCGATGGCCAATGCGATGCACAACCTGGGGCAACCGCCGGCGCTGGAACTGCACCTGCGCCACCTGCCGGGCGGCCAGTTCACCGACCATGTGTTCGGCAGCATGCGCGACAAGGAGATCCTGCGCATCGAAGGGCCCTTCGGCAGCTTCTTCCTGCGCGACGAATCGCCCAAGCCGATGGTGCTGCTGGCCGCGGGCACCGGCTTCGCGCCGATCAAGGCGCTGATCGAGCACATGCAGCTGAAGGCCGTCGACCGGCCCACGGTGCTGTACTGGGGCTGCCGGCGTCGCGCCGACCTGTACCTGCACGACTGGGCCGAGGCCGCCGCCGCGCAGATGCCGAACCTGCGCTATGTGCCGGTGCTGTCGGAAAGCATCGACGAAGGCTGGACCGGCCGGACTGGCCTGGTGCACCGTGCGGTGATGGAAGACCTGCCCGATCTGTCGGGCCATCAGGTCTACGCCTGCGGCGCCCCGGTGATGGTCGAATCGGCGCGCGACGATTTCGTTGCACGCTGCGACCTGCCGGCCGACGAGTTCTATGCTGACGCCTTCACCTCCGAAGCCGACAAGCACCCCAACGTCTAGGAGAGCTGCACCTTGCTGAAGCAACGTCGTCTGCTGACCCTGGCCGCCCTGGCCAGCCCCTTCGCCCGCCCGGCCTTCGCACAGTCGAAGCCGATCCGCCTGATCGTGCCCTACCCGCCCGGCGGGCCGCTGGACATCGTGGCGCGCGCGCTGGCCGAGAAGGTCAAGGACAGCCTCGGCCCGGTGGTGGTGGAGAACCGCCCCGGTGCCGGCGGCAACCTGGGCATGGACCTTGTGGCCAAGGCCGCACCCGACGGGCTGACCATCGGCATGGGCGCGGTGGCCACGCATGCCATCAACCCCTGGCTGTACGCGAAGATTCCCTACGACCCGATCCGCGACTTCACGCCGATCACGCTGGTGGCCCAGGTGCCCAACGTGCTGGTGATGAACGTCGACGTGGCCAAGAAGCTGGGCATCGCCAGCGTCGCCGACCTGGTGGCCTATGCGAAGAAGCACCCGGGCACGCTGAACTACGGCTCGGGCGGCAACGGCAGCGCCGGGCACCTGGCCGGCGAGATGTTCAAGAGCCAGGCCGGCGTGTTCATGGTGCACATCCCCTATGCCGGCGGGCCACCGGCGCAGCTGGCGCTGGTGTCGGGCCAGGTGGACCTGAACTTCGACAACCTGGCCGCAGCCTCGGCCAACATCAAGAGCGGCAAACTGAAGGCGGTGGCGATGACCACCGCCAAGCGCTCCAGCGCGATGCCCGAGGTGCCGACCATCGCCGAGAGCGGCGCGGCCTATGGGCTGGCGGCCTTCGACATCAACACCTGGTTCGGCCTGTTCGGCCCGGCGGGGTTGCCTGCTGCTACCACGCAGCGGCTGAACAAGGCCTTTACGGACGCGCTGGCCTCGCCCGAGCTGAAGACACGGCTGGCCACGCTGCTGGCCGAGCCCTCACCCACCACGCCCGAGCAGTTCGCCGCCTTCGTCAAGGCCGAACTGGGCAAGTACGAGAAGGTGGTGAAAGCTTCCGGCGCGCAGGCGAATTGACGCTCATTCGCCCAGGTAGGCGGCGCGCACCTTCGGATCGTTCAGCAGCTGCTTGGCGTCGCCGTTCATCGTGACTTCGCCGGATTCCATCACGTAGCCACGGTTGGCCAGCTGCAGCGCCCGGCTAGCGTTTTGCTCGACCAACAGGATGGTGGTGCCGCGCTGGTGAATGTCGGCGACCACCTCGAAGATCTTGTCGACCATGATCGGCGACAGGCCCATCGAGGGCTCGTCCAGCAGCAGCACCTTGGGGCGCGCCATCAGCGCGCGGCCCATGGCCAGCATCTGCTGCTCGCCACCGCTCATCGTGCCGGACAGCTGCGAACGGCGCTCCTTGAGCCGCGGGAAGATGGTGAAGACCTTCTCGATGTCGGCCTCGATCTGCTGGGTATCGTCGCGCACGTAGGCGCCCATCTGCAGGTTCTCGGTGATGGTCATGCGCGTGAAGCAGCCGCGGCCCTCGGGCACCATCACCAAGCCCTGCTTGACCAGGTCCCAGGCACCCTGGCCCTTGATCGACTTGCCCATGAACTCGATCTCGCCGCCGGCCACCGGCTGCAGACCGGTGATGGCCTTCAGCGTGGTGGTCTTGCCGGCACCATTGGCGCCGATCAGGCTGACCAGTTCACCCTGGCGCACCTCGAAATCCACGCCCTTGACGGCCTGGATGCCGCCGTAGGCCACCTTCAGCGCGCTTACCTTCAACAGCACGGGTTGTGTCATCGGATCGCTCTCAATGTGCCTTGTGGCCAGCGCCGAGGTAGGCCTCGATCACTTTCTCGTTGCGCTGCACGTCGTAGGGCGTGCCTTCAGCGATCTGCTTGCCGTAGTCGAGCACGGTGACGCGGTCGCACAGGCCCATCACCAGCTTGACGTCGTGCTCGATCAGCAGGATGGTGCGTCCGTCCTTGCGGATGCGGTCGATCAGCTCGCGCAGCACCACTTTCTCGGTGGCGTTCATGCCGGCAGCGGGTTCGTCCAGCGCGATCAGCTTGGGCTCGGTGGCCAGTGCGCGGGCAATCTCCAGCCGGCGTTGATCGCCGTAGCTGAGGGTGCGCGACTTGTATTCGGCGAACCGGCCGATGCCGACATAGTCGAGCAGCTGCTGCGAGCGCGCCACGATGTCTGCCTCTTCGGCCTTGAACGATGGGGTGCGGAACAGCGCCCCCACCAGGCCGGAATGCGTGCGCACATGACGGCCGACCATCACGTTTTCGAGTGCCGTCATCTCGGGAAACAGGCGGATGTTCTGGAAGGTGCGCGCGATGCCCTGGCGCGCCACCTCGTGCACGGCGCTCGGCTTGTAGGGCTTGCCGCCCAGCTCGAAACTGCCGGCATCGGGGGTGTACAGCCCCGTGATCACGTTGAAGAAGGTGGTCTTGCCGGCGCCATTGGGGCCGATCAAGCCGTACACCTGGCCCGCGTGGATCCTGATGCCCACGTCGGAAAGCGCCTGCAACCCGCCGAAGCGCTTGCTCACGCCTTGAACGTTCAGTACGACATCGCTCATGGTCGTTGCCACCTCAGCTGGCGCCACTGGGCGTCGGCGCAGCCTTGCCGTGCTCGGGCGGCGGCAGCAGGCCGCGTGGCCGCAGCAGCATGATGACGATCATCGCCAGCGCGATCAGCAGCTGCCGCAGGATCGATGCATCGAGCCGGCCGTCGGTCATGTGCTGCAGCGGGCCGGCCACGTAGCGCAGCACCTCGGGCAGCGCCGCCAGCAGCAGCGCACCCAGGATGACGCCGGGCAGGTGACCCATGCCGCCGAGCACCACCATCGCGACAATCATGACGCTTTCCATCAGGCTGAAGGATTCTGGCGAGACGAAGGTCTGGAAGGCGGCGAACATCGAGCCGGCCACGCCACCGAAGGTGGCGCCCATGCCGAAGGCCAGCAGCTTCATGTTGCGTGTGTTGATGCCCATGGCCTTGGCGGCGATCTCATCCTCGCGGATGGCCATCCAGGCGCGGCCGATCCGGCTGAGCTCGAGGCGGTGGCACAGCACCACGCTGCCCACCACCAGCGCCAGAAACAACCAGTAGTAGAGCGTCACCGGTGCAATCGTGAAGCCGCCAATGACCAGTGGCTTGCCGAGGCTCAGACCGAACATCGTCATCGGATCGATGCGATCGAGCCCGCGCGGCCCGTTCGTGATGTTGATCGGATGCTCCAGGTTGTTCATGAACACGCGGATGATCTCGCCGAAGCCCAGCGTCACGATGGCCAGATAGTCCCCACGCAGCTTGAGCACCGGCGTGCCGAGCAGGATGCCGGCACACGCGGCCAGGGCGGCGGCCAAGGGCACCACCAGCCAGATCGGCGTGTGCAGCCCGTTCGGGAACATCTGCGCGATCCAGGGGAAGGTCTCGAACAGGTGCGGGCTGGCGAGCAGCGCATACATGTAGGCGCCGACCGCGTAGAAGGCGACATAGCCCAGGTCCAGCAGCCCGGCGTAGCCGACGATGATGTTCAGCCCCAGCGCCAACAGCACGTACAGCAGCGCGGTGGCCATGATGCGCACCCAGCCGTGGCCGAACTGCTGCACGAACAGCGGCAGCGCCAGCAGCGCCACCGCACAGACCAGGAAGATCACGAGCTTGTTCTTCATCGGCGTGACTCCTCAGGCGCGGTCCGCCACGCGCTCGCCCAGCAGGCCTTGCGGCCGCAGCGTCAGCACGAGGATCAGCGCAGCGAAGGCGAAGACGTCGGCATAGTGGCTGCCGAAGATGCCGCCTGTCAGTTCCCCCAGGTAGCCCGCGCCCAGGGCCTCGACCAGCCCGAGCAGCAGCGCACCCACCACGGCACCCGCCAGGTTGCCGATGCCGCCCAGCACGGCCGCGGTGAAGGCCTTCAAGCCGGGCAGGAAACCCATCGTGTGCTGCACCGTGCCGTAGTTGGCCGCCCACATGATGCCCGCCACGGCGGCCAGCGCCGCGCCGATCACGAAGGTGGCGGAGATGACGAAATCGGGCTTGACCCCCATGAGCCCGGCGACCCGCGGGTTCTCGGCGGTGGCACGCATCGCACGTCCGAGCTTCGTCCGGTTGACCAGCCACATCAGGGCGGCCAGGATCACGGCCGTCAGGCCGAGTATCAGAATCTGCGTAACCGTGATGACCGGGCCGCCCAGGTCGATCGGGTCCGGCGGCAGCAATGCCGGAAAGGGCTTGGGATTGGGCTTCCAGATGATCATCGCCAGCGTCTGCAGCAGCAGGCTCATGCCGATGGCCGTGATCAGCGGTGCCAGCCGTGGCGCATTGCGCAAAGGTCGGTAAGCGACTTTCTCGATGCTGAAGTTCAGCACGCAGCAGATCAGGATGGCCAACGGCACCGACAGCAGCAGCATCAGCCAGCCCGGCATGCCGGCACCGGCCATGGCCGTGACGAAGGTCCAGCTCACCAGCGCACCGACCATCAGCACATCGCCGTGGGCGAAGTTGATCAGCCCGATGATGCCGTAGACCATCGTGTAGCCCAGCGCGACCAGCGCATACATGCTGCCGAGAACCAGACCGTTGATGATCTGCTGGATGAAGGTCTCCATCGATGGTTCTCCTGTGTCGCTGCCGTCGGGTGGCCCGCCGTCGGCAGCCCTTGCATGGACCGTGCCGCACCATGCTGGGGCGGCGGCATTGTAGGGGCCGGTTTTCATGGCCAAGGCACGGGTTTTCCGCCTTGGCAGGCCGCGCTGGCGGGCTCTTCGCGCGCGCTCAGCGCGGCTTGTCGGCGGCAGCGTTCAGCGCCCGAAGTTCGGCCAGGCGCTCGCCGATGCGCAGCTCCAGGCCGCGCGCCACCGGCTCGTAGAAGCGGCTGCGCGGCAGGCCTTCGGGCAGGTAGCGTTCGCCCGCTGCAAAGCCGCCGGCCTCGTCGTGGGCATAGCGGTAGCCGGCGCCGTGGCCCAGCTGCTTCATCAGTCGGGTGGGCGCGTTGCGCAGGTGTTCGGGCACCGGCCGCGTGCCGTCGCTGCGCACCAGCTCGCGCACCTGGTTCCAGGCGCTGTAGACGGCATTCGACTTCGGCGCGATGGCCAGGTACACCGCGGCCTGCGCCAGCGCCAGCTCGCCTTCGGGCGAGCCCAGCCGCTCGTAGACCTCGGCCGCGTCCACCGCAAGGTGCAGCGCGCGCGGGTCGGCCAGGCCGATGTCCTCGCTGGCCATGCGCAGCAGCCGGCGCGCGACGTAGCGCGGGTCGACACCGCCGTCGAGCATGCGCGCCAGCCAGTACAGCGCGGCATCGGGGTCGGAGCCGCGCACCGACTTGTGCAGCGCCGAGATCGCGTCGTAGAACTGGTCGCCGCCCTTGTCGTAGCGGCGCAGCTGCTCGCCCAGCGCCTGCTCCAGCAGCGCTTCATCGATGACCGCGACGCCGCGGTCGCGGGCCAGCGTGGCCACATTCTCGTAGGCGTTGAGCAGCCGCCGCGCGTCGCCGTCGGCATGGCCGATCAGCCGGTCGCGCGCCGCGTCGTCCAGCGGTGGCGCCTGCAGCAGCGCCTGGCCGCGCTGCAGCAGCGCGCCCAGGTCCTCGGCCTCCAGCGGCTTCAGGATATGCACCGTGGCCCGCGACAGCAGCGCCGAGTTGACCTCGAAGGACGGGTTCTCGGTGGTCGCACCGATGAAGGTGAACAGCCCCGATTCCACATGCGGCAGGAAGGCATCCTGCTGCGCCTTGTTGAAGCGGTGCACCTCGTCGACGAAGACCACGGTGGCGCGGCCGGCACGGCGCGCGGCCTGGGCGCGGTCCACGGCTTCGCGGATGTCCTTCACGCCGGCCAGCACGGCCGACAGCACGGTGAACTCGGCTTCCACCGCGCCGGCCATCAGCCGGGCCAGCGTGGTCTTGCCGACGCCCGGCGGGCCCCACAGGATCATCGAATGCAGCCGACCGGCCTCGAAGGCCACGCGCAGCGGCTTGCCCGGGCCCAGCAGCTGCGGCTGGCCGGCCACCTCGTCCAGCGTGCGGGGGCGCAGC
>JAFLDH010000263.1 GCA_017302505.1 Burkholderiales bacterium
CCGCGGCGGCCGAGGCCGCGACGCGCGGCTTCGCGCTGTGGCGCCGCCGGTCGGCGCTGGAGCGCTGTGAGGTGCTGCGCCGCGCCGCCATGCGGATGCGCGAACGCGCCGAAGCCATGGCCACCGTGCTGACGCTGGAACAGGGCAAGCCGCTGGCCGAGGCGCAGCGCGAAGTGCGGCTGTCGGCCGACATCATCGACTTCCAGGCCGAGGAGGCACGGCGCCTGTACGGCCGTACCGTGCCGCCGCGGGTGGAGGGCATCCTGTCGCACACGGTGACGCACCCGCCGGTCGGGCCGGTGGCCGCCTTCACCGCGTGGAACTTCCCGGTCAACCTGCCGGCGCGCAAGCTGGGCGCGGCGCTGGCGGCCGGCTGCAGCGTGGTGCTGAAGCCCGCCGAAGAAACCCCGGCCAGCGCGATGGCGCTGGTGCAGTGCTTCCTCGACGCCGGCCTGCCGCCCGAGGCGCTGAACCTGGTCTGCGGCGACCCGGCGATGGTCAGCGAAACGCTGATCGCGCACCCGGCGATCCGCAAGGTGTCGCTGACCGGCTCGGTGGCCGTGGGCCGGCTGCTGGCCGCGCAGTGCGCGCGCGAGGGCAAGCGCTTCGCCGGCGAGCTGGGCGGCCACGCGCCGGTGATCGTCTGCGAAGACGCCGACCCGGCCTTCGCGCTGAAGCTGTCGGTGCCGGCCAAGTTCCGCAATGCCGGGCAGGTGTGCGCGTCGCCGATCCGCTTCTTCGTGCACCGCCGCCACTTCGACGCCTGGCGGCGCGACTTCACTGCCGCCGCGGCCGCGCTGCGCCTGGGCCCGGGCCTGGATGCGGCCACGCAGATGGGCCCGCTCACCCACGTGCGGCGGCTCGACGACATGGAACACTTCGTCGCCGATGCGCGGGAGCAAGGCGCACGCATCCTGACCGGCGGCCAGCGCGTCGCGCGGCCGGGCTTCTTCTTCGCGCCCACCGTCATCGTCGACGCGCCGGCCACGAGCCGCGTGATGCGCATCGAACCCTTCGGCCCGATCGCCGTGCTGCAGCCCTTCGAAACGCTGGACGAGGCGATCGCGATGGCCAATGCGCTGGACTACGGCCTGGGCGCCTACGCCTTCACCCGCGACCTGCAGGTGGCGCAGCGGCTGGGTGAGGAGATCGAGGCCGGCATGGTGGGCATCAACCATTTCGGCGTGTCGCAGCCCGAGCTGCCCTTCGGCGGCATCAAGGCCAGCGGCGACGGCGTCGAGATGGGCAGCGAAGGGCTCCTGGCCTACACCGACGTCAAGACCGTCACCGTCGGAGTGCCGGGATGACGCGGCGCATCGCCATCCTGAACAACAACACCGACACCTCGGCGTTTGCGCAGCGCTTTGCCGACGACGGCCAGAAGGTCGCCGCGGGCCTGCGCCTGCACCGCCCCGATTGGCAGTACGAGGTCTGGCACGCCCACGGCGGCGAACTGCCACCCGACCCCGATGCCTACCAGGGCTGGGTGCTGACCGGCAGCGTGGCCTCGGTCAACGACGGCGCGCCGTGGATGGCGAGCCTGGCCGAGCTGGTGCGCCACCTGCACCGCCGCCAGGTGCCGCTGGTGGGCCTGTGCTTCGGCCACCAGATGGTGGCGCACGCGCTGGGCGGGCGCGTGGGCCCATCGCCGGGCGGCTGGCGCATCGGCACCGCGCCCACGCACTACCGCGCCGAGCCGTGCGCGGCGCTGCCGTGGATGCAGCCGCCGCAGGCCACGATCACGCTGTTCGCCGCGCACCAGGAGCAGGTGCTGCAGCCGCCGCCCGAGGCCACCGTGCTGGGCGGCGATGACTTCGCCCCGACCGCGGCGCTGCGCGTCGGCCGGCACATCTTCACCACGCAGTACCACCCGGAGCTGAGCCGCGAGTTCATGCAGGCGCTGCTGGACGAATACGGTGCGCTGTGGCCGGCGCCCATGGTGGCGCAGGCCCGCCTGCAGGTGCAGCAGCCGGTGGACGCCGCGCTGTTCATGCGCTGGGCCGCACAGTTCCTGGAACAGGCAGCGAGCGAGAACCGATGACCATCTGGCACCCCACCGACGACGGCCATGCCGACCTGTCCAGCCACGACAGCTTCACCGCCGGCGCGCCGCACAACACCTTCGCGCGCCTGCGCCGCGAGGACCCGCTGGCCTGGTGCGACTTCCCCGGCGCCAAGGGCTTCTGGAGCGTCACGCGGCATGCCGACATCCTGGCGCTGAACCGCGAGGTGGAGATGCTGTCCTCGGCCCACGGCATCCGGCTGGAGGACCAGACCGAGGAAGAGGTGATCGCCCGCCGCACCTTCCAGGAGACCGACCCGCCCGAGCATTCGCGCACCCGGCTGCTGGTGGCCAAGGCCTTCTCCAAGCCGATGGTGGCGCTGTTCGAGGAGCAGATCCGCGCGCTGTGCCGCGAGATCCTGGACCGCGCGCTGGCGCAGCCCGAGTTCTGCGCCGTCAAGCAGATTGCGCGGCAGCTGCCGATGCGCATGCTGGGCCGCATCCTGGGCACGCCCGACGAAGACCTGGACTGGCTGGTGGCCCGGGGCGATGCGCTGATCGCCAACACCGATGCCGAGTTCACCACCCACGTGCTCGACAAGGCCGACACCGAGGCCTACCGGCTGATGCCCTTCCGCTCGCCGGCCGGCGCCGAGCTCTACGACTACGCGCAGCGGCTTATGGCCGACAAGCGCGCGCGCGGCGACACCAGCGGCGTGCTGCACCTGATTACCCAGCCCGACATGGCCGGCAATGTCATCAGCGACACCGAGTTCCGCAACTTCTTCTGCCTGCTTGTGGCCGCCGGCAACGACACCACGCGCTACTCGATCGCCGCCGCGCTGCATGCCTTCGCCCACCAGGACGGGCTGCTCGCGCAGCTGCAGGGTGTGCCGACCGCGGCGCCGCTGTGGGACACCGCGGCCGACGAGTTCATCCGCTGGGCGTCGCCGGCGATGTACTTCCGGCGCACGGCGATGCGCGATTTCGAACTGCACGGCAAGACCGTGCGCCGCGGCGACAAGGTGGCGTTCTGGTTCGTCTCGGGCAACCGCGACGAGACCGCCTTCGACCAGCCGATGCGTGTGAACCTGCAGCGAAGCCCCAACCGCCACCTGGCCTTCGGCCAGGGCGGGCCGCATGTTTGCCTGGGCATGTGGCTGGCGCGGCTGGAAGTGCGCGTGCTGCTGCAGGAGTTCGCCGCGCGCGTGCGCCGCGTCGAGCCGGCAGGCGCGCACGAGTTCCTGCGCAGCAACTTCGTCGGCGGCATCAAGCGGCTGCCGCTGCGCTTCACCCTGCAATGACCGCGGAGCCCCTGTCGCCATGATCGAAGCCCTGTCCCCTGAGCGCCTGCGCGTGCTGTTCTGCGACCACCTGAACATCGTGCGCGGCAAGTACGTGCCCTGGCGCGGCCGCGACGGCGGCGCGCGCTTCTGCCGCGGCACCTTCGGCGTCGGCTACGACAAGGACCTGCTCCCCGCGCCGGGCTCCACCGTGCTGGAAGGCCTGCCCGACATGGAGGCGGTGTACCAGGCCGCCGCCGCCCGCCCCGGCTGGGAGCCGAACACCCGCGTGGTGCTGTGCGACCTGCTCGACCACCATGGCCAGCCGCTGCCGCAATGCGCGCGCAGTGCGCTCAAGCGCGCCATCGCCGACTGGCAGGCGCTGGGCTACGAGCCGATGGTCGGCATCGAGCTGGAGGCCTATGCCTTCCAGATCGAGCCCGACGGCAGCCTGAAGCCCTACGACACGCCGTCCTCGCATGTGTATGCCACCGGGCCCTTCGCCGACCCGCGCGGCTTCACGGACGAGCTGTGGGAGAAGGCCGCCGCCTGCGGCCTGCCCATCGACAGCCTGAACACCGAATACGACTCGCCGCAGTACGAGCTGACGCTGACCTATGCCGACGCGCTGAAGGCGGTGGACGACATCGTGCTGTTCCGGCTGCTGGCGCGCGAGGTGGCCTTCCGGCACGGGCTGCTGCTGAGCTTCCTGCCCAAGCCGCTGCCGGCGCAGGGCGGCAGCGGCGTGCACGTGAACTTCTCGTTCCGCCACGGCGAGGGGCCGCAGAAGGGCCAGAACGCGTTGAGCGGCGGCGCCGACCCGGCGGCGCTGAACGAACTGACGCGCGGCTGCATCGCCGGCCTGATGCAGCACCACCGCGGCATCGCCGGGCTGGCCGCGCCCTGCGTCAACAGCTACGAGCGGCTGCAGCCGGCCTCGCTGTCGGGCTTCTGGCAGAACTGGGGCATCGACCACCGCAACGTCACCGTGCGGGTGTCGGCCGAAGGCGGCGCCGCCGCGCGGCTGGAACACCGCATGGGCGACGGCGCGGCCAACCCCTATACGCTGGTGGCCACGGTGCTGCAGGCGGCGCGGCTGGGCGTGCAGCGCGGCTATCCCCTGCAGCCGATGGAAACCGGCGACGGCCTGACCGGCCAGGACGCCACCGTCAGCGTGCCCGGCAGCTTGGGCGAGGCGCTGGACGCGCTGGAGGCCGACGCCGCGCTGGTGCAGGCGGTGGGCGAAGGCCTGGTCGCCAACCATGTGTTCATGAAGCGCGACGAGATCGCCAAGACCGCCGGCCGCGACGTGCTGGGCGCGCGCGACTTCTACATCCGCCACCTCTGAGGGCCCGCCATGGATGCGATCGACCGACTGAAGCGCGACAACGCCCAGTACCTGTGGCACCCGATGGCCCATCCGAAGGCGATGAAGGCCGAAGGCTCGCGGCCGGACATCATCGCCCGCGGCGAAGGCTGCTGGGTGTGGGACATCGACGGCCACAAGCTGCTGGACGGCGTGGCCGGGCTGTGGAGCAGCAACCTGGGCCACAGCTGCAAGCCGGTGCGCGACGCCATCGTCGCGCAGCTGGACGAGCTGCCCTTCTTCAACACCTTCCGCGGCACCACGCACCCGCGCGCCATCGAGGCCAGCCGCGCGCTGGTGGAGCTGATGCGCCCCGACGGCGTGGCCGCAGTGCTGTTCAGCAACGGCGGCAGCGACGCGGTGGAAGGCGCGCTGAAGCTGGCGCGGCAGTACCACAAGCTGCGCGGCCACAAGGACCGCACGAAGTACATCGCGCTGCGCCAGGGTTACCACGGCGTGCACTTCGGCGGCATGAGCGTCAACGGCAACAGCAACTTCCGCCGCGCCTACGAGCCGCTGCTGCCCGGCGTGTTCCACATCGACAGCCCATGGCTGTACCGCAATGCCTACACGCAGGACCCGGAGGAACTGGGCCGTCTCATCGCCGGCCAGCTGGAGCGCGAGATCGTCTTCCAGGGGCCGGACACGGTGGCCGCGTTCATCGCCGAGCCGATCCAGGGCGCGGGTGGCGTGATCGTGCCGCCGGCCAACTTCTGGCCGCTGGTGCGCGAGGTCTGCAGCCGCCACGGCGTGCTGCTGATCGCCGACGAGGTGGTCACCGGCTTCGGCCGCACCGGCCACCTGTTCGGTACGCGGCTATGGGACGTGCAGGCCGACCTGTGGTGCCTGGCCAAGGGCATCAGCAGCGGCTACATCCCGCTGGGCGCCACCGCCATCTCGCAGGCGGTGGCCGATGTCTTCGACGCCGACGCCACCGGCGCCGGCCAGGTGGCACACGGCTACACCTACAGCGCGCACCCGGTGGCCGCGGCCGCCGCGCTGGCGACGATGAAGCTGCTGGTCGAGCAGGACATCCCCGGCCACGTGGCGCGCGTGGCGCCGGCCTTCCAGCAGCGGCTGCGCGACCTCAAGCAGCGCCATGCCTTTGTCGGCGACGTGCGCGGCCACGGCCTGATGCTGGGCATCGAGATGGTGGCCGACCCCGCCACCAAGGCGCCGCTGCCCAAGACCAGCGACCTGCCGGCGCGCGTGGCGCGCGCCGCCTACCGCCGCGGGCTGATGGTGCGCGTGTCCGGTGCCAACCTGATCCTGTCGCCGCCGCTGGTCATCAGCGAGGCCGAGCTGGACACCCTCTGCACCGCGCTGGAAGGCGCCTTCGACGACGCTGCCTCGGAGCCTGTGAAGACATGAATCGCACCCGCGTGAGGGCCAAGAACAGGCCCAATCTAGGCGCGAGGCACAGCCGGGGTGGGGCCCCGGCGAAGCCTCGCAACGCCGAGTGGGCCTGTTCTGGGCCCTCACCCGGAGGGCTGGGGCACCCAAGGCCGCTGGCGGGTGTTGCGCCGCTTGCGCGGGCGGCAAGCCCGCGCTGCGCGACGCGCCTACGCCAGCGGCCTTGGCCGCCCCAGCGCGGGCGCGATTCATGCCTTCACAGGCTCCCAGCATGAAGACGGTGCTGATCGTCGGCACCGCCGACACCAAGAGTGACGAGATCGCCTTCCTGCGCCAGCAGGTGCTGGCCCAGGGCGCGCAAGCGCTGGTGATGGACGTGGGCGTGCTGGCCGCCGGCCACGCGCCGGTGGACATCGCTAATCATCAAGTGGCCGCCGCGGCCGGCAGCACGCTGCAGCAAGTCATCGACAGCGGCGACGAGAACACGGCGATGACGCGCATGGCGCATGGCGCCGCGGCGCTGGCCACGCAGCTGCAGGCCGAAGGCCGCATCCACGGCCTGCTGGCGCTGGGCGGCAGCATGGGCACCGACCTGGCCTTCGACGTGGCCGCGGCGCTGCCCATCGGCATGCCGAAGGTCGTCATCAGCACCATCGCCTATTCGCACCTGATCCCGCCCGAGCGCATCACGCCGGACCTGATGATGCTGCTGTGGGCCGGCGGGCTGTACGGGCTGAACAGCCTGTGCCGCTCGACGCTGGCGCAAGGCGCGGGTGCGGTGGTCGGCGCAATGCAGGCCGCGCAGGCGCCGCGCCGCGACCGGCCGCTGGTGGGCATGAGCTCGCTGGGCAAGAGCTGCCTGCGCTACATGGTGCGGCTCAAACCCGCGCTGGAGGCGCGCGGCTACGAGCTGGCGGTGTTCCACAGCACCGGCATGGGCGGGCGCGCCTTCGAGGCGCTGGCCGAGAGCGGCGCCTTCTGCGCGGTGATGGACTTCTGCCTGCAGGAGCTGGCCAACCACCTGGGCGGCTCGGTGGTCAGCTCCGGTGCCGGGCGCTTGAGCGGCGCGGGCCGACGCGGCGTACCGCAGATCGTGGCGCCTGGCGCGGTGGACATGGTCGACTTCCCGGCCTGGCAGCCGGTGCCCGCAGCGCTGGCGGGCCGCGCGGTGCACGTGCACAACCGCCTGATCGCC
>JAFLDH010000264.1 GCA_017302505.1 Burkholderiales bacterium
GCCGGTCGCGGCTGGCGCGCGGGCCCTTCCCGCGCCGCTGGCAACGCATCCTGCAACGCCGCGTGCCGCTGCTTCAGCAGCTGCCGGCGCCGTTGCAGCAGCGGCTGCGCGGGCTGGTGCAGGTGTTCATTGCCGACAAGCCGTTCATCGGCTGCGACGGCCAGGCCATCGACGACGAGGTGCGCGTGACCATCGCCGCCCAGGCCTGCCTGCTGCTGCTGGGCCAGCAGGGCGATGCCTGCTACCCGCAGCTGCGCCAGGTGCTGGTGTACCCGGCGGCCTTCATCGCGCGGCGGCGCCAGGTGCTGCCCGGCGGCGTGGTCAGCGAAGAGCCGCAGGCGCTGGCCGGCGAAAGCTGGCAGCAGGGCCAGGTGATCCTGGCCTGGAGCGAGGTGCTGGCAGGCGCGGCCGACCCCACCGACGGCCGCAACGTGGTGCTGCACGAATTTGCCCACCAGATCGATCAGGACGGCGGCGAGGCCGACGGCCTGCCCTGGCGCGCCGACGGCAGCCAGCGGCAGCGCTTTGCCGAGGTGATGGAGGCGGCCTATGCCCGGCACCAGCAGCAGCCCTCGGCGCTGCTGGACGCCTATGGCGCCACCGCGCCGGCGGAGTTCCTGGCGGTGGCCACCGAGGTGTTCTTCGAGCAGCCGCAGGCCCTGGCCGACGAGGCGCCGGCGGTGTATGAGCAGCTGGCCGCGCTGTACCGGCTGGACCCGGCGCGCTGGCCTGCGGGCTGAACGCCCCTTGCGCCCGCCGCGCCGCGACAATGCGGCGCCATGCCTGCACACGACATCGTCCTGCTGACCGCCACCGTGGTGCCGCCGCCGGATGTGCGCAACCTGGCGCGGCGCGACCCGAAGCTGCGCCTGCAGGACTATCTGCAGGCCTTCGACTTCTACCTGGCACTGCTGCGTGCCGGCAGCCTGCAGGGGCTGGTGCTGTGCGAGAACTCGGGCTACGACCTGGCCCCCTTTGTGGCGCGCGCCCGCGCGGCCGGCCTGGCCCGCCAGGTGGAGCTGATCGGCCACCACGGCCTGGACCACCCGGCGATATGGGGCCGCGGCTATGGCGAGTTCAAGCTGGTGGACCACGCCATGCGCCAATCGGCGCTGATCCAGGCCCAGGGCCCGGCGGCGCGCGTGTGGAAGGTGACCGGCCGCTACCGCGTGCCCAACCTGGCCCGGCTGATCGCCACCCAGCCCACACAGGCCGACCTGTACTGCCACTGCCGCAACTGGCCGCTGCGCTGGACCGACCTGTACCTGCTGCGCTGGAACCAACGCGCCTACCGCACGCTGATTGAAGGTGCCTACCGCCGGCTGCAGCAGGACGACACACCCACCAGCGCCGAGCAGCACTTCCGCATGCTGATCGACGGCCCGCAGGCCGCCGGGCTGCACATCGTGCGGCGCTTCCGCCAGGTGCCGCGCATCGAGGGCGTGCGCGGCTTCGACAACCGCGTCTACCAGGCCATGCGCAGCAAGTGGCTGGCGCGCGAATTCACGCATCGCGTGGCGCCCTGGCTGTGGATCTGAGGCGCGGCGCTCGCCGCGCCGGGCTCAGGGCTTGACGGCCGGCGCCGGCACCGGCTGCACCCGCGGCGCACCCTTGTCCACCACCAGGCTGTTCAGCAGCCGCGCCGGCGCCTCGCCCACGTTGCGGAAGCCGTGCGGCGTGCCGCGCGGGTTGGCGTAGGTTTCGCCCGCGGCCACCCGGCGCGGCGGCTGGCCATCGACCAGCAGCTCCACCGTGCCTTCGAGCACCGAGCCCACGCAATCGCCCGGGTGGGTGTGCAACGGCACCGCGCCGGTGGGCTGGATGGCCACCGACATCAGCACGATTTCCTTCTTGTCGTCACCGGTCACGGGGCTGGCGATCAGCGCCTTGGACACGAACAGCGGCGTGGCCGGTGCCGACGCCTGCTGCGCCAGGGCCGCCGAAGCGGCCAGCAGGCCAATCGACAGCATGGGAACGAGACGGATGCGGTGGGCGCACACGGTGGGCTCCTGCGAGTGGCTGAGAGCCCGAGTGTGGCTGCGCGGCAGGCTGGTCGTGTTGATCAGCGTCACCCGCTGTGCAGCAGCGCCAGCGTACGCGCATCCGGCTCGCCGCCAAAGAACTGCTGCAGCGCCTGGGCGAACAGCGGCTCCTGCGGCGCCGCGTGCATGAACAGGGTCAGGCATGAGCGGAACTTCATCGCATCGATGTCGCCCAGGATCTGCGCCGCGGACACGCCCCGATGCGCCGTGATGGCCGCCACGCATTCACGCAGCCGGGCGCCCAGCACCGGGTGCAGCGCATAGTCGCGCGCCTCCTGCAGGCCGGCCAGCCCGTATTGCTGCGCCATGGCGCTGAGGCCCAGGCCGCGCAGCTGCGGCAGCACGTACCAGACCCAGTGGCTTTGCTTGCGGCCGCGCCGCAACTCGGCCAGCGCCAGCGCATAGTCGGCGGCCTGTGCGGCGAGGAAGCGGTCGAGGGCCTGGGGTGCCGTGTGCATGGGCGTGTCGCCGGGGCCTCCGCGGTTCAGCGGGTGGCCGCCGCCTTGCGCAAGCAAAGCACGGCCAGCATCGCAAAGACGAGCTCGGTGGCGAGCACGCCAAAGTACCGGCCCACCGGCGCCCCATCCACGACCATGCTGAAGAGGCGCCCGAACGCGAAACCGAAGAAGAGCACCGCCACCGCCATCAGCGACAGCCGGCTGTGCTCTGGCTTGAAGGCGCCCAGCAGGAAGAGCGCCGCGATACCCAGGAAGCCGCCACCGTAGGCGGCGCGGATGACGTGCAAGTGATTGACCGAAGTCAGGTCGATCTTGGGCTCGTTCATCATCATCTGCGGCGCCAGCAAATGCAGCGCGCCCACCACCAACATGATCAGGCCGGCACCGAGAAGGGTGAGTTTCGTCATTCGCAATCCTTGAGGCAGAGGGGTCAGGCATCAGCGGCGAGCAGCGTGTACTGACTCCGCGTGAGCAAGCGTCTGAAGTCACGATCGAAGGTGACCAGGTGCTCGCCGAGTTGCGCCACTGCCGACGACAGCCATGCATCGGGCAAGTCATTGCCGCGCAAGCGCTTGTCGAGGCAGAGCTGCCGAAGCTTCGACCACTCAAGCCCGAGGTGTGCCAGCTGCACGCCAGGCGCAGCCAGAAGCGCATCGAGGAATGCGACCGCGTCTTCGACCGGCGTAGGGACCTGGAAGATCTTGGGGCTGGTCACCAGCCGCAGAAAGCTGGCGAGCACCATGGGCATCAGCGTGAAGGCCGCGCCTGTGCCGGAGGTACCCACTGACGCTTCGAGCCATTCGCGCGCCACCGCATGATGCGGGTGATCGGTGCGCGATGCCGCCACCAGGACATTGACGTCAGGCGTCATCGTCCAGGGCCTTGAGCAGCGCCTTGTTGCTCAGTGGATTGACGCCCGCCACCAGACCGCCGCGGCCCTTGAAGACAGGCAGGCGCACCCGCCCGGCCTTGGCGGCACCCGACTGGGCGCGCAGACGCATTTGGAGACCCTCCTCGATCAGCCGCGTCAGCGTCGTTCGCTGTTGGGCCGCCAGCGCCTTGGCGTCCGCCAGGAGCTGGTCGTTGATGTCGAGGGTGGTCTTCATTTCCGAATCATACAGATTTCTGTATCAGCGATGCGATCAGCCGTCGGGCTCCTCGCGACCTCCGGCACTGGGGGTCGGGAGTCAGTCGCGCGGCACGGTGAAGCCGAGGAAGCCAAACGCGCCATGAAGACGGATAACCCAAAAACTGGAGTGCGCGTCATCGTCTGTCGTGGCGTACCAGACATCGAGAGCCTGCCCGAACGCTCTATGTTTCCCGCATTTTCCAAGGAGCATGAGAACTTCCTGCACCTCTGGGTTCTTCAACGCACTCATGTCGCGTTGGAGGTCCAACAAAACGACTTGTAGGTCGTAGGCCTGCGGCAGCGGGTGTCCAAGGAACTTGCCATACAGCCCTCGGACGATGCGCTCTGCGGTTCGCTTTACGCGGGCTGTGTCGATCTTCAGTGCTGTAGCGTGACCGAGGTAAACGCCACTTGGCGAGTGTATGGGTACCCTTACGGTTGAGGCGCGAATCGCCTTGCGGAAGGCTGTCGCCGCCGGGTCTCGTAAGGTCTTACGCGTTTGGTCACGCAGGAACTGACTATCAGAGCCGATGGGAAGATCATCGCGAACGGATAGCGTTACCCGAAAGTACTCGTCATCAAGTTTGTACGAGTCGTGGCAGGTGCAGCAGGCGTAGACGGTGACCAAGTTGACTCGCGTCTCGGCGGGAAAGAGGCACTTTGGCGGCACGTGGTCGCGCGTGACTTCGCGTCGATTACCGCAATAGACACAGACGCCGATGCGGGGCTTTCGGGGCATAGTGTTTGGCGCCAACAAGCGCTCAGCCGACCGCGGAGGCGTGACGGCGGAGGGCAGCTGGCCCAGAATGGCCGGGGGTCAAGCGAGGCTGCAGCGCCATGCTAGCCATCACCTCGAGATCGACGTGCAGCAATAAGCTCTTCGATTGATGCTGCGGGTGTTGACGCATGAAGCATTGAGTGGCAGTTCGGACAGACTGGCCTAAGGTCCTTGATCGGATCGAGCTGATACTCGTCTCCTATCTCACTCAGAGGCTTCAGATGGTGTACGTGAATGAAGCCCTCGCCCCGAGATCCGAACTCCCTCTCGAAGTTGAAACCGCATACAACGCAGTCGAGACCCCAATGGGCAATGCAACTGGCTCTTGCGGTGGTGCTTCGCTCGTAGCGGTTCACCACCACAGATAGTCTTGCACCCTCGGGAACCAGCGAATTACTTGGAAGCTCGTTGGGGTCGTACTGAACGTGTGCAACGCGATTGCCGAGTACGCGCTTCTTGGCCGCTTCAGACTTTGCAACAAGGACCCGTTCAGAGGCTTCGACGACGAACCAACCCCGCTTCTCGCACTGCACGCGGAGTTCTTCAACTTCGACGCGCTGATTCCGAAGATTGCTGAGTGAGCGAAAGCTCAGGTCAGTCTTCGCACTTTCCAAAATGGCGCATGATGGTGCCGATGCTCAATATGGTCCCCTGTGATGGCTGGTCTGTTTTCGCCCGCAGGATTGCAGCACACGCAGTCGCGACAGCGCAATCTGCGCCATCGTGACCGCTTTGGGGTCGATTCTCATGGTCTAACCGGATAGGGGCACCCGCTGGTCAAGCATGAGCACGGGAGGCTAGCGCCTCCGTTCTTGTTGCAAACGCTGCGCCCCTATCGACACTCCAACGCCAAGGTCCCCGCCGCCGTGTTCGAAATCGGAATGTGATAGTTCCGATGCACCTGCCGCACCTGCTCTCCCAGCGCCCCGCGCGTGGCCAGCCACATCAGCAGTTCCACGCCCTGCGTGCCGGTCAGCTCCACCAGGTCGGTGATCGAATACTTCGTCGCCCAGGTCGGGTCGCTCAGCAGGCTGTCCATGAACTTCAGGTCGAAGTCCTTGTTGATGAAGCCGGCGCGCTCGCCGTCCAGCTGGTGCGACAGCCCGCCCGTGCCGATGACCACCACGCGCTGGTCGGCGTCCCAGCTGCGGATGGCGCGGCCGATGGCTTCCCCCAGCTTGTAGACGCGCGCCGCCGACGGCAGCGGGAACTGCACGGTGTTGATGCACACCGGCACCACCTTCACCGGCCACGCCTCCGTGCCCGGCCACAGCAGCGCCATCGGCAGCGTGAAGGCATGGTCCACCAGCATCTCCTGGCAGGTGGTCAGGTCGAAGTCCTCGCCGATCAGCGATTCGATCAGGTGCCAGCTCAGGCCCTGCTCGCCCCGGAAGGGCGGCACCACCGGGATGCCCCAGCCTTCGTCGGCGTTGCGGTACTCGGGCGCGGCGCCCACCGCAAAGGTGGGCATTTTGTCGAGGAAGAAGTTCAGCCCGTGGTCGTTGTAGATCACCACCGCCACGTCGGGCTTGGCGGTGGCCAGCCAGTCGTGGATCGGTGGAAAGCCGTCGAAGAAGGGCTTGAAGTACGGGTCGGCCTGCAGGTTGCGGGCGATGGCGCGGCCGATGGCCGGCACGTGCGAGGTGGTGATGCCACCGATGATCGTTGCCATGGTCAGTGCCTCCCCGCGGCCACGAGCTTGGCCTTGAATTCGTCCTTCGTCATGCCGGTCTGCTGCGCGCCCAGGTCCTGCACGTCCAGGCCCAGGATGCCGGCGAACTTGGCCAGGTAGTACACGTTGCCGCCGGCGGCAATCAGCTGCAGCACGTTGCGCGCGGCAATGGCGGCGCGCTGCTCGGCGTTCAGGCCGTAGCGGCTGCAGTAGCCGTCCTCGTCGGCCACGAAGGCCTCGCGGTTGGCGGCCTCGTTGAAGCTGAAGCACATCTTGTTCAGCGCGTAGCCCTTGCGGGCCTGGGCGCCGTCGAACAGCGTGGTGCCCGGTATCTGTCGGCTTGCGGCCATGGTTTGTCTCCGGTCAAGCGTTTTGCGGTGCCGGCAGTGTGCGGCGCGCCCGGCGGCAGATAAACGGGCCGATACTGATGCCACCCATGAGCGAAATCGATCATTCGGACATCGACGGCCACTTGCTGCAGCTGCTGCTGGCGGTGCTGGACGAAGGCTCGGTCACGCGCGCGGCGGCGCGGCTGGGGGTCACGCAGTCGGCCGTCAGCCACCAGCTGGAGCGGCTGCGCGCCATCACCGGCGATGCGCTGTTCGTCAAGTCGGGCCGCGGCATCGTGCCCACTGCGCGGGCCCAGGCGCTGGCCGCGCCGGCGCGGCGGCTGCTGGACGACCTGCGCAGCTTTGCCCAGGGCGGCAGCTTCGACCCCGCGGCCTTCGAAGGCAGCGTCACCATCGCCGCCAACGACCTGCAGCGTGACCTGCTGCTGCCGCTGCTGCTGCACCATGCCCGCGTGCGCGCGCCGGGGCTGGCGCTGCGCATCGTGCCCTCGGGCGTGCCCAGCGCCGAGATGCTGCGCGACGGCAGCTGCCTGCTGGCCATCACCCCGCGCCCGCCCGATGCGGCCGACGTGCTGCAGCGCCGGCTGTTCGACGACCGTTACCTCGTCTACTACGACGCGCAGGCGCGCAAGGCGCCGGCTTCGCTGGACGACTACCTGGCCGCCGAGCACCTGGCCGTGCACCACGAAACCCGCGGCCGGCTGGACATCGACCGCTTCATCGACGAGCGCGGCCTGCGCCGCCGCGTGGCCGTC
>JAFLDH010000265.1 GCA_017302505.1 Burkholderiales bacterium
GGCGCAGCGCGCCCAGTGGGAGGCGCGCTTCGTCGACGCGCAGCGCCGCGGCTTCGTGCCGGCCGGGCGCATTGCCTCGGCGGCCGGCACCGACCTCACGGCCACGCTGATCAACTGCTTCGTGCAGCCGGTGGGCGATTCCATCGCGCAGGTGGAGGACGGCTTTCCCGGCATCTACACCGCGCTGACCGAAGCCGCCGAAACCATGCGCCGCGGCGGTGGCGTGGGCTACGACTTCTCGCGCATCCGCCCCAAGGGCGCCTGGGTGGGCAGCACGCGCAGCAGCGCTTCGGGCCCGATCAGCTACATGCGCGTCTTCGACCGCAGCTGCGAGACGGTGGAATCCGCCGGCAGCCGGCGCGGCGCGCAGATGGGCGTGCTGCGCTGCGACCATCCGGACATCGAGCTGTTCATCCACGCCAAGGACGAAGGCGACCTGAAGAACTTCAACGTCTCAGTGGGCGTGACCGACGAGTTCATGCGCGCCGTGCAGGACGATGCCGAGGTGGAACTGGTGCACCGCGCCGAGCCTGGCCAGGCGCAGAAGGCCGAGGGCGCCTTCCGCCGCGCCGATGGCCTGTGGGTCTACCGCCGGGTGCGCGCGCGCGAGCTGTGGGACCAGATCATGCGCAGCACCTACGACCATGCCGAGCCCGGCGTGCTGTTCCTGGACCGCATCAACCAGGATAACAACCTGCGCTACTGCGAGACTATCAGCGCGACCAACCCCTGTGGTGAGCAGCCTTTGCCGCCCTATGGCTGCTGCTGCCTGGGCAGCATCGACCTGACGCACTTCGTCACGCAGCCTTTCGAGGCCGATGCCGGCTTCGACGACGCCGGCCTGGCCGAGGTGGCGGCGGTGGCGGTGCGCATGCTGGACAACGTGCTCGACGCCACCGTCTGGCCGCTGCCGCAACAGCAGCAGGAGGCGGCCGCCAAGCGCCGCATCGGCCTGGGCTTCACCGGCCTGGGCGATGCGCTGGCGATGCTGAACCTGCACTACGACAGCGACGCGGCGCGCGAGCGCGCCCGGCGCATCGCCGAGCTGCTGCGCGATGCGGCTTACGCCGCGTCGGTGGAGCTGGCGCGCGAGCGCGGACCCTTCCCGCTGTTCAATGCCGACCTGTACCTGAGCGCCGGCAATTTCGCCTCCAGGCTGCCGCAGGCGCTGAAGGACCGCATCCGCCAGCACGGGCTGCGCAATTCGCACCTGCTGTCGATCGCGCCCACCGGCACCATCAGCCTGGCCTTTGCCGACAACGCCAGCAACGGCATCGAGCCGGCCTTCAGCTGGACCTACACCCGCAAGAAGCGCGAGCCCGACGGCAGTTTCAAGGAATACGCGGTCGAGGACCACGCCTGGCGGCTGCACCGCCACCTGAAGGGCACCGATGCCAAGCTGCCGCCGGCCTTCGTCAGCGCGCTGGAGCTGTCGGCCACCGCGCATGCGGCCATGGTGGCGGCGGTGGCGCCCTATGTGGACACGTCGATCAGCAAGACCGTCAACGTGCCCGAGGACTACCCCTATGCCGACTTCCAGGATCTGTACCTGACGGCCTGGCGTTCGGGTCTGAAGGGCCTGGCCACCTACCGGCCGAACAAGGTGTTGGGCGCCGTGCTCAGCGTGGAGCCGGCCACCACCGCGCAGCCGGTGCCGCTGCGCGCGGCCGACGACGGCGCCAACCAGCGGCTGAAGCTGGAGCGCCTGCCCGCGCCGGTGCTCACCTCGTTGCGCTGGCCCAGCCGGCCCGACCTGGCCGCCGGCAACCCGGCCTGGAGCTTCATGATCCAGCACCCGCATGGCGAGTTCGCGCTGTTCGTCGGCGAGCTGCCGGCGCAGGCCGGACCCGACCTGGGGCTGTTCGGCAAGACGCTGCCCTTCGAGGTGTGGGTCAACGGGGCCGAGCAGCCGCGCGGCCTGGCGGCGCTGGCCAAGACGCTGTCGATGGACATGCGCGCCAACGATCCGCAATGGCTGAAGCTGAAGCTCGATGCACTGGCCACGGTGGCCGAGGAGCGCGCCTTCGAGATGCCCTTCCCGCCGCATGGCGAGAAGCGCCTGTTCCCCGGCGTGGTGGCGGCCACTGCGGCGGTGATCCGCTGGCGCTGCGAGATGCTGGGCGCGCTGGACGGTGCCGGCTCCACGCCGGTGTTGGACGCGATGTTCAGCCGCGACGAGCCGCGCACCGGCCCGCATGGCACGCTGGCATGGTCGGTAGACGTGCACAACCCGGCCACTGGCGAGGAATTCGCGCTGACGTTGAAGGAGGTGCAGCTGCCCTCGGGCGACGGCGGCCTGAGCACCCGGCCCTGCGCGCTGGGCTTCTCGGGCAACTACCCGCGCGCGCTGGACGGGCTGGCGCGGCTGCTGAGCCTGGATATGCGCGTCATCGACCCGGCCTGGATCGGCATGAAGCTGCGCAAGCTGCTGAACGTGGGCGAGCCGCTGGGCCACTTCATGGCGCCGGTGCCCGGCGAACGGCGCCAGCAGGTCTGGCCGTCCACGGTGGCCTACGTGGCGCGGCTGGTGATCCACCGCTACGCGATGCTGGGCGTGCTGGACGAGCAGGGCTTCCCGTTGCAGGAGATGGGCATCCTGCAGCCGCCGCGCGAGCGCAAGGCGGCGGTGGGCGAGGCCATCGCACCGATGGCCGGCGCGCCCTGCCCGGAATGCGGCAACCGCACCTTGATCCACAAGGACGGCTGCGACTTCTGCACCGCCTGCGGCTATGTCGGAGTCTGCGGCTGAGGCAAGGGCGTCAGAACCAGAGCCACAGCTTGCGTAGCCAGGTGGGCAGTCGGTCGGGCTTGGGGGCGTACAGCTGGCGGAAGGGTGAGTGCATGGTGCAGGCTCCGTTTGAACGGATACTGTACATGCATACAGTCTTTCAAGCAAACGCCAGTGCTCGGCCCCCGCTTCTCAGGCAGCCCGTGCCGTCTGTCCGCCGTCCACAGGCAGCACCACGCCGGTGATGTAGCTGCTGGCCGGCAGCGCCAGGCTCAGCATCGCGTGGGCCACTTCCTCCGGTTGGCCGTAGCGGCGCAGCGCGGTGTAGCGGCGGGCGAAGGTGGCCTTGTCGTCTTCGGGGATGGCGGCGGTCATGCCGGTGTGGATGGGCCCCGGGCAGATGCAGTTGACGGTGATGCCGTCGCGGCCCAGCTCCACCGCCATCGCGCGCGTCAGGCCCAGCACGCCGCTCTTGCCGGCGCAGTAGATGCTGTCGCGGTTCTGTGCCACCAGCGCTTCGGTGGAGGCGACGTTGATCACCCGCCCGGCCGCCGAGCGGCGCAGGTGCGGCAGCGCGGCGCGTACCACGCGCTGCGGTGCGGTGAGCAGGATGTCCAGCACGCGCGCCCAATGGCGGTCGTACTCGGGGTCGTCCAGCGGCAGGAACTGCGCGACACCGGCGTTGTTGATGATGATGTCCAGCCCTCCAAAGGCCTTGGCCGCCTCGGCGACGACGCGTTCGATGGCCTCGGCATCGGCCACGTCCAGCGCCCAGGCGCGGGCCGCGTGGCCGGCCTGCGTGATCTCTTCAGCCACGCGCGCCGCGCCCACCGCGTCGCGGTCGGTGACGGCCACCTTCGCGCCCTCGCTGGCGAACAGCCGCGCCGCGGCGCGGCCCATGCCGCTGGCCGCGCCGGTGATCAGCACCACGCTGCCGCGTACCGAGCGGCTCAGGTCCGGGGTCTTCATGGCCAGGCTCCGGGTGGCAGCGGCTCAGCCGTGCGTCAGGCCGGCGGCGGCAATGCCGGCGATGCAGATGGCCTCGTCCTCGTCGCCGGTGCCGCCCGAGGCACCCGCCGCGCCCAGGATGTTGTCGGCGGCATCCTTGATCAGCACCGCGCCGGTCTGCGGCACGAACTTCTGCGAGGACACGCTGGCCAGCGAGATGAAGAAGGCCGGCAGGTCCTTGGCACGCTGCGTCAGCACGCGCGAGCTGGCACCCATGCCCACCGCGGCGCAGGCCTTGCCGGTGGCGATGTCCAGGCGCAGCGCGCTGGCGCCATCTTCACGGGCCAGTGCCTTCACCTGGCCGGCGGCATCGACCACCACCACGCCCATCGGCTTGTAGCCCTGGGTGCGGGCTTCGGTGAAGGCGGCTTGGATCAGGGTCTGGGCCTGTTGCAGGGTCAGTGCGCTCATGAGGAGGTTCCGGTCGGTGGGATAGGGAAGGGCGCCATTCTTGCGCACCGGCCGGCCGGCGGGCCGGGTGCCGCGCACAGTATGCTGCGCGCCTGACACCGCTTCGCTCCCCCCAAGCCCATGAAGAACGCCTTCCTGCCCCGTGCCGCGCTGCTGCTGGGCGCGCTGCTGCCGCTGGCTGCCGCCGCGCAGATTGCCGTCTCGGTCAACGACAACAAGATGGTGCTGGACAACGGCGTGCCCAAGGTGGCCGCCAATCCGCAGCCCGACACGGTGGCGATCATCGACATGAAGACGATGCCGCCGCGGCTGATCGACGAGATCAAGGCCCCGGCCAGCGTGGCCGGCCCGCCGCTGTCGGTGGCGGTGGCGCCGGACGAAAGCATCGCGCTGGTCACGTCCGCGATGAAGGTCTCGCCCACCGACCCCACCAAGGTGGTGCCCGACAACCGCATGTCGGTGATCGACCTGACGCAGCGGCCGGCACGCATCCTGGCCACGCTGCCCACCGGCAACTCGCCGGCGGGCGTGTCGATCAACCGCGCCGGCACGCTGGCGCTGGTGGCCAACCGCGCCGACTGCACGGTGTCGGTGTTCGCCATCGCCGGCAAGACGGTGACGCCGGCCGGCACCGTGAGCCTGGGCGGCGCGCCCGACTGCGGCGCCAGCCACGTGGCCATCAGCCCCGACGGCCGCAGCGCGCTGGTGACGCGCGACAACGACCACAAGATCTCGGCGCTGGCCATCGACGGCATGAAGGTGGAATACACCAAGCGCGACATGAACCCGGGCCTGCGGCCCTACGGCATCGACATCTGCGTGCCGGGCAGCATCGCGGTGGTGGCCAACATCGGCGTGGGGCAGGGCGATGCCGACACCATCAGCGTGGTCGACATGACGGCCAAGCCGCCGCGCATCATCGAGACGCTCACTGTGGGGCAGACGCCCGAGGGCATCAAGTGCTCGCCCGACGGCAGCTACGTGGCGGTGGTGGTGATGAACGGCAGCAACAAGCCGAAGGAATCGCCCTTCTACGGGCCGAACGGCAAGCTGGTGCTGTACATGGTCACCGGCAAGACGCTGCAGAAGTTCGGCGAGCTGCCCATCGGCAACTGGTCGCAGGGCGTGGCCTTCGCGCCGGACGGCCTGACGGTGCTGGTGCAGAACATGGTGCAGAAGGACATCCAGGTGTTCCGCATCGACGGCATGCGGCTGGTGGATACCGGCCAGCGCATTCCGCTGAAGGGCGGCGGCGCCGCCCTGCGCACGGCCGACAAGCCGCGTTGATGCCGGCGGCGCGGCCGGCCGCGCCAGGCTCATCATGATCGACGAATACTTCTCGCTGCACGGCTTGGTCGTGGTGTTCGGCCTGCTGGTCTACGTGGTGGTGTCGCACCTGACCGAGCAGCGCCGGCACCCGACGGCGGCCATGGCCTGGGTGCTGTTCATCATCCTGCTGCCCTACGCTGCGGTGCCGATCTTCCTGGCCTTCGGTTCGCGCAAGCAGGCACGGCCGCGCAACGCGCGCGGCCACCACGTGGCGCCGCAGCCGGTGGGCGGCTCGTGGGTGCTGCAGACGCTGCATGCGCTGGGCCAGCCGGCGCCGGCCGCGTACCGCGACCTGCATGTGCATGCCGACGGCAGCCAGGCGCTGCAGGCGCTGTGGCAGCACCTGGAATCGGCCCGGCAGTCGATCGACATCTGCACCTTCATCCTGGGCCGCGGGCCGGTGGGCCGGCGCGTCATCGAACTGCTGGTCGCCAAGGCGCAGGCCGGCGTGCGCGTGCGCCTGCTGCTCGACGGCATGGGCAGCCTGATGGCCGGCCGGCCCGACCTGAAGCCGCTGAAGGCCGCCGGCGCCAGCGTGGTGCTGTTCGTGCCGCCGCTGCATTCACCGCTGAAGGGACGCACCAACCTGCGCAACCACCGCAAGATGCTGATCGTCGACGCCGCGCTGGATACGCGGCGGCTGTGGTGCGGCGGCCGCAACCTGGCCTCCGAATACTTCGAGGGCGCGCCCGGCCATCCACCGTGGCACGACCTGAGCTTCGACCTGACCGGCCCGCTGGTGCTGCAGGCCATCGCGCTGTTCGAGCGCGACTGGGCCTTCGCCAAGACGGAACACGTGCCCGAGGAGATGCCCGTCGAGCAGGCGCAGGACGACGCCACCCACCCGGCGCGCGGCGCGCAGCTGGTGGCCTCGGGGCCCGACCAGGTGGACGACACGGTGTACGCGCTGCTGCTGTCGGCCGCCTACCAGGCGCACCGCCACATTGCGCTGGTGACGCCGTACTTCGTGCCCGACGCGGCGCTGGTGATGGCGCTGTCGCTGGCCGCGCGGCGCGGTGTCACGGTGGACCTGCTGATGCCGGCGCGCTCGAACCACGTGCTGTCGGACATCGCGCGCGGCCGCGCGGTGCGGGCGCTGGCCCAGGCCGGCGTGCGCATCTGGCTGGCGCCGCAGATGCTGCATGCCAAGCTGGCGGTCATCGACGACATGCTGGCGCTGGTGGGATCGGCCAACCTGGACAGCCGCAGCCTGTTCCTGAACTACGAGCTGATGATGGCCTTCCACGAGCAGGCCGACGTGCAGCGCTTCGGCCGCTGGTTCCAGCGCGAGCGCCAGAGCGCCCGGCAGTACACGCTGCGCAAGCCGGGCCTGCTGCGCGACCTGGCCGAAGGCATGGTCCTGTGGGTGGGCTTCCAGCTCTGAGGCGCGCCCCGGGGGCGTCTAGCGTGCCACCAGCTTGCGCATCAGGTCATCCAGCGCAGCGTCCAGGTCGCGGCAGCGGCCGGTGTGCACGGCCGAGACCTGCACGCTGGTGCTGCGCGGCGCCACCAGCCAGTGGAAGCGTTCGCGCGGCGACAGCCGGCCCAGCGCGCCGGCGGCTTCGCCACCCTGGCACACCGCGTCGATGCCGGCCAGCGCGGC
>JAFLDH010000266.1 GCA_017302505.1 Burkholderiales bacterium
TGTGCTCTTCCGATCTCAGGCGCTGCAGCTGACGCTGGCCGCGCTGACGCTGGCCGGGCTGCTGCTGTTCGGCGTGGGCAGCGTGTGGACCGCGCGGCGCGTCACCCAGCCGCTGCAGGCGCTGGCCCAGGCCAGCGGCCGGCTGGGCCGCGGCGACTACGAGGCGCCGGTGGCGCACACCGAGCGCCGCGACGAGATCGGCGACCTGGCCCAGGCCTTCGAGCGCATGCGCGTGGACCTGGGCGCGCACGAGCGCGAGATTCGCCAGCTGGCCTACTGGGACAAGCTGACCGGCCTGCCCAACCGGCTGCAGTTCCGCGACGCGGTGCAGGCGGCCATTGCACGCAGCGACCCGGCCCACGACGGCCTGGCCGTGCTGATGCTGGACCTGGACCGCTTCAAGCATGTCAACGACGTGCTCGGCTATGCCAGTGGCGACCACCTGCTGCAGGGCGTGGCCGAGCGGCTGCAGGCGGCGATGCGCCCAGGCGACGTGATCGCCCGGCTGGGCGGCGACGAATTCGCGCTGCTGCTGGCGCCGGCCGATGCGGCGCATGCGCAGGTGGTGGCGGCGCGCATCGGCCAGGCCTTCAGCCAGCCGCTGACCCTGGGCGACCAGACGGTGGACCTGAGCGCCGGCCTGGGCATCGCGCTGTGGCCGGCGCATGCGCGCGAGGCCGACACGCTGCTCAGCCGCGCCGAGGTGGCGATGTACGCCGCCAAGCAGCGCACCGCCGGCGCGCAGCTGTACGACCCGGCGCTGGACAGCGCCAGCGCGCAGACGCTGTCGCTGCTGAGCGAGCTGCGCCGCGCGGTGCAGCGCGACGAGCTGCGGCTGTACCTGCAGCCCAAGGTGGCCACTGCCAACGGCGCGCTGGTCGGTGCCGAGGCGCTGGTGCGCTGGCAGCACCCGCAGCGCGGCCTGGTGCCGCCGATGCAGTTCATTCCCTTCGCCGAGCAGACCGGCTTCATCCGCGAGCTGACGCTGTGGATGTTCGAGGCCGCGGCGCGCTTGCAGCCGCAGCTGCAGGCGCTGGGCGTGCAGCGCGTGTCGGTGAACCTGTCGACGCGCGACCTGCTGGACATCGAGCTGCCCGCCAAGCTGGACGCGCTGCTGTTGCGCCACGGCGCGCGCGCCGAGGGCTTCTGCCTGGAGATCACCGAGAGCGCGATCATGGACGACCCGCAGCGCGCCGAGGCCACGCTGAACCGGCTGGCACAGCGCGGCTTCAAGCTGTCGATCGACGATTTCGGCACCGGCTATTCGTCGCTGGCCTACCTGAAGCGGCTGCCGGTGAATGAGCTGAAGATCGACAAGAGCTTCGTCATGGGCATGGAGCGCGACGAGGGCGACGCGACCATCGTGCGCTCCACCGTCGACCTGGCGCACAACCTGGGCCTGACGGTGGTGGCCGAAGGGGTGGAGAACGCGGCCATCCTGCAGCGGCTGCAGCAGCTGGGCTGCGACGAGGCGCAGGGCTACCACCTCAGCAAGCCGCAGCCGGTGGAAGCTTTCGTCGCCTGGGCGCGCGGCTGGCAGGGCATGGTGCCGCCGTCCCGGCCGCAGCCTGCGCCGCTGCAGGAGACGGCGCTGCATTGAGGGCGGCGCTCAGCGCCGCCGCAGCATCCGCGCCAGCGGCCACAGCCAGATCAGCAGACACAGCACGCCCAGCGTGCCGGCGATCGGCCGTTCGAAGAAGACCATGAAGTTGCCGTCGGCCTTGATCAGGCTGCTGAAGAACTGCTCCTCCAGCATGGTGCCCAGCACCACGCCCAGGATGGTGGGTGCCACCGGGAAGCCCCAGCGCTCCATGAAGAAGCCGGCGATGCCGGCGATCAGCATCACCGCCACGCCGAACAGGCTGTTGTTGATGGCGAAGCTGCCGACGATGCAGAACAGCAGGATCAGCGGCATCAGCAGCGCCGCCGGGATGCGCAGCACCTGCTTGGCCACCTTGATCACGCCCCAGCCCAGCGGCAACATCAGTGCCTGCGCCAGGATGAAGACGATGAACACCGCATAGATGTTCTGCGGGTTGTTGACGAACAGCGTCGGCCCCGGGTTCATGTCCTTCAGGTACAGCACGCCGATGGCGATGGCGGTGATCGAATCGCCGGGGATGCCGAACACCAGCGCCGGGATCCACGCGCCGCCCAGCGCGGCATTGTTGGCCGCGCCCGATTCGACGATGCCTTCCACATGCCCGGTGCCGAACTTCTGTGGCTCCTTCGAGAAGCGCTTGCTCGCCGCATAGGACATCCACGCGGCGATGTCGGCGCCCGCGCCGGGCAGCGCGCCCACCGCGGTGCCCAGCGCCGAGCCGCGGAACAATTGCAGCGGGTACTTGCGCAGCAGCGCGCCCATGCCCTTGAAGACATTGCCGAAAGGCCGCTCGGTGGCCATCTCGGGTTTGACCACCCGCACCGCGTAGCGGAGGATCTCCGACACCGCGAACATGCCGATCATCAGCGGGATCAGCGGGATGCCGCCCATCAGGTCGGCATTGCCGAAGGTGTAGCGCGGTGCGCCGGCCGGGTTCTCCAGCCCGACCACGCTGATCAGCAGGCCCAGCAGCAGCGACACCATGCCCTTCAGCGGGTCGCTGCCGGCAATGAAGATCGCGCAGGTGAAGCCCAGCATCACCAGCCAGAAGTACTCGAAGGAGCTGAACTTCAGCGCGATCTCGGCCAGCGCCGGCGCCGCCACGATCAGCACCAGCACGCCGAAGATGCCGCCCAGCACCGAGAACACCAGCCCGGCGCCGAGTGCGGTCTCGGCCTGGCCCTTCTTGGTCAGCAGGTAGGCCTCGTCGGTGTAGGCGGCCGAGGCCGGCGTGCCCGGCATGCGCAGCAGCGCGCTGGGGATGTCGCCGCTGAAGATGGCCATCGCGGTGGCGGTGACGATGGCCGCCACCGCCGGCACCGGCGGCATGAAGAAGGTCACCGGCACCAGCAGCGCAGTGGCCATGGTGGCCGTCAGGCCGGGGATCGCGCCGACGAACAGGCCGTAGACGGCCGACAGCAGGATCACCAGCAGCACATAGGGCTGGAACACCAGCCCGAAGGCCGTGACGACGGCATCCATCGCGGCGAAGTCAGTAGAAGGGCGTGATCACGCCCCACGGCAGTGGCACGCGCAGCAGCTTGTAGAAGGCCAGGTGCACGAGCAGCGTGCCACCAAGGGCCCAGCCCACTGCCGGCCCCCAGCCGACGCGCAGCGCACGGAACACCGCCAGCAGGCACAGCGGCGCGATCAGCAGGAAGCCCAGCCGCTCGGACAGCAGCAGGTAGGCCAGCACCGCGCCGATGATCACTAGCGCGCTGCCGAAGTGCTCGCTGCCTTGCGCGGCGCGAGGCGGCTCGCCGGCATAGGCCGCGGCGCGCAGGCTGCGCAGCACCAGCCCGATGGCGCACAGCAGCAGCCCGCTGCCCACGATCATCGGCAGGAGGGCCGCGCCCAGCTTCTGCCCCGGCACGTTGGGGAAAGCGCGGGCGGTCCACAGCACCGCCAGCGCCAGAAGCGCCAGGCCGATGCCGACCCAACGGTCGGTGCGCTGCACGCCGTGCTACTTGGCCAGGCCCACCGCGGTCATCACCGACTTCATGTCGGCATCGCCCTTGGCCATGAACTTGGCGAACTCTTCAGAGTTGCCCCACAGCACGCCAAAGCCGCGCTGCGTCATGAAGTCCTTGTATTCCTTGCTGTCGTAGGCCTTCTTCACCGACGCTTCCAGCCGCGTCTGCACCTCCTTGGGCAGGCCCTTCGGCGCGGCAATGCCGCGCCAGGCGCCGGTGGTCCAGCCCGAGCCGGTGGCTTCCTTCAGCGTGGGCACGTTCGGGAACAGTGCCGCGCGTTCGGTGGCCATCACCGTCAGCGAGCGCACCTTGCCGGCATCGATCAGCGAGCGCGCTTCGGGCAGCGAGCAGGGCACGAACTCCACGCCGCCGGCCACCAGGTCCTGCAGGCCCGGCGCGGCGCCGTTGCTCGGCACCCAGGGCACGGTGGCCGGGTCGATCTTCAGGTCGCTGAGCATGCCGGCCAGCGCCAGGTGCCAGATGCCACCCTGGCCCGTGCCCGAGGCCTTGAACTTGCCCGGGTTGGCCTTGATCGCGGCCAGCACGTCGGCCATGGTCTTGTAGCTGGAATCGGCACGCACCTGGAAGCCGGCAGGGTCGAGGTTGACCAGCGCGATCGGCGTGTAGCTGGCCGGGTTCAGCTCGGTCAGCTTCTGGTGGTGCATCATCGTGATTTCCACCGTGATCATGCCGATGGTGTAGCCGTCGGGCGCGGCGGTGGCGATGGCCGAATGGCCGACCACGCCCGAGCCGCCGGTGCGGTTGACCACGTTGACCGGCTGGCCCAGGTCCTTCTCCATCAGGCTGGCGATGAAGCGGGCCACCGCATCGGTGCCGCCGCCCGCGCCCCAGGGCACGACCAGCGTGATCGGACGGTTCGGGTACTGGGCGAAGGCGCTGGCGCAGAAGCTCAGGGCCAGCAGCGCGAACAGTGCGCGCAAGGGGCGAAGCAGGCGGGTCATCTCGTCTCCGTCGTGGTGTGTCTTGGGATGGCTTGCGTGGTCCATTTTTCATTGCGACGACCCGCCGGCAACACGGGTAAACCCCTCGTGATTTCGCGCCGGCGCACCCGGGCTGCGCTATCGAATCCCCTGATGCTGGTCTCGTCAGCCTGCCGTCAGAATCGGCGCAACGGGGTCGAGTCAACCCGGGAGCGCAGCTCGGTCGGCGCAGGAGATTTCGGATGGACAAGGTCTGGTTGAAGCACTACCCCGCCGGCGTGCCGGCGGAAGTGCGCACCGACCTGTATGCCTCGCTGGTGGCCCTGCTGGAGCAGGGTTTCGCCAGGCATGCCGCGCTGCCGGCCTACAAGTACATGGGCCGCAGCTTCAGCTTTGCCGAGATCGACGCCTGCTCGCGCGCTTTCGCCGCCTATCTGCAGAGCTTGGGGCTGGCCCGCGGCGATCGCGTGGCGGTGATGCTGCCGAACGTGCCGCAGTACCCGGTGGCAGTGGCCGCCATCCTGCGGGCCGGCCTGGTGGTGGTCAATGTCAACCCGCTGTACACGGCGCGCGAGCTGGAACACCAGCTGAAGGACTCCGGCGCGCGGGCCATCGTGGTGCTGGAGAACTTCGCGGCCACGCTGCAACAGGTGATCGACGCGGTGCCCACCGAGCACGTGATCCTGGCTTCGATGGGTGACCTGCTGGGCAGCCTGCAGCGCCCGCTGGTCAACCATGTGGTGCGCAAGCTGAAGAAGCTGGTGCCGCCCTTCCAGCTGCCCGATGCCGTGCGCTTCAAGGACGCGCTGGCCCAGGGCCGCACGATCGGCCTGTCGCCGGTGGCGGTGGGGCCGGACGACATCGCCGTGCTGCAGTACACCGGTGGCACCACCGGCGTCAGCAAGGGCGCGGTGCTGCTGCACCGCAACCTGGTGGCCAACGTGCTGCAGTCCGAGGCCTGGAACCGGCCTGCGCTGCAGCAGATCCCGCCTGGCCAGCAGCCCACCACGGTCTGCGCGCTGCCGCTGTACCACATCTTCGGCTTCACCACCAACATGATGCTGTCGCTGCACATCGGCGGCTGCAACATCCTGATCCCCAATGCGCGCGATATCGGTGCGCTGCTGAAGGAGCTGTCGAAGCACCGCTTCCACAGCTTCCCGGCCGTGAACACGCTGTTCAACGCCATCGCCCACCATCCGGCCTTCCACAGTGTCGACTGGAGCCACCTGGTGCTGTCGGTGGGCGGCGGCATGGCGGTGCAGCAAGGCACCGCGCGGCTGTGGCTGCAGAAGACCGGCTGCCCGATCGTAGAGGGCTACGGCCTCAGCGAGACCAGCCCCTCGGCCACCTGCAACCCGGTGGACAGCACGGCCTACAGCGGCCACATCGGCATGCCGCTGCCGAACACCGAACTGAAGCTGCTGGACGACGCCGGCCTGGAGGTCGGCCCCGGCCTGGCCGGCGAGATTGCCATCCGCGGCCCTCAGGTCATGGCCGGCTACTGGCAGCGGCCCGACGAAACCGCCAAGGTGATGACGCGCGACGGCTTCTTCCGCACCGGTGACATCGGCATGGTCGACGAGCGCGGTGCCTTTCGCATCGTCGACCGCAAGAAGGACATGATCCTGGTCAGCGGTTTCAATGTCTATCCCAACGAGATCGAGGACCTGGTCAGCAGCCTGCCGGGCGTGCTCGAATGCGCCGCCTTCGGCGTGCCTGACGCCAAGGCCGGCGAGGCGGTGAAGCTGGTGGTGGTGAAGAAGGACGACGAACTGACCGAGGCCGAGATCCGCAGCTTCTGCGAGGCGCACCTCACCGGCTACAAGCGGCCGAAGAGCATCGAGTTCCGCGCCGAACTGCCGAAGAGCACCATCGGCAAGATCCTGCGCCGCGAGCTGCGCGAAGCCCGGGCCTGAACGGCCTCCACCGCCCGATAGGGCACACTCCGGTGTATGAGCGTGCGCTTATATGCCGACCTGCCGCTGCAGGCCGGGCTCGAGACCGACCTGCCGGAGGCCGCCGCACGCCATGTGCAGGTGCGCCGCCTGCAGCCCGGCGAGCGGGTCTGGCTGTTCAACGGCCAGGGCGGCGCCTGGCAGGCGCAGGTGCTGCAGATGGGCCGCAGCCAGGTGCGCGTGCGCGTCGAGACCTTCGACGCCACCGAGCGCGAGCTGGCGGTGCCGGTCACCGTGGCGCTGGGCATGCCGGCCAACGAGCGCATGGACTGGCTGGTCGAGAAGGCCACCGAGCTGGGCGTGCACGCGATTTGGCCGCTGCACACCGAGCGCTCGGTGCTGCGCCTGGACGGCGAGCGCGCCGAGCGCAAGCGCCAGCACTGGCAGGGCATTGCAGCGGCGGCGGCCGGGCAGTGCGGCCGCAATCGAGTGCCGCAGATCGCGCCGGTGCAGACGCTGCAGGCCATGCTCGCGCGTCCTGACGAAGGCCCTCGCCGCCTGCTGCTGGCCGCCGACGCCGCGGCGGCACCGCTGGCAAGCGCCGCGGCCGGC
>JAFLDH010000267.1 GCA_017302505.1 Burkholderiales bacterium
ACACCCACTGCTGGCCCCACCAGAACCAGCGGCCGTAGTGCGAGGGGGCGAAGCCCCAGGGCGCGTCGTCCACCCAGGTCCAGCCCCAGGGCCGCAGCCAGACCCAGCGGCCGCGCTGGTACGGCACCCAGCCGGGGGCCAGCGTCATCGGCAGCCACACCGCGCCGTATTCCGGATGCTGCTGCCAGCGGCCGTAGCGCTCCAGTTCCTCGGCCCCGGTCATCTCCGGCGGCACCCAGGTGGCCGCCGCCAGGCGCTGCGCCTCCTGGTCGGCGCGCTGCACGGCCAGCGCGAACTCGTCCTGCTGCGGCGCCAGCCATTGCCGCGTGGTGTCGCCCAGCGGCCCGTCGCGCCAGAACGCGGCGCGCTGCCCGGCCACCAGCGTGGTCGTCAGGTTATGGCCGTCCACGCGCAGCGCACCGCGCCAGACGCTCACGTCGGTGGCCTCGGCCAGCCGGTCGATGCGGTACAGCCCGGCGCGCAGCGGCTGCAGCCGGACCTCCGGATGCGCCACCTCGAACTCGGCCGCCACGGTGTCCGAGCGCAGCAGCACCGCCAGCTGGCCGCGCTGCAGGCGGAACTGCAGGCGCTGGTCGTCCAGCCGGGCGGCTTCCAGCTCGGTCTGCGCGCCCAGCCACAGCACGCTGGAGCCGATGCGCAGCTCGGCCGAGGCGCCCGGCGCGGTCCACAGCCGGTCGCCGCCGGTCAGCGGGCGGTTCGGCAGCGCGGGCTCCCAGTCGCCGCGCTCGGCTTCGAGCACCAGCACCTCGCCCTGCAGCACCGCCAGCCGGCCGACGCGGCCCGGCGGGTCCTCCTGCGCCACGGCCAGGCCCGCCAGGGCCAGGCAGACGGCCCAGATCAGGCAGCGGAACAGGCGGACGATGGCCACGGTGCAAGCACTCCTGCGGCAACCGCACGGAAGGCGGTGCCTGGGCCTTCAACGCGCCAGCGGTGCCGCCGGCTGACGCGCCCCCCTGCAGACGCAGGCTCAGTCGTCGGCTTCGCCCGGGTCCAGGTCGGGGAACAGCACGCTGGTGTAGCCGAAGCGGCGCAGGTCGGTCATGCGCGTCGGGTACAGGCGGCCGATCAGGTGGTCGCACTCGTGCTGCACCACGCGGGCATGGAAGCCCTCGGCCTCGCGCTCGATCGGCGTGCCGCTCGCGTCGAAGCCGCGGTAGCGGATGCGCGCATGGCGCGGCACCACGCCGCGCAGCCCCGGCACCGACAGGCAGCCTTCCCAGCCTTCGGCAATCTCGTCGCCCAGCGGCTCGATCACCGGGTTGCACAGCACCGTCAATGGCACCGCCGGCGCATCGGGATAGCGCACGTTGTGCTCGAAGCCGAAGATCACCAGCTGCAGGTCCTCGCCAATCTGCGGCGCGGCCAGGCCGGCGCCGTTGGCGGCGCGCATGGTGTCGAACATGTCCTCCACCAGCGCCAGCAGCGCCGGCGAATCGAAATCGGTCACCGGTGCGGCCACGCGCAGCAGCCGCTCGTCGCCCATCTTCAGGATTTCGCGCACTGCCATGGTCGGCCTCCGCCCATTACTTGAAGGACACCGTGACCGACGGGTTGTCGGGCAGGCCCTGGTACTGCACCTCGACCTTCAGGCCGGGCTTCGGCGGCATCAGCTTCGAGAAGGAGCCGACGCTGATCAGGTCGCCCTTGCGCAGCGGAATGCCCTGCTTGGCCAGGTCCTGCGCCAGCCAGATCGCGGCGTTCAGCGGATGGTCCAGCACGTCGCTGCCGAAGCCCTTGTCCAGGTCCTCGCCGCCGCCCATCACCACGATCTTCATGCTGGCCAGCGAGGCGGCGAAGTCCGGCGTGCGCTTCACCGCGATCGGCGTGCCCATCACGAAGTAGCGCGCACCGACGTTGATGGCGGCCACGCCCGCGCCGTTCAGCTTGGGCGGCGCCTCGACCACCAGGTCGGGCAGCTCGATCGCCGGGATCACCTGGTCGATGTACTGCAGCGCCTGCTCGGGCGTCTTCGCTTGCGCCAGCCGCGGATCGGACACGCGCAGCAGCAGGTCGGCCTCGAAGAGCGGGCGCGCGCCGAAGGCGGCTTCGACGCTGGCGCCGTCCTTCAGCAGCATCGGCTCGTAGAGCACGCCCCACACCGGCGCGGTGGCGTTGAAGCGCTTCTGCACCGCCGGGTTCGTGAGACCGGCCTTGTAGCCCGCCACCTTGGCCCCGGTCTGCTGCACCAGGAACTTGTTCACCTTGGCGCGGGTGCAGGCCGCGTCGGCATCGTTCAGGCCCTCGGGCGTGGCCGCGGGCTTCTTGTTCAGGTAGTTGGCCACCAGGGCGGCGGCTTCCAGGTCGCTCAGGCAGGCGGCCGAGGCGGCCAGCGGCAGGCCGGCCAGCAAGGCGGCCAGAACAGGGATCGAGCGCAGGCTATGACGCTTCATCGAGAACAGTCTCCGATCAGGTGTAGAGAAAACCGCAAATTATGCGGCGCCCCCTGCGCCCGGGCCAGTCGCCAACAGGTCGTGCAGCCCCTGTTCGTCGAGCACCGGCACGCCCAGCTCGCGGGCCTTGTCCAGCTTGGAGCCGGCCTCGACGCCGGCCACCACGTAGGAGGTCTTCTTCGACACCGAGCCGGCCACCTTGGCACCGGCGGCTTCCAGCAGCTCCTTCGCGGCCTCGCGGCTCAGCGTGGGCAGCGTGCCGGTCAGCACCACCGTCAGGCCGGCCAGCGGCTTCGGTGCCGCGGCGGCAGCGCCGTCGTGTTCGTCCCAGCGGATGCCGGCGGCGCGCAGCTGTTCCACCACCTCGCGGTGGTGCGGCTGCGCGAAGAAGGTGTGGATGCTCTGCGCCACCACCGGGCCGACATCGCGCACCTCCAGCAGCTGCGCCTCGGTGGCGTCCATCACCCGGTCCAGGCTGCCGAAATGCGCGGCCAGGTCCTTGGCCGTGGCCTCGCCCACATGGCGAATGCCCAGCGCGTACAGGAAGCGCGGCAGCGTGGTCTGCTTGCTCTGCTCCAGCGCTGCCAGCAGGTTGGCCGCGCTCTTGTCGGCCATGCGTTCCAGCGCCGACAGCTTGGCCACGCCCAGCTTGTACAGCTCGGGCAGCGTGCGCACGATGCCGCCGTCGACCAGCTGCTCGACCAGCTTGTCGCCCAGGCCCTCGATGTCCATCGCGCGGCGGCCGGCAAAGTGCAGCAGCGCCTGCTTGCGCTGCGCCGCGCAGAACAGCCCGCCGCTGCAGCGGTGGTCGATGCCGCCCTTCTCGCGCTGCACCGGGCTGCCGCACACCGGGCAGGCCCGCGGCATGCGGAAGTTGGGCACGTAGCTCGGCCGCGGCTGCTCGATGCGGCCCACCACCTCGGGAATCACGTCGCCGGCACGGCGCACGATCACCGTGTCGCCGACGCGCACGCCCTTGCGGCGCAGCTCGAACAGGTTGTGCAGCGTGGCGTTGCTGACGGTGGTGCCGCCGACGAACACCGGCTCCAGCTTGGCCACCGGCGTCAGCTTGCCGGTGCGGCCCACCTGCACCTCGATGTCGTTCAGCCGCGTCAGCTGCTCCTGCGCCGGGTACTTGTGGGCCACCGCCCAGCGCGGCTCGCGGGTGACGAAGCCCAGCTGCTGCTGCAGCGCGATCGCATCCACCTTGTAGACCACGCCGTCGATGTCGAAGGGC
Source organism: Burkholderiales bacterium (assembly GCA_017302505.1). Taxonomy (GTDB): domain Bacteria; phylum Pseudomonadota; class Gammaproteobacteria; order Burkholderiales; family Burkholderiaceae_C; genus Rubrivivax. The sequence goes on from JAFLDH010000267.1 coordinate 3,649, forward strand.
AGCGCATCGCGGCGCGCCGCGATCTCCTGGTGGAAGGCCACCAGCCCTTCGGCGCCCTGCACCACCCGCCGGTCGCTGCTGACCGGCACGCCGAAGGCGGCGATGGCATCCAGCGTGCCGCTGTGCGTGGCCGGCTGGGCCCAGCCGCGCTGGTCGCCCAGGCCATAGGCGAAGAAGCTCAGCTTCTTGTCGGCCATGCCCGCCGGGTCGAGCTGGCGGATCGCGCCGGCCGCGGTGTTGCGCGGGTTGACGAAGGTCTTGCCGCCCTTCTCGCGCTGGCGTTCGTTGAGGCGCTCGAAGTCGTCGCGGCGCATGTAGGCCTCGCCGCGGATCTCGATCAGCGGCGGCGCCTCACCGCGCAGCCGCAGCGGAATCTGGCCGATGGTTCGCACGTTCTGCGTCACGTCCTCGCCGGTTTCGCCGTCGCCGCGGGTGGTGGCCTGCACCAACACGCCGTGCTCGTAGCGCAGGTTGATGGCCAGGCCGTCGAACTTGAGCTCGGCGTTGTAGGCCACCGGCGGTGCCTCCTCGGCCAGGCCCAGCTCGCGGCGCACGCGGGCGTCGAAGGCGCGCGCGCCCTCGGCGGTGGTGTCGGTCTCGGTGCGGATCGACAGCATCGGCAGCGCATGGCGCACCGGCTGCAGGCCGTCGAGCACCGCGCCGCCGACGCGCTGCGTCGGCGAATCGGGCGTGCGCAGCGTGGGGTCGGCCTCCTCCAGCGCCTGCAGCTCGCGGAACAGCCGGTCGTACTCGGCATCGGGGATCTGCGGCGCATCCAGCACGTAGTACTGGTGCGCATGGTGCTGCAGCAGCGCGCGCAGGGCGGCGGCGCGTTCGGCGGGTGCATTCATCGGCCGCAAGCATGCCATGCCGCGGCAGCCGACAATGGCGGCCGCCTTCACTTTGCAGCATGTCATGGCCGACTCATTCGACCTGGTGGTGATCGGCGCCGGCTCCGGCGGCGTGGCGGCCTCGCGCCGCGCCGCGGCCCACGGCGCCAAGGTGGCGATCGTCGAGTCCAGCCGCGTCGGCGGCACCTGCGTGATCCGCGGCTGCGTGCCGAAGAAGCTGCTGATGTACGCCGCGGCCTATGGCGACGCCTTCCGCGAGGCCGCCGGCTACGGCTGGAGCGTCGGCCGGCCGCATTTCGAGATGGGCCGCTGGGCCACCGCCAAGGCCGCCGAGACGCAGCGCCTGGAGCACATCTACCGCCAGCTGCTGGCCGGCTCGAAGGTGACGCTGATCGAAGGCCGGGCGCGCATCGACGGCCCGGGCCGCGTGCGGGTCGGTGACCAGCTGCTGCAGGCCAAGCACATCCTGGTGGCCACCGGGGGCACGCCGGTGCGCGACAGCATCCCGGGCATCGACAGCTGCCCGACCAGCGACGACCTGCTCGACCTGCAGGCCCTGCCGGCCAAGGCCGCGATCATCGGCAGCGGCTTCATCGCGCTGGAGTTCGCCAGCATGCTGCAGCGCCTGGGCGTGCAGGTCAGCCTGTTCTACCGGGCGCGGCTACCGTTGCGCGGCTTCGACGAGGACCTGCGCACCCGCGTGGCCGCGGCGTTGCAGGCCGCCGGCGTGGAGCTGCACCCTGGCGCCGCGCCGCGCGCGGTGCAGCGCGCCGGCAGCGACTGGCTGCTGATCCTGGACGACGAGCGCATGCTCGAGTTTCCGTTCGTGCTCAACGCCACCGGCCGCCGGCCCAACACCGCCGGGCTGGGGCTGGAGTCGCTGGGCATCGAACTCGACGCCGCCGGCGCGGTGCCGGTGGACGCCCGGCTGCAGACCACCGCGCCCGGCGTGTACGCGATCGGCGACGTCACCAACCAGTGGAACCTGACGCCGGTGGCCATTGCCGAGGGCCGCGCGCTGGCCGATTCGCTGTTCGGCCCGCAGCCGCGCCAGGTGGACCTGAGCCTGGTCACGGCCGCCGTGTTCACGCTGCCGCCGGTGGGCACCCTCGGCCCCACCGAGGCCGATGCGCTGGCTGCCGGCCACCAGCTGAAGGTCTTCGAGGCCGATTTCCGGCCGATGCGCCAGGCCTTCATCGACGGCCACGAGCGCTGCTACATGAAGCTGCTGGTCGATGCCGCCACCGACCGCGTGCTGGCGGTGCACATGATCGGCGCCGACGCGCCGGAGATCGTGCAGAGCCTGGCGGTGGCGCTGAGCGCCGGCGCGACCAAGGCCCACTTCGACCGCACGATCGCCGTGCACCCCACGGCGGCGGAAGAGTTCGTGCTGATGCGCGAGCCGTCGCGCACCGTCGGTCAGGGCGTGGCGACGCGATAGCGCTCGAAGGCCACGCCCTCGAAATCCTCGACCACGGTGCGCACGCGCACGAACCCGGCGCGGCCGAACACCGGCAGGCTGAAGGGCGTGGCCCAGGCCTCGAAATGCTGCAGACCGCTGGCCCGGGCCTGCGCCAGCGCATGGCCCAGCAGCAGCGAGCCCAGGCCCTGGCGGGTGTGGCCGGTGCGCACGTAGAGCGAGCGCACCTCGCCTTGCGCATCGATGCCGCAGAAGCCCAGTGGGCCTTCGGCATCCTCGGCCAGCCAGGTATCGGCCTGCAGCACATAGGCCTCGAAGGCCGGGCTCAGGCGGCCGAAGCGTTGCCACGCCTGCACCTGCGCGGGCGTGTAGACCTGCGGGCCCAGCATACGGGCACTATGTGCGTAGAGCGCGGCCAGCGCGGGCAGATCGGCGGCGACGGCGCGGCGCCAGGCCGGCGGCGCCACGCTCATCCGGCGAAAAGGCGGCGCGCGGCCGGCGAGCCGGCGGCCAGGTCGTGCGATTCGAGCGCGGCGTAGAGCTGGTCCAGATCCTTGCCGATGGCGTCGAAGGCATGCAGCGTCACCGGCCGGCCGGCATCGTCCACCAGGTCGGCGTCCATGTCCTGCGCCAGCGCGTGCGCCACCTTGTGCCAGGTGGGAAACGGCTCCACCGCGGCCGGCGTCTGCGGCACGTCCAGGCTCAAGATCACCTCGCGCAACGCCGCCACCTGCGGCTCTTCGGACAGCGCGGCCTGGGCGTCGAACTCCAGCACCAGCACCGGCGGCGCGCCTTCGTCGGCCGAGGCCAGCACGAGCCGCCCGGCCACCGCGCCCGGCACCAGGCCGTGGCGGCCGGCGCACTGCTGCACATAGCCCACCGACCAGGCCACCGAGCGCGCCACCAGCCGGACCGCCAGCTGCGCGTCCAGCGGGCTGGCGAAGCCGTCGAGCTCGCGCGAACGGGCCACCACGTCCAGCATGTCCGGGAAGTCGGGC
>JAFLDH010000268.1 GCA_017302505.1 Burkholderiales bacterium
ATGGCCGCGGCCTGGCCGGCGGCGCGCAGCTGGGCGGCGCGCTCCTGCCATGCGCGGGCCTGGGCCGCGTCACCCAGTCCCTCGTGCAGCACCGCCAGGTTGTGGGCCGCCAGGAAGCTGCCACGGCCCAGCACGGTATCGGGCAGCGAGGGGTTCTCGCCGATGTCGAGCGCCCGGCGCCAGGCGGCTTCGGCCAGCGGCAACAGCGTCGCCACGTGCTGCGGCTGGCCCGCCGCCGCGTCCAGCAGCAGATCCCCGAGCGTGAAATAGAAGTCCGGTGAGTGGTCCCACAGCGGCATCTCGCGCTCGGCCAGCTGCAGGGCGTCGTCGTAGCGGCGCAGCTTCTTCAGCGTGAACAGGCAGCGCAGCACCAGGTCGTGGCGCCATGCCGCCAGCGTGTCCACCGCCGTCAGCGCGCGGGCATAGCAAGGCGCGGCGGCGGCATAGTCGCCGTGCACCTCGTGGTCCTTGCCCAATTGATAGTGCAGGTAAGGATCCTGGTCATCGTCCTGCAACGCGCGCTGCAGCAGGGCGCGGTTGCGGCCCTGCTTGCGCCCCATCTGCGCCGGCAGGTAGCCGTCATGCAGCACCTGCAGCGCCAGGCGCTGTCGCAGCAGCGCGCTTTGCGGCTGCTCGTGCACGCGGCCGGTGTAGCGCACGTCACGCGGCAGCAGCCGCGGCAGCCAGCTCGGCGCCAGTTGCGTGCCGCCGCCCGCGCCGTCCACCAGGCTGGCCACGCGCAGCAGGCCGATGCGCGGCCGTGGATCGTGGCACCAGTCCTGCAATGCGCCGGCGGCACCGGCAATCCACTCGTCGGCGTCGAGCACCAGGTTCCAGTCACTGGCGGACAGATCCAATGCGGCATTGCGCGCCGCCGCGAAATCCTCACGCCAGGACCAGGGCACCACCTGCGCGCCGCAGCGCCGGGCGATGGCCGGTGTGTCGTCCACCGAACCGGTATCCAGCACCCACATGTCATCCACCCAGCCGGCGGCACTGCGCAGGCAGCGCTCGATGCAGCGGGCCTCGTCGCGGGCGATCATCACCAAGGAAATGCAAGCCATGCGCGAGACTGCCGCGTCGGCGGGCGCCGCAGTGCGCAGAACAAGCCGGCGCGCCCGCCGCTGTTCCATCGACTGCCGGACAGCCGCTTGGGTTGGCGTTTTCGCCGCCGCGCTGCAGATCGGCCTCAAGTTCCGCCGCAGCCGTTCCGATATCCCGCCCAACGCACCTGAATCACTCAGGACGTGGTCCGGTTGGCCGGCCGAAGGTCCAGGGAGTCACAACGCCCCTGAACCCCAAGGTTAGCTGGCGCGGGCGGTGCCGGGGCAAGCGACGCGAGTCGCCCAGACCGGCGATCGGGGGAGCCGGGCAGCGCAAATGCCCGGCAAACCCGGCTGACGCCGGCTTATGACCGGGGGTTCTTGTCCACTTTAGGAGTCCTTTCATGGCGATGACCATCAACAGCAACATCATTTCGCTGAATGCGCAGCGAAACCTCAGCAGCTCGCAGTCGTCGCTGGCGACTTCGATGCAGCGTCTGTCCTCCGGCCTGCGCGTCAACAGCGCCAAGGACGACGCCGCCGGCCTGGCCATCGCCGACCGGATGAACGCGCAGATCCGCGGCATCAACGTCGCGATCCGCAACGCCAACGACGGCATCTCGCTGGCGCAGACGGCCGAAGGCGCACTGGCCACGGTGACCGACGCGCTGCAGCGCATGCGCGAACTGGCCGTGCAGGCGCAGAACGGTTCCAACGGCACCGGCGACCGGGCCAACCTGAACACGGAATACCAGGCGCTGTCGGCGGAAATCACCCGCATCGCGGCGCAGACCAAGTTCAACGGCACCGCCATCGTCGGCGCCAGCGCCGGCGCGCAGGTGTTCCAGATCGGTCCGAACGGCGGCGACACGCTGACCATCACCACCACCACGGTGACCACGGTGGCCGGCGACCTGACCACTTCTGCCAACGCCTCGACGGCGGTGGGCGCGATCGACACCGCGCTGGACACCATCACCACCAGCCGCGCGTCCTACGGCGCCGCGATGAGCCGCTTCTCGATGGCCATCCAGAACCTGCAGATCACCGGCGAGAACCAGCAGGCCGCGCGCGGCCGCATCATGGACGCCGACTTCGCGGCGGAGACGGCCAACCTGTCGCGCGCGCAGATCCTGCAGCAGGCCGGCAGCGCAATGGTGGCGCAGGCCAACCAGCTGCCCAACCAGGTGCTGGCGCTGCTGCGCTGACACCCACGGCCGGGCCCTGACCGGCCCACGATCAAGCCGCCCTTCGGGGCGGCTTTTTTGTGTCCGATCGAAACCGTATTGACCGGGCATTGCCTGTCTTTTCGAGGTCTAGCAAAGCGACGGGGCTGTCGAAAATGAAGTCATGCAGGCCCCGCTTCCGCAGGCCTGAGGCAACCGGCGCGAACGCCGGCCGGCATCTGGATCCCGAAGGAGTGTGCTGACATGCCCCAAACGATCAATACCAACGTCGCGTCGCTGAACGCCCAGCGCAACCTCAACGTCTCGCAGAGCTCGCTGGCCACGTCGATGGAGCGGCTCTCGTCGGGCCTGCGCGTCAACAGCGCCAAGGACGACGCCGCCGGCCTGGCCATCGCCGACCGGATGAACGCGCAGATCCGCGGCATGAACGTCGCGATCCGCAATGCCAACGACGGCATCTCGCTGGCGCAGACGGCCGAGGGCGCGCTGGCCACCATGACCGACGCGCTGCAGCGCATGCGCGAACTGGCGGTGCAGGCCCAGAACGGCAGCAACGGCACCGGCGACCGGGCCAACCTCGATACCGAGTTCCAGCAGCTGATCCTGGAGGTGGGCCGGATCGCGACGCAGACCAAGTTCAACGGCACCGCCATCGTCGGCCCCAGCGCCGGCGCGCAGGTGTTCCAGGTGGGCGCGAACGGCGGCGACACGCTGACCGTGACCACCACGCAGGTCACCACCATCACCGGCGACATCACCACCGCCACCAATGCCTCCACCGCGCTGGCCGCGATCGACGCCAAGCTCGACGTCATCAGCACCAGTCGGGCCAGCTACGGCGCGGCGATGAGCCGCTTCTCGATGGCCATCCAGAACTTGCAGATCTCCTCGGAGAACCAGTCGGCCGCCCGCGGCCGCATCATGGACGCCGACTTCGCGGCGGAAACCTCCAACATGTCGCGCGCGCAGATCCTGCAGCAGGCCGGCACGGCCATGGTGGCGCAGGCCAACCAGCTGCCGCAGCAGGTACTGCAGTTGCTGCGCAACTGATCACGCTCCGGTCCGGCTGACGCCCGCCCCGGCTGCGCGCCCGGGCGGGCCTTGGCGCTGGCGCCCCTAAAGTTTCTACGCAGGCTGCCGAAAGCACGCTGGCGACCCAGGAAATCCCCATGGCCACCATCTCCTCCATCGGCATCGGCAGCGGCCTGGACATCGAAAGCATGATCACCCAGCTCGTCGCCGTGGAGCGCGCGCCGGTGACCAAGCTGCAGACCGAAGCCAGCTCGCTGCAGACCAAGCTGTCCACCTACGGCAAGCTGCAATCGGGCATGTCCGCGCTGCGCGATGCCGCCGTGGCGTTGGCGCGCGGCAGCACCTGGGGCGCCACCACCGGCAGCAGCAGCGACGCCAGCGCGGTGGCCGTCACCACCAGCAGCACCACCCTGCCCGCCAGCTACAGCATCGAGGTGCAACGCCTGGCCTCGGTGCAGTCCAATGCCACCGGCGTCTACGCCTCGGCCGACGCGCTGGTGGGCGAAGGCACGCTGCGCATCGAACTGGGCGCCTGGAACGCCGACCAGAGCAGCTTCACGCCGAAGGCCGGCGCCACGGCGGTGGACATCAGCGTCGGCCCGCCGGCGGAATCGCTGGCGCAGCTGCGCGACAAGATCAATGCCTCGAATTCCGGCGTCGTCGCCTCGGTGCTGACCGACGCCAGCGGTGCCCGGCTGGTGCTGCGCTCGGCGGCCACGGGCGAGATGAACGGCTTTCGCATCGGCGTGACGGACAACGACGGCAACAACTTCGACGGCGTGGGCCTGTCGGCGCTGGCCTTCGACCCATCGGCCGGCATCCTGACGATGGCCCAGGCCCTGGCTGCGGCCAATGCCGCGGCCACGCTGAACGGGCTGTCCATCTCGTCGGAGAGCAATACGCTGTCGAACGTGCTGGACGGCATGACCCTGACACTGGGCAAGGTGACCACCGCGCCGGTGCTGGTGGAGGCCAAGCCCGACACGGCGTCCATGCGCAAGGCACTGGACAGCTTCGTCACCGCCTACAACGACCTGAACAAGCTGCTGCTGGAGCAGACCAAGTACGACGCCGCCAGCAAGTCGGCCGGTGCGTTGCAAGGTGACAGCGCCGCGGTGTCGATCCGCACGCAGATGCGCAGCCTGGTCGGCGCCAGCAGCGGCGCATCGGCCATGTTCTCCCGCCTGGCCGAGGTCGGGTTCGACGTGCAGACCGACGGCTCGATCAAGCTCGACGAAACCAAGCTGGCCAACGGCCTGGCCAATCTGGGCGAGATGAAGAAGCTGTTCGCCAACAGCGACCTGCTGGACACCGCCAACGACGGCATCGCCGTGCGGCTGCGCAAGATGGCCGACCAGGTGCTGGGCATCGAAGGCAGCATCAGCACACGCAGCGAGGGCTTGCGCAAGCGCCTGGAACTGAACCAGGACCGCCAGGACATGCTCGAGGACCGCATCACGATGATCGAGAAGCGGCTGCGTGCCCAGTACACCGCGCTGGACAAGCAGATGGCCTCGCTGAGCAGCCTGTCGAACTACGTCACCCAGCAGCTCAGCGCGCTGAACAACAGCAACAGCGACAACTGAGCGCCCGCCGCGGCGGCCGCCGTCGCGCGCTCCACGACGGGTCTGCGCAACGCCGCAGGCCGCGCCCTGGCGACGGCCGGAAACGGCCCGCAAAGCCCCTGCATTCCCGCAGCGCCGCAAGCCGGCCGGAAGCTCAAGTCGCCCAGGGGCGGGCCGATATTCAAGGCAGCCCGCAATCCTCGACGCAGCCATGTACGCGACCGCCACAGCCCTTGCACCCCATGCCGGCGCTGGCGCCTACCATCAGGTGGGCGTGAGCACCGGGGTGGCGGCCGCTTCGCCGCACCAGTTGGTGCTGATGCTGTTCGACGGTTTCGACGAGGCCCTGGTGCAGGCGCTGGGTGCCATGCGCGATGGCGCGATCGAGATCAAGTGCCGTGCCATCAGCCGGGCCTCGCGCATCGTCGACGAGGGGCTGCGCGCCAACCTCGACATGCGCGGCGGCGGCAGCCTGGCCAGCGACCTTGCCGAGCTCTATGCCTACATCAGCCTACGCCTGGTGCAGGCCAACCTTCACAACGACGCCAGCTTGCTGGACGAATGCCGTCGCCTGATGCAGCCGCTGCGCGAAGCCTGGGCGTCGATCACGCCCGCGGCCGATCGTGCGGCCTGACCCGATGGGCCACCGCAGCCGCCCGCAGCGCGACGAGCCTGCCGCCGAAACCGACGCCACCGATGCCAAGATGAGCACATCCGTCCTGAACTACTACGAGGCCATCGAGAAGGCCAGCGTCGACATGCTGAACGCCGCGCGCAGCGGCGACTGGGACCAGGTGGTCAAGCTGGAAGGCGCCTGCGTGCTGCTGATCAGCCAGCTGAAGCAGGCGGCCCGCGAGAAGCCGCTGGCCGAGGACGAGGCGCGCGCCAAGTCGCGCATCATGCAGCGCATCCTGCTCAACGACGCCGAGGTGCGGCACCTGGCCGAACCCTGGCTGCCCGACCTGCACCGCCTGATGCAGGGCAAGAGCCACACGCTGCACTGAGAGCGTGAGAGGCAGCGCGATGTTCCAGGACACCCGGCCGGCAGAACTCGGCAGCGATGGCGGCACCGACCCCTGGGCCGATTTCCGCGTCGACGATCCCGGCGAACAGCTGCGCCTGCTGAAGCAGCTGCGCGATGGCAGCGTGCCGGTGCAGCTGAGCGCTCCCGGCGTGGTCGCCGTCGCCAGCCAGCTCTGGTCGCTGGACCCGGCGCAGCGCCAGATCAGCTTCAGCGCCGATGGCGACAGCCTGCCGATGCAGCAGCTGGCGCAGGCGGACGAGGCGGTGGCCGTGGCCTACCTGGACCATGTCAAGCTGCAGTTCGACCTGAGCGGGCTGCTGCTGGTGCATGCGGCGCGGTCCTGCGCGCTGCGCGCCCGCTGGCCCGATCTGCTGTACCGCTTCCAGCGGCGGGCCACCTACCGGGTGCGCCAGTTCGACCGCCATGGCCCGCGCGTGCAGTTGCGCCATCCCTCGCTGCCGGACATGCGGCTGACACTGCGCATCGTCGACCTGAGCGTCGGCGGCTGCGCGCTGCAGCTGCCCGACGACGTGCCGGCGCTGCAACCCGGCACCGAACTGCGTGGTGTGCGCGTCGAGCTCGACGCCGACAGCGGCTTCGATGCCAGCTTGCGGCTGCAGCATGTCAGCACGCTGCACGGCACCGGCCCGGGCGTGCGACTGGGCTGCGCCTTCGGCGGCCTGGACGGCGACGCGCAGCGACAGCTGCAGCGCTACATCGACCGCACGCAGCAGCGGCGCCGCCTGCTGGCCTTGCGCTGAGGCCCATGCGGCGGCCGGGCCGGCTCTGCACCGCGGGCTTCACGCTGGTGGAGCTGATGGTGGTGCTGTGCCTGGCGGCCCTGCTGGCCACCGTGGCCTGGCCCTCGTTCCAAACCCAGCTGCAGCGCAGCCGCCGTGCCGATGCCGTGGCCGCGCTGACCCGCCTGCAGATCGCCCAGGAGCAGCACCGCGCCCACCACGGGCTCTATGCCACCCAGCTGGCCGCGCTGGGCGGTGCCGGCGTGCCGCGCAGCGCCGAGGGCTGGTACCAGATCGAACTGCTGGACGCCGGCGGCGACCGCTACGAAGCCCGCGCCCGCGCGCTCGCGGGAAGCCCCGCCGCCGCCGATGCCGACT
>JAFLDH010000269.1 GCA_017302505.1 Burkholderiales bacterium
GGGCCGGTGGCTGGCACGTTCGGCCAGTCCGAAGCCGGCCAGCGCCTGGCGCACGCGCTGCTCGCGCTCGCGCGCCGGCAGCCCGGCCAGCACCATTGGCAGCGCAATGTTCTCGGCCGCCGTCAGCCGCGGCACCAGGTGGAAGCTCTGGAACACGAAGCCGATGCGCTGGCTGCGCACCCGCGCCTGTTCGTCCGGCGACAGCGTGGTGACGTCGCGGCCTTCCAGCCGGTAGTGGCCGGCGTCGGGCCGGTCCAGCAGGCCCAGCACGTTGAGCAGCGTACTCTTGCCCGAGCCCGAAGGCCCCATCACCGCGATGTACTCGCCTGCGTCGATGCGCAGGTCCACGCCAGCCAGCGCATGCACCACGCTGTCGCCCAGGTGGAACACGCGCTCGATGCCCTGCAGCTCGATCTGCGCGGCCATCGTCTCAACGTGCCGGGGCCTCTTCGACGGCACGGGCGCCGGCCTTGACGCCGGCCCGGTCCAGCGAGGTGACGATGCGCTCGCCGCCCTGCAGGCCCTCGACGATTTCGGTGTGTTCCCAGTTCGCCAGGCCGGCCTTCACCGGCCGCTCGAGCAGTTGGCCCTCCTGCAGCAGCAGCACGCGGCCGCCCTGAAGCAGGGCCGAGCTGGGCACCCGCAGCGCGTCCTTGCGCACATCGAGGATCACCTCCACGTCGGCGCTGTAGCCCACCAGCAGCCGGCCGGCGGACTGCGGATCGTCGAAGTTGACCTCCACCTCCACCGTGCGCGCCTGCTTCTCCACCGCGGTGACGTAGGGCGCAATGCGCCGCACCTTGCCGGCGAAGGCCTTGCCGGGCAGCGCATCCAGCGTGATGCGCACCGGCTGGCCGATGGCAATCTTCGGCGCATCGACCTCGTCCATCGGCGCGGCCACGTACAGGCAGGTCTCGTCGATCAGGTCGATGGCCGGCGGCATGGCCACGCCGGGCGGCGACGGCGTGGAGTACTCGCCCACCTCGCCGACGATCTTGGCCACCGTGCCGTCGAAGGGCGCCACCAGCACGGTGCGCTGCTGCGCGGTGCCCACCAGCTTGAGCCGCGCCTGGGCTTGCGTCACGTCCGAGCGCGCGGTGGCGCAACTGGCCACGCGCGCGTCGGCCTGCGAGCGCAGGTTGTCCAGCGCGCCGTCGGAGATGAAGCCCTGCTGGAACAGCTGCTCCTGGCGCTTGAACTCGCGCTGCGCCAGCTCGGCCAAGGTGCAGGCCTCGGCCACCCGGCGGCGCGCGGTTTCCAGCTGCGCCTGGGCCAGCGACTGCTCGGCCTGCTGATCGTCGTTCCACAGGCGCATCAGCAACTGGCCCTTCTTGACCTTGTCGCCTTCCTTCACCGCCAGCACCTCGATGCGACCACCGGCGATGGTCGACAGCTTGGTGCGCTGGCAGGCTTCGACCGTGCCGGCGCGGGTATTGGCCACCGTGGACTCGACCGTGCCGCGGCCCACTTCGGCGGTGATCACCGGCACCGGCTTCGGCCGGCCCAGCCACCACACCAGTGTCGCGGCCAGCGCCAGCAACGGCAGCAGCACCAGCGCACGGCGCCCCCAGCGGGCGCGGGTCGAATCAGGCATGCCGCAGCGTCGATCAGCCCGTCTTGGGCAGGGTGCCCAGGTCATCGCCGAAGCGCTTGCGCAGCCGCTCGATGATCTCGTCGCGCAGCGCCAGCGTCTCCGCTTCGCCCAGCGCCACCAGGGCCTTGTCGCGCACCGAGTAATGCATCATCAGCAGCTGGCGCATCTTGGCGAAGGCGCGCTCGTTCTGGTGGCCGCACACCAGCATGTCGTTGCGCAGCACGCGCTCGATGTTGCCGGGGTCGAGCAGCTGCACCTGGCAGACCTTGGCCAGCTGGCCGATCTCGAAATCGATGGCCTCGAAATGCTTCAGCCAGCGCTGGTGATGGTAGGACGTGTCTTCGGCCATGAGGGCTCCCTGGGGCAGCACCGGAGGCGGCACCGCCCGGCCCCGCATTGTCCTACCGAAGGCCCCCTGCCGGTTGACTGCCGTCAAGCCACGCAGGTGCGGTTCTTGCCCGTGCGCTTGGCTTCGTACAGCGCCTCGTCGGCGCGCTCCAGTGCAGTCTCCAGCGGCTCGCCTTCGCGCAGCGCGGTCACGCCGGCCGAGAAGGTGACGAAGACTTCCTTGTTGTCGTGCATGAACAGGCTGGCCGTCAGCTTGCGCTGCAGCCGCGTCAGCACGCCCTGTGCCTCGGCGGTGTCGATGTCGGGCAGCAGCACGACGAACTCCTCGCCGCCGAACCGTGCCACCGTGTCCAGCGGGCGCAGCTGCTCGCGCACCTGCTGGGCGAGCTTCTGCAGCGCCACGTCGCCGGCGGCATGGCCCAGCGTGTCGTTCAGCTTCTTGAAGTTGTCGATGTCGATCAGGCCCACGGCCAGGCCGCCCTCGCGGCCGTCGCTGCGGGCGCGCTGCAGGCGGGCCCGTTCCACGTCGAAGGCCTGGGCCAGGCCGCGGCGGTTGGCAACCTGCGTCAGCGCATCGGTGGAAACCTCGTCGGACAGGCGGCGCAGCTCGCCTTCCAGCTCGCGCACGCGCAACTGCATGGCGCCGGCCCGCTCCTGCTCGGCGCGCAACCGGCCCTGCGTCTGCTGCACCAGCACCTGCACCTCGCTGCTGTCCTTCAGCATCTGGCGCACCACGCCGGCCAGGCTGTCCAGCGACTCGGCGCTGGCAATGGCCTCGGCATGGCGGCCCACGTTCTCGTGGAAGCGGCCGGTGTGCTCGGCAAAGACACCCAGCTCGCCCAGCATGCCCTGGATCAGCTCCTTCAGCGCGTCGCGTGCCTGGTTGCGCTCGCCGCGCAGCAGCGCCTGGCGCTTGCGGGCATTGGCCAGCAGATCACTGGCGGCGCGCACGCTGCGCACGTTCAGGCCTTCGGTCAGCCGCAGCTGCAGCATCTCGCACTGGCCGCGGGCCCAGCTGTCGTCCTCGGCCAGCTCGGTCAGGCCCTGGGTCAACTCGACGCACAGCTTGCCCAGCTCGTCCAGCAGGTGCTGCCGGTGCGCCAGCATGCGCCGCGCGCGCTGGCAGAGCTCTTCGGCCTGGGCCACCAGTTCGGGCTGCGCGCCAGCTTCGGCCACACGTTGCGCCATCTGCTGCAGCGCGCGCTGCAGTTCCTCGGCGCGGGCCTCGCCCTCGGGCAGCGCGGCACGCACCGTGCGTTCCAGGCTGTGCACCAGCGGCGTCCATTCCGCCACGCCCGCAGCCGGTGCCGATGCCGGCGCCGCCGCGTCGGCCCCGACCTGCACCTGCACCTGCGGCAGCGCCGCGTCCTGCGGCGCTTCGTCCAGCGCAGCGGCCAGGGTGTCGGACAGCGGCTCGTCGGATTCGGACTCCCAGGCGGCAAGCAGGTGCCGCAGCCGCTCGCGCAGGCGGCGGAAATCACTGCGGCTGCCGGACAACAGGCGCAGCAGGCTGTCCTTCTTGCGGGCGCCGGTCCACAGACGGCTGCCGCGCTCCAGGCCCTGGGCCAGGCGCTGCAGCAGGTCGGCCCAGTCCTGGGCCTGGCCCTTGTTCTTGGTGTCGGCCTGGTCGAGCACGTCCTCGGCCGCACCCCATTGGCCGGACATCAGTGCCCGCACCAGTTCTTCCTGCGCGCCCGCCTGGTCGCCCAGCACCGTGGCCATGCGCTGCAGCAGCGGGCGTGCCGGCTCCGGCAGCGCCGTCTGCACCAGGCCGCCTTCGGCGGCGTAGGCGCGGGCGTAGTTCTCGGGCGTGGGCTCCACCTTGTCCAGCGCCAGCCGGCGCAGCGCGGCCTTGGCCACCTGCACCGGCGAGGGCGCCGAAGCGGCCAGGTGCGAGGCTCCGTGCGACATGTCCATCGGCAGCCCCTAGTACGAGCGGCTGCCGGCAGCCCGCACCGGCACGGTGCCAAGCTCCAGCTCGGCGGCCTGGCCGATCCAGGGCGCACGCCGCGGCAGCACGGTTTGTTCCAGCCAGCGCTCCAGGTCGTCGGGCGGGATCGGGCGGCTGAACAGGAAACCCTGCATCAGGCTGCAGCCCAGCCGGTGCAGCACCTCCATCTGGCGCAGGCTTTCGACGCCTTCGCCAATGACGCGCAGGTTCAGCGACCGCGCCACGGCAATGATCGCGGTGACGATGCCCGAGCTCTGCGGCGTGACGCCCAGGTCGCGCACGAAGCTGCGGTCGATCTTCAGCTCGGAAATCGGCAACGTGGTCAGGTAGGCCAGCGACGAATAGCCGGTGCCGAAGTCGTCGATGGCCACGTCGACGTTGATGTCCTTCAGCTGCAGCAGCGACGGGATCACGCTCTGCAGCTCCTTCATCAGGCCGGTCTCGGTGATCTCCAGTCGCACCATGCGGTGCGGGATGCCGTACTGCATCGCATTGCGGTGCAGCTGGTCGACCAACTGGCCGCGTTCGAACACGCGGCTGGGCAGGTTCACCGAGATGGCGTCGTCGAAGCCGAAGCTGTTCTTCCAGATGCGCGCCTGGCGCGCGGCCTCGCGCAGCGCCCATTCGGACAGCGGCACGATCAGGCCCGATTCCTCGGCCAGCGGGATGAAGTCGCCGGGCGGCACCAGCGCATTGCCGCGCTGCCAGCGCATCAGCGCCTCGGCACCGACCATGCGCGCCGAGCGCACGTCGACCATCGGCTGGTAGTGCAGCACCAGCTCGTCGCGCTCGATGGCCTTGTGCAGCGCGCTTTCCAGCTCCAGCTTCTCGCGGCCGCGGCCGGCCAGCTGCGGGCTGTACAGCGCCGATGCATCCTTGCCGCCGGACTTGACCGAGAACATGGCCACGTCCGAGTTGCGCATCAGGTCGGCCACCGAATTGCCGTCGCGCGGGAAGATCGCGATGCCCACGCTGGCGGTGACGAAGCATTCCTGGCCGCCCACCAGCACCGGCGCGCGCATCACTTCCAGGATGCGGTCGGCCACTCGCTGGGCGTCGCGCTCGTCGCTGATCTCCGGCAACAGCGCGATGAACTCGTCGCCGCCCAGGCGGCCCACCGCCTCGAGCGAGCGGTGCGCGCGCGAGCCCACCGCCTCCAGCGAGTTCTCCATCACCTGCTCGCTGTGGCGCACGCAGGCGCGCAGGCGCTGCGCCACCTCCATCAGCAGCTCGTCGCCGGCGGCATGGCCCAGCGTGTCGTTGATCAGCTTGAAGCGATCCAGGTCGATCATCAGGAACGCGCAGGGGTGGCCCAGCCGGCGCGCGTGGTCGATCGCCCGTTCCATGCGCCAGACCAGGTGCCGGCGGTTCGGCAGCCCGGTCAGCGAGTCGTAGTTGGCCAGGTGGCGGATACGGTCCTCGGCCACGCGGCGGTCGGTCACGTCCTGCACGATGCCGGTGTAGCCGATGCCGTGGCCATGCTCGTTGAACTCGGGCTCGGCCTCGACATGGATGATGCGGTGTCGGCCGTCGCGGAAGAACACCGGCACGTCGGTGGCCAGCACCGAGCTGTGCAGCATCACGCTCTGCAGCAGGCGCATCACCGACGCGCGCTCGCTGCGCTTGACCTGGCGCAGGATGCTGCGCACGGTGACGGTATCGCCGACGCCGTGGCCCAGCACGCGCAGGCCCTGCGACGACAGCAGCAGCGTGCCGCCGCTGCCCTGCGGCCCGGCGCGCCGCCAGTCGAAACTGCCCATGCGCGCCAGGTCCTGCGCGCGCGCCAGGCGGGCCTGGCTGCGTTCCAGCTCGAGCCGGGTGCGAGAGGCCCGCAGCAGGTACTGCAGCCGGCCGGCCAGCAGGCTCCACTGGTTGGCCTTGACGAAGAAGTCGGTGGCGCCGGCCTGGTAGGCGCGGGTGATCGATGCGTCGTCGTCCAGGCCGGTCAGCATCAGCACCGGCACGTTCTCGTAGCCGTGCATCGTGCGCAGCCGCTGGCAGGTGGCGAAGCCGTCCAGCCCGGGCATCATCGCGTCGAGCACGATCAAGTCGGGCGACCAGTCGGCCAGCAGCTTCAGCGCCTGTTCGCCGCCGTTCGATTCGGTGATGTTGAAGCCCCGCTCGCGCAGCGCGGCGGCGGTCAGCAGCAGGTTGACCTCGTCGTCGTCGACCAGCAGCACCTCCGGCGGCTTGGCCGTCGGGTCGTCCGGCGTGGGGCGGGCGTTGCTCATCGTGCGGGGCGCCAGCTTCAGTCGGGCAGCTGATCGCGCACGGCCTGCAGCACGCGCTGGCCTTCGTGCTGCAGCTCGTCCAGCAGGCCCTGCAGCGCAGCCAGCGGCTGCGTGCGCAGCTGCTGCTCGATGTCACTGCAGCAACGCGACAGCGCCAGTGCGCCGACGCTGGCCGAAGACGACTTCAGCGTGTGCACGGCATGCCGCGCGGCTTCGGCATCGCCGGCCACGGCGGCCTGCGCGGCCTGGGCCAGCAGCCGCTGCAGCGAGCCCTCGAAGGTGCGCAGCACCCGCTCGACCACCCGGTTCGTGCCCTGGGGATCGAGTTCGTGCAAACGCTGCAGCGACGCCGCATCCAGCACGGCCGCGGCCGGGCGGGGCGAGGGCTGGGAAAGATCGGGCATGGCCAGCATGGGAAGAGTCCGATGATAAGTAGGCCGGCACCCCGGCATCCCTTCAAATGTCACGCAAACACCCGCATCCTTCCCGCATGCCCGGGCTATCGGTGCAGCCCTGCGGAACTTGAGCCTGCCGCGTGACGGGGGCCACGACAGGCCGATCCTTACAATCCCGCGCATGCCCCCGACCAGCCCAGCGCCCGGCGCAGCCCTGTGGCTTTTCGCCTGCCTGGCGCTGCTGATCGCGGCCGGCGCCGGCTTCGCGCTGGGGCGGCTGCAAGAGCGCGCCCGCCAGCGCGCCGCGCTGCGCGAGGCCCGCGCCCAGGCCCAGTTGCTGCCGCCGCTGCTGGACGTCTGGCAATGGCAGACCGACCGGCACCACCGCCTGCTGAAACTGCAGCCGCC
>JAFLDH010000027.1 GCA_017302505.1 Burkholderiales bacterium
CCGGCCGCCCGGCGGCAGGTTGGCCGACAGGTCGATCAGCCAGCGGCCGTCGTCGGTGCGGCCCTGCGCGCTCTGCGGCACGCCGCTGTAGCCGTCGCGCGGGTCGAGCAGCAGCACCGCCGGCAGCGTGACCGCCACATCGCCCTTGTTACGCAGCGTGATCTCGTAGGACAGCGTGCCGGTGGCGCGGTCGTAGCGGGTCAGGCCGAACTGCAGGTCGATCAGCGCCGACAGGTTGTTGATGGCGTCGAAGCGGGTGACGTGGTCGCCGCCCATGCGCTCGCCCAGCACGCTCTGCAGCGTGTCCTGCACGGTCAGCGTGTAGCGGTCGGGCTGCAGCACGCCGGTGACCAGCAGCACGCTGCGCGTGGCCGGGTCGTAGCGCAGGCCCTGCAGCGTCACCTCGCCGACGCTGTCGCCCACCAGCTTGTAGTTGGCCGGGTTGAGCACGCTGCCCGGGTGCGCCGCGTCGCCGACGAACATGTCCTGGTCGAAGACCACGGTCATGAAGGGCAGCGGCAGCGGCAGCGTGCCTCCATCGGCCGGCGAGGTGGCCACCACGCGCGGCGGCGCGGTCGGCGCCAGCAGGTCGACCTGGTCGCCCTGGCTGATCAGCACGCGGCCGTCGCTGGTGGCGAAGACCACGTCGCCGCGGGTGCCGCCAGTGGCCACCGCAATGCGCTTCAGCGTGGCCACGTCGACCATCGTCAGCTCGGTTTCGGGCCGCGCCGCGCCGGTGCTGTCCACCGGGCCGGCGTTGTGCGAGACGAACAGCAGGTCTTCCAGGTAGGTGCCGTTGCGGCCGAAGGCGATGGAGTCGAGGTCGGAATCGAACTCCAGCATCAGCTCGGCGCGCCGGAAGGCGGTGAACTTGACCACCTGCCGACGGTCGGGCCAGGTCACGGCCCACAGGTTGCCCTGGTTGTCGAAGGCCAGGCTGCCGACGCGCAGGTTCTCGTCGCGGCTCCACTGCTCGAACAGGCCGGTGCTCGGATCGAAGACGCTGACGCCGGCATTCGTGGACACGAAGAGGCGGCCGCGGCCCGGCTCCACCGCCAGCGCGATGGTGATGCCGCTGCCGTGGCGCGCCAGCACCGCGCCGGTGTCGGCGTCCAGCTGCAGCAGCGCACCGCCGCCGGTGGTGGCCCACAGCCGGCCGTCGTCGTCGAAGGCCAGGTTGAAGATCGGCTCGCTGTGCCGCACCCAGGGCGCGCTGTCGGCGGCGCTGCCGCCGTCGCGGTTGAAGCGCCAGATGTCGCCCCGGTTCTCGCCGCCAGAGATCAGGATCGTGCCGTCCGGTGCCTCGGCGATGGCCATCGGGCCGATGCCGGCGTGGCTGGTGACGAAGCCGTCGGCGAACACGCTGCCGACGAAGGGCCGCAGCACGCTGTCGAACTCGCTCGGCCGGGTCGGCGGCGTGACGTTCGGGATGCCCTGCTGCGCTTCCTGGAACACCTCGTTGGTGGACGGCAGGTCCACCGGCGGCGGCGGCAAGCCAAAATTGGGCGGCGTGCTGTTCGGCACCTGCGGCAGCGCGCCCAGGTTGGCCGGGCCGCCGTCGGCCTGCGCGTTGATGCCGGGCGTGGGCTTCTCGCGGTTGCCGGCGATGTCGGTGGACAGCGCCAGGAACTCGTAGGTCTTGCCGGCCTCGCCGTCGAACACCAGCTGGCCGCTGGACGTCTCGAGCCGGCGCTGCCAGATCTTGAAATCGCCGCCGTCGACGGCGACGTACAGCGTCACATGCTTGAAGCCGGCGCCGCCCGCGGCATCGCTGGCCGCCCATTCGACGGTGTAGCTGTCGGTGCCGCTGACGCGCTCCACGCGCAGCTGCGTGGTCGGTGCCGCCGCGTCGACGCGCTGCTCGATGACCAGCGTGTCTTCCGGCGCCTGGCTGTCGAACAGCACGCGCGCGCTGGTGCGCACGATGCCGTCGGGCCGCTGGTTCAGCGGCGTCTTGTCGGTGACCTTGACCTCGTCGGGCGAACGCGCTTCAACGGTGAAGCTGACGAAGCCGGCGCCGGCGCCCAGGCCGTCGTTCGGCGCCAGCAGGCCGCGGGTGCGGTCCTGCAGCAGCTCGCCGGTCAGCGGATCGATGGCCTGCAGCACCCAGGACACGCCAGCCGGGTTCTGGTAGGTGTCGATGCCCGCCGACACGCGCAGGATGAAGCCCTTGGTGTAGGTGTAGTCGATATCCGCCTGGTACGACCAGCGCCCCTCGGGGATGTCGATGTCGATGTCGCCGATGCGGATGTCGCCCAGCTGGAAGGTGTAGGGGTCCAGGTCGGGATCGAGCTGGGTGACGATCTGCACCTCGTTGACGAAGCCTGAGGCCGAGGTGCTGTTCTCGAAGTTGACGGTGTAGGGCAGCGCCTGGTCGATCGGCAGCCAGCCGCCGGTGTCCATGGTCTGCGGGCCGGTGATCGACGCCAGCCGGCCCTCGCCGGCCGAGCCTTTCAGGTACTTGCCGAAGTCCAGCGTGACGAAGGCTTCGCCGCCCACCTCTTCGGGGCCGCTGATCTGGAACTCGGGCGGGATGCCGGCGCCGCGGCTTTCGAAGGGCATCCACGGCACATAGACGCGGAAGGCCTCGAAGTGCGTGGGCGCGGTCAGGTTGAGGTTGTAGTCCTCGAATTCGGGGATCGCCGGCACCGGCACTTCGCCGGTGTAGCAGTCGCTCTCGCGCTGGTCCCAGTACTCGATCTCGGCCAGCTTGTACTGGTCATGGCCATAGAGCTCGCGCACCTTCTCGAAGAAGCCCAGCAGGTCGGCGTCGCTGCGGATCACCGCGCCGCCGGGGCCGAACAGGATGCCCGAGCTGATCACCGACATCAGGCTGACGATGTGCTGCTGCGTGCGGATCGGCGGCGTGGCGCCGTCGGGGCGCAGCAGCTCGGCGTCTTCCAGCGCCGCCAGGTACAGGTCGACCCAGATCTGCTCGTCGGCGGCCAGTGCCAGCAGCGCGCCGGGTGCGTCGTCGGAGGCCAGGATGGCGCTGCGCAGATCCTTGGCGCGAGCCGACTGGAAGTCGACGTACTCGGCGCGCGTCATCGTCGTCGCCGCGGCCACCATGTGGAAGCGGAACGGGATGAACGGGATCACGCACTCGTCGGGCACGGCCTCGTTCTTGTTGTACATGCCGACGAAGTCCAGCTGGTCCATCGCCGCACCCAGGCCGGGCTGCAGGTCCTCGGCCTTGGCCTTGACGGCGCTCCACCAGTCTTCCAGGCCCGCGGGGCCGTCCTCGAGCAGTTCGTCCAGCTCGGGGAAGTAGTTGGCCATCTTGCCGCGGAACTGCTCGAACGCACGTTCGTGCATCTCGCGCAGGCCGGGGTAGGTGACGACGTTGAAGGTGAAGCCGGAGAAGCCTTCGGTCGGCTGGTCGTACAGGAAGCCGCTGGTCAGCAGCTGGCCGTCGGTGTTGGTGATCGATTCCAGCTCGGCCCAGGGCACGCCCTCGTTGGCCGAGCCGGCGGCGCCCTCGGGCGTGCCGCGCACGTTGGTGAAGAACTCCAGGTAAGGCAGCCCGTAGACGATCGGGTTGAACAGCAGCTGCGGCACCCCGACCTCGAAGTAGGTGTAGGGCGCATCGACGTTGCTGATGCCCTGCAGCGCCACCGAATAGGTGGCCTGGTCGCCGGCCAGGATGATGCGCGGCCCGCCCAGGCCGATGGTCACCTCGGGTTCGACCGCGCGCTCGATCAGGAAGCGGTAGGGCACGATGGCTTCGGAGCCATCGGGATTGATGACCTTCAGGTCGTACAGGCCGTGCGGCGCACCGGTGAAGTCGAAGGTGGCGATGATCTGCGTCGAATCGACCACCTCCCACACCAGCGGTTCGTATTCGGCGATGCCCGGGCGCACCAGCTTGACGATCGCGCCCGGCTGGAACTGGGCGCCGCGGATCGTGGTGGTGACGTGCTTGCTGTCGCCGCCGGTATCGGTGTGCACGTCGGTGATCAGCAGCGGCAGCAGCTCGGCCAGCAGCGTGATCTGCGTGCCGGCCGGTGCGGCGCCGTAGTTGCGCACCAGCACGTAGTAGGTGCCGGGCTCGGTGCTGGGCACGATGGCCGTCAGATCGCTGGCCAGCGGCCCGGTGTAGGTGGCGTCGTACACCGCCGAGGTCGGCACCCGGCCGTGGCGGATGAAGATCTCGTTGGTGGCCGCCGGGTCGCTGGAATCGAGCGTGATGCGCAGCGTCTGGCCGTCGGGCACCTGGATCTGGTACAGCCGCTCCTGCTTGGGCGCCAGCGTCGTGACCAGCGGCGCGCCGATTTGCAGCGCGTCCACCGCCACCTGGATCGTGCCCGGGCTGGCGCTGCGATTGTTGGCCTCCTGCACGCCTTCGTACACCTGGTTGAAGACGTCGGTGCGCACGATGACGCGGTAGTTGCCGGGCGCAGCCGCCGGCATCAGCGTGTCCAGCGTCAGCGTGTAGGTGCCGTCGGGCTGCAGCGTGCCGCTATAGCTGGCGCGGCCCAGCGGCCGGTCGGTGATGTCCCAGACCGCGTCTTCGGACAGGAACACCGAATCGGTCCAGCTGCCCGAGGCCGCCACGTCGCTCTGGTTGGTGACGGTCCAGCTCAGCTGGATCGGCTGGCCCGAGCGCACCGAAGGCGGCACGACGATGTTGCTGACCACCAAGTCGGTCGGGGGGGGCTGCTCGATGACCATCGGCACGTCGCTGGCCCGGGCGTTGTTGCGCTCGTCGGATTCGAAGACCTCGCCCTTCTGGCCGTAGCGCAGAGGGTCGGTGACGACGAACACGTAGTAGGCCTCGGTGGCCAGGTCCGTGGGCACGGTGAAGCTGCGCGCCACCTCGTACGAGGCGCCGGCCTGCAGGCCGCCGGTGCGGCGGATCGAGCCGATGAAACGATCGGCCTTGGTGTCGAGGAAATTGTCGCGCGACAGGTAGATCAGGTCGTCCCAGGCCGCTTCCTCGGCCGGGGTGCTGCCGCCCAGGTTGCTGACGGTATAGGCCACGTCGAAGCTCTGGCCGCGCACCGCGCGCAGGTCGGTACTCAGCGCGGTCACCCTCAGATCGGGTGGCGCATAGGGCTGCACGGTCACGGCACGGGCGGTGATGTTGTTGCCCTCGCCCTGGAACTCGCGCACCACGCCAGAGGGTGCGCCGCCCGAGGTGTCCAGCCCGCGCAGCCGCGGCGAGATGGCACTGATCGGCGCCCAGACGCTGCTCCTTCGGTTGGCGTCGGCGAAAGCCAGCACGTGGTACTCGCCGTTGAGGTCGTAAGGCACCGTCATCTGCACCGTGGCGGTGTAGCTCTCGCCAGGGCGCAGCTTGCCGTCGTCGCGGCCGTACTTGGCCAGGATGGCCGCGCGCGCCGCCGCGCTGGTGATCTCGGCGTCCAGCGTGTCCAGCGACGCGTCGTAGGAGATGAAGATGCGGTCGGTCCAGCTGTCTTCCCGCGTCTCGCGGTTACCGACGTTGGTGACGGTGTAGCTGACGCTGACGGTGGCGCCGGCGGCCACCGTGGCGGGCAGCTGCAGGTCGGTCACGCGCAGGTCCGGCTCGCGGTAGATCACCGGCAGGCTGGCCCGCGCCATGTTGTTGGTCGGGTTCTCGTAGGCGATGCTGAAGTAGCGCTCCTGCGTGTTGCCAGCGTCGTGGACGCCGTCGCCCCGCACCACCGGGAAAGGTGGCACCGTCGGCGCCGGCGGCAGCGGTGGCAGCGCGCTGGACGATCCGGCGTTGGTGAACACGTACAGGTAGTAGGGCCCCTCGATGCCCGGCGGCAACGTGACCTCGATCTCGCGGCTATAGCTGGCGCCGCTGGCCAGGCCGCTGTTGGCAATCTGCACCGCGGACAGCAACGTGACGCGGTCGCGGTTCGGGATCCACACCGGATCCTTGGACAGGTAGATCTGATCGGTCCAGTACCGGGTCTGCGGCCAAATGGTGAAGGCGCTGTCGTTGGTGACCGTGTAGCGCACCACCGTCTTCTCGCCCGAGAAGGCCTGCGCTTCGGGCACGATGGCCGTGACCTTCAGATCGGGAATGCGGTCGCGCACGTCGGTGTCGGCGCCGAGCTTGTCGTTGCTGGTGTCGCTGTCACGGGTCACGAAGGTGCGCACATGCACGTAGCGGCCCTTGACGGTGGGCTCCAGCAGCAATGTGTGCGTCTGCGTGTAGCTCTGTCCGAAGGACAGCTCCTGCGGTGCATCGAAGCGGCCCAGGTAGAACTGGTTGGCGCCCGGCGCGTCCAGCACTGCGTTGTCGCTGACGTAGACCTCGTCGTAGCCGCCGCGCGCAATGCCCTGGCCGTTGTTGCGCACGGTCCAGCTGACGGTGAAGTTCTCCCCGGCCCATTCCTGCAGTTCGGGCACCACCGAGGTCACTTCCAGGTCGGGGAACACCACCACCGGCGGCGTGCCGATGACGCGGAAGCCGATCAGGTCGGAGCCGCCGGCCTTGTAGTTGTTGTTGTTGACGGCGTTCGGGTCGTCGGGGTTGACGTTGATCGCCAGCGTATCCTCGAGCAGCGTGGCGTAGGGGTCGACCCAGGGCGTCAGGTAGTACTCGCCGCTGCGCACCGAGGCCGGCAGCGTGACGGTGACGATGCGGTCGTAGCCCTCGCCCACGCCGAGCACGCCATCGGTGTAGTTGAAGGACGTGAGCAGCACGTCGCCCTGCCCCGGGTGCGGCCGGTTCTTGTCCTTGGTCAGCCAGATCTGCTCGGCCCACTGGCCCTTGTCGGTGGCGCCGCTGCCGCGGTTGGTGACGGTGTAGCGCACCTCGACCTGGTTGCCCTCGAAGGCCTGGGCCGGCACCTTGACGTCGTGCACCACCAGGTCGGCGAAGGGCCAGGGGTTGACGAACAGTTCGAACAGCCTGACGTTGTTGCCTTCGTTGGGCCACTCTTCCATCGCCCCGCCGGCGTCGGTCTGCACGATGACATAGACGTTGCCGCGGAAGCGCTCGGGCACCTTGAAGGTGGATGACGGCGTCAGGTAGCGCTCGCCGCTTTCCAGCGCCGAGCCGTTGGTGTGCGTGGCCACCAGCACGTCGTCGACGGTGATCTTGTCGTCCAGCGACAGGTAGACGCGATCCACCCAGTTGGGCACCGTGGTGGCCACCGGGCCCTGGTTGATGATCTCGAACTCGATGGTCGCCGTGCCGCCGGCATCCACTGATTCGGGCCCGTCGATGCGGAACACCTGCAGGTCCGGCCGCGGCAGCACCGACACCGAGATCTGCGCATCGTCGACCGAGCGGTTGTTCAGCTCCTGCGGTGCGTCGTCCTCGCTCTCGTAGACCACGTTGGTCTGGTCGGTGACGACGATCAGCTCGTAGCGGTCGCTGGTCTTCGACGGCAGGATGATCTGCTCACGCCGGCTGTAGCTCTTGCCGGCCTCCAGCGGCCCCTGGAACTGGAAGCTGCCGATCGAGATGCCGGTACCGGTGTCGCCGAACTTGCGCAGGTAGACGGTGTCGGTCCAGATGCCGTCGGCCACCGCCTGGCCCTGGTTGGTGACGGTCCAGCCGATGTCGATGGCCGAGCCTTCGGGCGCGGTCTCGGGCACCGTGATGTTGCTGACCACCAGGTCCGGCGCCGGCGACAGCGCCACGTCGAAGGGCCCGCTGATCAGCCGGTTGTTGTTGCCGTAGATGAACTCGAAGGGCCCGCCGTTCTCCAGCACCAGGTACCAGGTGCCGGAGATGCCGTCGGGCAGCGTGACGGTGTCCACGCGCTCGTAGCTGCCGTCCGGCGCCAGGAAGCCCAGGTGGGTGAACTGGCCCAGCGCCACGCGCTCGCTGCCATCGGGGTTGGGCGACAGGAACAGCCGGTCGATCCAGGCGTCGGTGTTGGTCAGGCCGATGCCCTGGTTGCGCACCACCCAGCGCACGTCCAGCGCCTGGCCGCTGCGTGCCTCGCCCTGCGGCGCCAGTGCGTCGATCACCAGATCGGCGTAGGGGATGCGCATCACGTCGAAGGGCTCGGCCTTGGCGCGCAGGTTGTTGGCCTCCAGCCCGTTCTCGAACACCTGCGCATCCTGGTCGGTGCGCACGAACAGCGTGAAGCGGCCTTCGAAGGCGGCCGGCAGATAGAAAGTCTCGCTGCGCGTGTACTCGGCGCCGGCCGCCAGCGCGCCGGCATGCTGGAAGCGGCCCAGCACACGGTCATCGCCGTTGCCGAACACACCATCGGCCGAGGCGATGATCACGTCGGCCCATTCGCTGGTCAGGCCTGCGCCATTGCCCTGGTTCTGCACCGTCCACTGCACGGTGATCAGCGCCGGGTCGTCGATCGTGCGGTCGGGCGCGACGATATCGGTCACCACCAGGTCGGCATAGGGCGCCAGGTCGACGCTGAAGGCCGCGCTGCGCCGGTTGTTGCCTTCGGCATTGAGTTCGGCCACCGCGTTGCCGGCATCGCTGACGACGATCAGCCGGTAGTCGCCGCTGGCCTCCACCGGCAGCGTGAAGCTGCCGCTGCCGACGTAGCTTTCGCCGATGGCCAGCGAGCGCGCCGCGCTCTGCTCGACCACCAGCCGGTCGTTCGCATCCAGCACGTCGTCGCGCGACAGGTAGACGCGGTCGGTCCATGTGCCCGACAGTGCCGCGCTGCCGACGTTGCGCACCTCCCATTCCAGCGCCACCAGCGAGGCCGATTCGGCGCCCGGCGGCGCGCGCAGCGCCTCGGCCTGCAGGTCGGGGTGCACCACGGTCAGCGTGCCGGTGCTGGCCAGCGTGTTGTTGCCGTCGAAGGGGCTTTCGAAGAGCTGGTTGACCGCGTCGGTGACGACGACGATGCGGTAGTCGCCGTCGGCCAGCGACGGCAGTGCGAAGTCCAGGGCCTGGGTGTAGCTGTCGCCGGCGGCAATGCTGCGACCCAGCGCCACACTGCCCAGCAGCGTGGCATTGGCCAGCGTGCCGTCGGCACTGAGGTAGACACGGTCGGTCCAGGTACCGGTGGCCGCCGCGTCGCCGGCGTTGGTGATCGTCCAGCGCACGGTGCGCTGGGTGCCGGGCACGCCACCTTCGGGCAGTTCGATGGCGGCCACCTGCAGGTCGGCCACCGGCGCCGGGCTCAGCGCGGTGGGCGCCAGGCTGGCGGTGCTGTTGTTGCCGTCCAGCGCGCCTTCATAGACCTGGTTGCCGGCATCGGTGGCCACGATGAAGCGGTAGCTGCCGTCCAGTCCGTTGGGCGCGAACAGCCGCGCCACCTGGCTATAGCTGGCGCCGGCGGCCAAGGTGGCCTCGCGCGACACCTCGGCCAGCAACAGGTCGCCGGCACTCAGCACGTCGTCGGTGGACAGGTAGATGCGGTCTTTCCAGCTGGCGCTGCTGGTCACCGCATCGCCGTCGTTGCGCACCCGCCAGGCCAGCGTGATCGGCTGCCCGCCGAAGGCCGCGGCCGGTGCGTCCACCACCTCGACGCGCAGGTCGGCGCGCGGCGATTCCAGCGCCACCGCGCGCGGCGCGGCGGTGTTGTCGGCGCGGGTGTCGGGCTCCAGCACCTGCTGCGTCGCATCGGCCACCACCGACAGGAAGAAGCTGCCGTCCAGCTGCAGCGGCAGGGTCACCTGGCGCTGGCCGACGTAGGTGGCGCCCGCCGCCAGCGCGCCATTGCGCGCCACCTCGGCCAGCAGCACATCGTCGGCATCGCCGAAGACGTTGTTGCGGCTGAGCAGCAGGCGGTCGACCCAGCCGCCTTCGGCCGCCGCGCCGCCGTCGTTGCGCACCGTCCAGCTCAAGTCGATGGTCGAGCCGCCACGGCCGGTGAGCGGCGCGCTGAAGGCCGCCACGACCAGGTTGGCATAGGGCCGGGCGTCGGCCACGGCCTCGATGCTGGCGCCGTTGTTGTTCTCGGCACGCACCCCGGCGGCGTCGTATTCGATCAGGGCGCCCTGGCCGCTGGTGTTCTGGTCGGCCGTGACCTCGAAGCGGATACGGCCGGTGCCGCGCAGGCCCTCGGGCAGCTGCAGGCTGGTGCTGCGCGTCAGCGTGGCGCCCACCGCCAGCGGCGCGTTGCCGGGCAGCGCCGGGTTGTAGGCCAGCACGGTGTCGAGCAGCGTCTCGCCGGTGTCGACGTTGATCACCCGCACCCGGTCGTTCCAACCGGCCAGCGTGGGTGACAGGCCGGCGTTGATGTCGTCCCAGCGCAGTGTCAGCGCACCGCCGGCGCTCAGCGAGCCGGGCTCGACGCGCAAGTTCTGCGCCCGCAGGTCGGGCGCCGAGACCAGCGTGGCCAGGCTGCTGTTGTTGGCCTCGGCGGTGTCGGTCGGGTTGCTCTCGAAGACGCTGCCGTCGATGTCGGTGGTGATGCGGAATTCAATCCGCCCGGCACCGGCCACGCCGGCCGGCCAGGTGAAGCTCAGGCTGCGCTGGCGGAACTCGCCACTGGCGATGGCGCCGTCCACCGCCGGGTCGTAGGCCAGCGAGGTGTTCAGCAGCGTCACGCCGGTGTCGGCATTGCGCACCACCACCGCGTCGGCAAAGGCCCCGGTGGCCGGCGAATCGCCGCTGTTCAGCACGCGCCAGCGCAGCGTCACGGTGTCACCGGGCACCCAGCCGCTGGCCGGCTCCACCGCCACGCTGTCGACCTGCAGGTCCGGGTACGGCGACAGCTCGGACAGCGCAGTGGCAACGCGGGTGTTGTCCAGCTCGCCGGCGCCGGTCTCGACCACGGTGTTGGAGACATCGGTGGTCAGCTCGAAGCGCAGGTTGCCGGCGCCGCGCGCGCCGCCGGCCAGCGTGACCAGCACCTGGCGCACGCGGCTTTCACCTGGCAGCAGCGGGGTGAAGGCGGCTTCGTCGCCTTCGATCAGCACGTTGCCGATCAGCTCGTTGCCACGGTCCAGGTTGCGCACCAGCAGGCGGTCCACCCATTCGGCCGCGGCCGGCTGATTGCCGGCATTGCCGACCTGCCAGCGCACCAGCACCTGGCCGCCGGCACGCAGGCTGTCGCCCACCGGCTCGACCGTCAGCGACTGCAGCACCAGGTTCGGCCCCGGCTGCGCCACCAGGTCGATGACCACCGGCGCCTGCAGCGGCGAGGGCGAGACGTTGAACTCGTAGCTGGCGGTGCCGCCCACGTAGTAGCGGCCTTCGATCAGCAGCGTGTAGGTGCCTTCATAGGGCAGCGTGGTGACGTCTACATCGCCGCCGAAGCCGCTGGGCCCCCACAAGGTGCGGCCCCAGGGGTCGAGCAGCCGCCAGTAGGTGTCGCCGCCGCTCTGCGTGCGGCGGTCGAAGAAGAAGCGGTCACCGGCTAACGCGTCGAAGCGGTAGGCGTCGGTCTGGCTGGCGGGGTTCAGCACGCCACTGATCGGCGTGCCGGTGGTCAGCGGCGTGGCATTGCTCAGGTCGAGCAGGCGGAAGCCGTAGTCGCCAGTGATGTCGGCGCCGGTGGTGGTGTCCTGCGGATTGCGCACCGTCAGCGTGTAGCTGCCGGGGCCCAGCAGCAGGATCGAGCTGCCGTCGGCCGAATCGGAGGTGCGCCAGGGCTGGTCGTTGACTTCCAGCCCGCGCGGGCCGGACAGGCTCCAGCGCAGGTAGTAGTTGTCGGTGCTGGTGCTGGTGGCCAGCGCGTCGAAGTAGACCCGCTTGGTTTCGGTGAGCGTGAAGCTGTAGACGTCGCGCTGGCCGGCATGGGCGATGGACTGGTTCTGGACCACGTCCAGCTGCATCTCCAGCGCCTCGTCCTGGACCGGCTGAACGCGGAAGGCATAGCTGCCCGTGTCGCCGCGGTAGTAGCGCGCCTCCACCAGCACGGTGTAGCGCCCGGCATAGGGCAGCACGGTCGGGCCGAAATCGCCGCCGGAGCTGTTGAAATCGCGCTGCGAGAACAGCGCCCGGCCGAAGGGATCCAGCACCGTCCAGCGCGCGTCGCTGCCACTGCGTGAGACCACGTCGAAGAACACGCGTTCGCCGCCGGCCGCGTCGAAGGTGTAGACATCGCTTTCGTTGGCCGGATCGAAGCTCCCGCTGACCAGATCGCCCAGCGCCACCACCGCGCCGGCGTCCAGATCCAGCAGGCGGAAGCGGTAGTCGCCAGCCAGCTCGGAGGCGGTTGTGACGGTAAGCGTGTAGTCGCCCGCCGCCAGGTCCATGATCGACACGCCGTCGGCCGAATCGCTCTGGCGGAACGGCCGGTCGGAGGTGACGGTGCCGCGCGGGCCGCTCAACGCCCAGCGCAGGTAGAAGCTGTCGCCGCCGGCCACGTCGACCGTCAGGCTGTCGAAGACCGCGCGCGTGTCTTCGTCCAGGCTGAAGCGATAGACATGGGTCTGGCCGCGCGCCATGGTGGCGCTGACCGTGTCGCCCAGCGCGATGTCGGCCGCGGGCGGATCCTGCACACGGCGCACCATGAAGCCGTAGCTGCCGGTGTCGCTGCGGTAGTAGCGCGCTTCCACCAGCAGCGTGTAGCGGCCGGTCTGGGCCAGCGTCAGCGCGACGTCGCTGGTGGTGCTGTTGAAGTCGGCCGGGCCGAAGACCGTGCTGCCGTCCGGCCCCAGCAGCCGCCAGCGCGCGTCGCTGCCGCTGCGCTGGGTGATGTCGAAGTACAGCTTGTCGCCGGCCGTGCCGTTGAAGCGGTAGGCATCGGTCTCGTTCGCCGGGTCGAACTGGCCCGTCACGGCCTGATCCAGCGTCAGCTCGGTGGCCGCACCCAGGTCCAGCCAGCGAAATCGGTAGGCGCCGGCAATGTTGTTGGCCGCGCGCACCTCGAAGGTGTAGGTGCCGGCCGCCAGGTCGAGGATGCTGGTGCCGTCGCTGGAATCGCTCTCACGGAAGGGCTTGTCCAGCACCACCGGCCGGCCGTCAGGACCGTACAGCGACCAGCGCAGCCAGAAGCTGTCGCCGCCATTGACGTTGACCGTCAGCGTGTCGAAGTAAAGCCGCTTGGCCTGGTCCAGCGTCAGCGTGAACAGGTCGCGTTCGCTGGACGAACCCAGCGTGGTCTGCAGCACCTCGCCCAGCGTGATGGCCGGCAGCGCCGCCAGCGTGCCCGGCGTCACCGTGACCGCGATGTTGTCCAGATCGTTGTCGGCACGCCAGCCGCCGTTGCGCGCGCCGAAGGCGGCGCGGCCTTCGGCCAGGCGCAGGCCCGAGACGAAGTAGTTCTCGACGATGGCGATCTCGTCGCCACCTTCGGGCCGCAGGTAGACCGACACGTTGCTGCCGCCGTCGGCCGCGGCCATGACGATGCGCGCCCGCTGCCACGCGCCGGCGTCGAGGCGGAAGCCAGGCACATCGAACTCGGCCAGCTTGGCGCCGTCGAAGTGCAGCGACACATGGTTGTCGTTGCGCTCGCTGTTGTTCACCGGGTCGAAGCCGACGCCGAAGCTGCGTGCCAGGTTCGGCTCCTCGCCGAACTGCGGCGCCGGGCCGCTGTCGCCCCAGGTCAGCGCATCCAGCCAGGCGAAGCCGATGCCGTCGCCCTGGTTGCTGACCTTGGTGATGCGCAGGTCGAAGCTGACCTGCACCTGCCCCGGCTGCACGCCCGGCGCGGTGTTGACGAAGCCCACCGTGTTGGTGCCGGTGACACTGCCCGGCAGCAGCCGCAGCACGTTGCCACCGTTGCCGCCATCGACCAGCGCTGGCGCCGCATTGCTGAAGCTGGCCAACGCATAGGGCAGGCCATCGGCATCGAAGTCCTGCGTGGTGTGGCCGGATGGGTTGGCCTGCGCGGTGCGCTGCACGGCGAAGCGGTAGTCCACCGCCGTGCCTTCGGACACGCGGCCCTCCAGCAGCAGCACATAGCGGCCGCTGACCGGTATGGTGACCACGCGGTCGTCGGTGACGGCCGGGCCGAAGAGCACCTTGCCGTCCGGGCCGATCAGCCGCCAGTAAGCCGAGTTGCGACTTTCGCTGATCAGGTCCAGCCGCAGCTGCTCGCGTGCGTTGGCGTCGAAGGCGAAGAAGTGCGTGCTGCTGCCGGGGTCCAGCGTGCCGGCCACCTCGCTGTCCAGCGCAATGGTGGGCACATCTCCGGCCGCGGCCAGGTCCACCAGGCGGAAGCCATAGGCGCCGGTGGCATCGCGGTCCGGGTCGACGGTCAGTGTGTAGTCGCCCGGGCCCAGCGCGAGCAGCGGGTTGGCGTTGAAATCGGCCGAATCGCTGTCGGCGAAGTTGCGCCCGCTGACGATGTCACCCGTGGGGCCGCGCAGCCACCACTTGAAGGTGGTGCTGTTGAGTCGCGAGTCGAAGACCAGCGTGCGCGCCTCGCTCAGGCTGAAGCTGTAGCGGTCGGTGCCCCCGACCGTGGCGATGTTGCCGGCCACCGCGGCGCCCAGTGTCAGCGCGGCGCTGTTCACCACCACCGGTTGCACGGCGAGCGAGTAGCTGCTGTCGCCGCCGGCATTGCGCCGGCCCTCGACCAGCAGCGTGTAGCGCCCGGTAGCCGCCAGCGTGCGCACAGCGACATCGTCGTTCGGCATGTAGTTCGGGCCGAAGACCGTGGCACCGAAGGGATCGATCAGCCGCCAGAACGGATAGCCACCGCTGGCATCGCGCACGTCGAACTGGAAGCTCTGGCCGGCCACCGCGTCGAAGGCCCACAGGTCGGTCTCGACGCCGGGCGTCAGTTGGCCCGTGACCACGTCGCCCGGCGTCAGGGATTGGGCTTCGGCCAGGTCCAGCAACCGGAAGGCGAAATTGCCGGTGGTGTCGTTGCTGGCCCGCACGGTGAACAGGTAGTCGCCGGCGGGCAGGTCCAGCAGCGACAGGCCGTTTTCGGAATCGCTCTGGTCGAAGCGGCGGTCGCCGACCAGCAGGCCGCGCGGGCCGCTCAGGCTCCACAACAGCGCCGAGCTTTCGGTCAGCGTGTCGACATACAGCCGCGTGGCCTCGCTCAGCGTGAAGCTGAAGTTGACGCGCTGGCCCACGTGCTCGATGCGGTCCTGCACCATGGGCGCGAGCACATTGCCAAAACGGGCCGCGCGGCCGTTGCCACTGGCATCGGCCAGCGTGCCGGCGACCAGCGCGTCGGCCGGCAGATAGGCGATCAAGCCGGACGGGATGCCGCTGAGCGCCGTCGCCCGACCGGCCGCGATGTCTTCGTTGCTGCGCGCCACGTTCCACACCCGGATGTCGTCCAGCGCACCACGGAAGTTGCTGTAGCTGTTGTTGTGCTCGGTGTTGACGCCAATGCGCAGCGGTGCGGTGGTGGCGATGTTGTTCTGGTTGCTGCGCACGCCGCCGCTGGCGCGCTGCTCGCCGTCGACCAGCACGCGCAGGTTGCCGCCGTCGCGGTCCATCACCACCGCGATGTGGTGCCATTCGCCGGCGGGTACCAGGCCGCCGGCAGTCTGGATGGCCTGCTGGCCGCTGGCATCGCGCACGCCGAACCAGACACTGCCGTTGTTCTGCAGCCAGACGCTGTAGGCGCGCTGGTTGCCGTCGGGCGAATCGCCCTTGTAGAAGATCGGCGTCCAGGTGTTGTCGTAGGCGTCGACCTTGACCCAGGCTTCGATGGTCAGGCTGCGGCTGACGTCCAGCGTCTCGTCGTCGGCCAGTTCCAGGCCCTGCAGGCCATTGAACTGAAGCGCCTGCCCGATCTGGCCGGGCCCCAGCGCCGGCAGGCCATCGTGGCTCTGGCCCACGGCAATGGGTACCGTTCGGTCGACGATGCGCTGCACCCGCAGCCCGTAGCTGGAGGCGCCGTTGCCGGCATCGCGCCGGCCTTCGACCAGCAGCGTGTAGGTGCCGCTGAACGCCAGCGTCTGGGTGCGCACGTCGTCGGACGGCATGTAGTTCGGCCCCCAGACCGTGCGGCCGAAGGGGTCGATCAACCGCCAGAACGGCACGCCACCGCTGGTGGCGGTGACGTCGAAATACATGCGCTCGCCGGCCACTGCGTCGAAGCGGTAGGCCTGCGTCTGGTTGGCCGGCTGCAACGTGCCCTGCACGGTGCTGTCCAGCACCAGCGGCAGCGCCTCCGCCAGATCGAGCAGGCGGAAACCGTAGGCGCCGGTGGCATCACCCTGACCGTCGACGACCAGCGTGTAGTCGCCCGCGGGCAGGTCGAACAGGAACAGGCCATTCTCCGAATCGCTGGTCTGCAGCGTGCGCGCCGACACCAGCGTGCCGCGCGGGCCGCTCAGCGTCCAGTTGAGCCGGCTGTTGTCGGTGAGCGAATCGAAGTAGATGCGCTTCGTGGCATCGAGCGTGAAGCGGTAGACGTCCTTCTGGCCGAACGTGATCTCGCCGGCCACCACGGCCGGCGTGCCCTGCCACGCATGCACGGCGCTGCCGTCGTTGCCGCGGCCGGTGGCATCGGCCAGGGCGCTGCCGCCGCCGTCCATCGGCAGGTAGACCACCAGGCCGTCTTCATCGCCCTGCAGCGCAGCGTTGCGATGGCTGGCTTCGGCGATCTCCTCGGCCGTCAGCGCACGGCCCCACAGCCGGAAATCGTCGATCGCGCCGACCAGCGGCGGGTTGCCTTCCGCGCTGCTGCCCAGCAGCAGCGGGTTGGTGGTGGCGAAGCCGGCGCTGTTGGCGCGCAGCGCGCCGCTGGCCGCTTCCACCCCGTCGAGATAGATCTTCTGGACGTTGTTGGCACGGTCGATGACCGCGCTGACGTGGACCCAGTTGCCGGCGACGATCGAGCCGTTGGCGGTGTTGATCGTCTCGTTGTAGTTGTTGCCGCTGGACAGGTGCAGGTAGCCCGCGCTGTTCAGCCACAGGCTGTAGCTGCGCTGACTGCCGTTGCCGTTGCCCTTGTAGACCAGCGGCTGCCAGGTGGTGTAGAAGCTGTCGGCCTTGAACCAGAACTCGATGGTCGTGGAGCCGGTCTGCGCGGTGTCGTCGCTGTGCGGCACCTGCACCTGGCGCAGCGAGTCCAGGCGCAGCGCGCCGTCGATCACGCCAGGGCTGGGCAGGCGCTCGAGCCCATAGGCCTGGCCAGGCATGATGTCGACCACGTCGTCGGTGATCTCCAGCAGCTTGAAGCTGTAGGCCACCGGGCCGGTGTTCTGCGGCGTCCAGATGCGGCCTTCGACCAGCAGCGTGTAGCTGCCGTCGCGCGGCAGCGTGAACAGGTCGATGTCGTTCAGGTTGCTGGGGCCGATCAGCTGGCGGCCGAACTCATCGAACAGGCGCCAGGTGTACCAGTCGGCGCCACCGGCGCTGAGCTGCTGGCGGTCGACGTAGTACAGCTTGTCCTTGCTGCCGCTGAATCGGTAGACATCGGTCTGGTTGACCGGGTCCAGCGTGGCCGCGACCGGTTCGTTCACCTGCACCGTGGTGGCCTGTGCCAGGTCGATCAGCCGGAAGGCGAAGCTGCCGGTCTGGTCACCCACCGGGTCGATGACCAGCGTGTAGTCGCCGGCGATCAGGTTCAGCAGCGGGCTGGTGCCGCCGAGCTCGTAGGACTCGGAGCTGTAGAGCTGCCGGCCGTCGACCTCCACCCCGCGCGGGCCGCGCAGCGTCCAGCGGAAATCGGGGTTGTTGTTGACCGGCGCCAGCGCGTCGAACAGCAGCTGGCTGGCCTGCGCCAGACTGAAGCCATAGGTGATGCGCTGCCCGGCCACGCCGATGCTGCCGGTGGTGGTGGCGCCGAGCTGCAGCGTCGCTGCCAGGTCGTTGACGCGGTTCAGCGCGAAGCCGTAGTCGAAGCGCGGCACGTTGTTGGCCACGGTCCAAACCCGGCCTTCGATGACCAGCGTGTAGGTGCCACTGCGGGCGGCCACCAGGCCTTCGATGTCGTTGTTGACGTGGAAGCCGTGCGGGCCGGACACCTGCCGGCCCGACGGATCGATCATGCGCCAGCTGACCCAGTTGCCGTTGTTCGGCGCCAGGCCGCGCATGTCGAAGAACAGGCGGTCGCCGGCCGTGGCCTCGAAGGCGTAGAGGCGGGTGCTGTTCGATGCGTCCAGCGTGCCGTCGACCTGCGCATCCAGGGCAAAGGGTTCGGCATCGGCCAGGTCGAGCAGGCGGAAGGCAAAGTCGCCGGTGGCGCCGCCCTGGCCATTCACGCGCAAGGTGTAGGTCCCGGCCGCCAGGTCCAGCACCGGGCTCGTGCCGCCGAGCTCGTAGGATTCGCTGTCGTACCAGCGGCGGCCACTGACCAGCGTGCCGTCGGGGCCGGTCAGGCTCCAGCGCAGCTCGGGCGTGGTGCTGCTGGGCGCCAGCACATCCAGCAACAGGCGACGCGCTTCGTCCAGCGTGAACTGGTGCTCCACCGCCTGGCCCGCATGCTGGATGCTGCCGTCGACCCGTTCACCCACCTGCACTGGCTGCTGGCGGTCGGACACCGGCTGCACGTTGAAGCTGTAGTCGAAGCGCGGCACGCCACTGGTCACTGTCCAGATACGGCCTTCGACGAGCAGCGTGTAGCTGCCGGTGACCGGCATGGTCAGCGTGGCGATGTCGTTGTCGACATAGAAGCCGGTCGGGCCGAACAGCGTGCGGCCCGATGGGTCGTACAGCCGCCAGCTGGCCCAGTCGCCGTTGTTCGGCGCCAGCGCACGCATGTCGAAGTAAAGCCGCTGTCCGGCGGTGGCCTGGAAGCGGTAGATGTCGGTCTCGTTGGCCGGGTTCAGCGCACCGTCGACCGGCGTGCCCGGTGTCAGCGCAATGGCCGAAGCGCTCAGGTCCAGCAGCCGGAACGCGTAGTCGCCCGTGCCGGACGATGGGGCAGTGACCCGCACCCGGTAGGTGCCGGCCAGCGGCAGGTCGATGGCCGGATCGGCGCCCAGCTCGAAGGACTCGGAGTCGTAGAACCAGCGCGCGCCCAACTCGGTGCCACGCGGCCCTTCGATGCTGAACTGGAAACGACGCACGTTGCCTGGCGCCAGCGCATCGAACACGATGCGGGTCGGGCCGTCGAGCGTGAACAGGTAGTCATCGGTTTCGCCGGCGGCGCTGATCGTGCCGTCGACCCGGGTGCCGATGTCGATGGCGGTGCCTTCCAGCGCCGGCACGCCATCGTTGCCGTCGAGCACCAGCTTGAAGGCCACGCTGACGGGCGCCGCTTCCCAGGGCTGGCCTTCGACCAGCAAGCTGTAGGGCCCGTCCAGCAGCAGCGTCACTGGCCCGCGGTCGGCGTTCATCAAGTCGGGACCGAACACCAGCTTGCCGGTCGGGTCGATCAGCCGCCAGTGGGCATTGCCGCCGCTCATCGACGCCAGATCGAAGAGCACGCGGTCACCGGCGGTGGCATCGACGCGGTAGATGCGCGTCAGGTTGCCCGGGTCGAGCACGGCTGCCAGATCGGCGCCATAGGCCAGTGCCTCGGCCTGGGCAAGATTGAGCAGCTGGAAGGCGAAGGTGCCGAGCGCAGCGCCGTCGGCATCGAAGCTGAGCGTGTAGTCACCCGCCGCCAGCTGCAGCGCAGTGCTACCGCCCAGCTGGGATGAATCCGAGGCGCCGAAGCGCCGCCCGGCCACCAGTGCCACGCCGCCCGGGCCGAGCAGGCTCCAGGCCATGTCGGTCCGGTAGTTCAGTGCATCGAAGACCAGCTTCGTCGGCGCATCGAGGGTGAAGGTGTAGTGCCGCTTCTGGCCCGGGTGCTCGAAGCTGGCGTCGACGCGTGTGCCCAGTGCCAGCGCGTCGCTGCGGTCCTGCACCGGTTGCAAGTTGAAGCGCCAGTTGGCGGGTGTCTGATGGCCGATGCGCCCTTCCAGCGCCAGCACGTAGCGGCCATCGCGCGGCACGGTGAAGACGTCGCGGTCGTCGCTGAACCACTGCGGCCCCCAGACCACCTGGCCGGCCGGATCGAACAGGCGCACCGAAAAGTTGTCACCGGCCAGTTGCAGCGAATCGAAGAAGAAACGCTGGCCGGCCACGGCGTCGAAGCCGAAGAGCTGCGTCTCGGTGGGGAACGCGCCTGCCAGGGTACCGTCGTTGTTGGCAGCCGAGCTGTCGTCGAGCAGTGTGCCGGTGGCCTCGTCGAAGCGCCAGTAGCCGGCCAGCCCCGGCGCGTCGGCGGCCACGGTCTGGTCGAAGGCGGCGTCGATCTCGTCCGCGCTGCGCGCGACCGACCAGACGCGCACCTCGTCGATCTGGCCTTCGAAGCGCTGGCCGCCAACCTGCCGGCTGCCGATCTGCAGGCGGTTCTGGCCGCTGGCGGTGTCGCCGATGGCGCCCGTGGCCGCAGCCTCGTGCACCAGTTCGCCGTTGGCGTAGACCCGGCCGACCGCGCCGTCGTACACGAAGGCCACGTGCGTCCAGGTGTCGAGCGCGGCCACGTAGTCGGTCTCGACCCAGTCCCAGCCGGGCGCAGCATTGGCGATGGCCCAGGCGATGCGGCCATCGGCCAGGCGGGCCAGCTCGTACTCGCCCTCCTTGTTGACGATGATGCCGCCATAGACGGCATCGCTGCCCGGTCCGGTGGGCCGGATCCAGGCCTCGATCGTCAGACCCAGGTCGACCTGCAGGCTGGCAGCGTCGGCCACCCACAGCTCGGCGCTGCCAGCGTCCACGCGCACCGAGCGGTTGGTCTGGCCGGCGGCCGGCGCCACCGGCGCGCCGCCATCCACCCGTGGCGCGCCCACCGACACACCCACCTGGCCGAACTGGCCGCTGACGTCGCTGCCCGGCGTGAACGGCGTGGTTGCAGCCATGTCGAGCAGGCGCAGCCGGTAGACCCCGGTGGCGTCACCTTCGCCGTCGATGGTCAGCCGGTAGTCGCCGGCACCCAGGAACAGCGCCGGGTTGTTGGCCACTTCCCAGGAATCGCTCTGCGTGAAGGCCCGGCTGGCGACGACGCTGCCGTCGCCACGGGCCAGCGACCAGGACAGCCGGCTGTTGTTGGTGAGCGCATCGAACAGCAGGCGGCGCGCACCGTCCAGCGTGAAGGTGTAGGTCTGGCGGGCGCCGGCAGTGTTGATGCTGCCGGCAACCACCTCGCCCACCGCCATGGCCTGTGTGGCCGGGTCGTCGACCAGCGTCACGCTGAAGCGGTAGGCCGCCGTGCCGCCGGCCGACGCGCGGCCCTCGACCAGCAGCGTGTAGCTGCCGTCGACGCCCAGCGTCAGCTCGCCCAGGTCGGAGCCCATCCAGGCGGGCCCGCTGACGGTGCGGCCGAAGGGATCGATCAGCCGCCAGTAGACGTCGTTGCTGTGGTCCAGCCGGTCGATGAAGAAGCGCTGGCCGGCCACGCCGCTGAACTTGAAGGCATCGGTCTCGGCCGCCGGGGACAGCTCGCCGCTGACCTGGGTGCCGACCTGGATCTCCTGTGCCTGGTTCAGGTCGATCAGGCGGAAGCCGTAGGCACCCGTGGTGTCGCCCACTCCGTCGACAGTGAGCATGTACTCGCCGGCGGGCAATTCGTAGGCCACGTCGCCGCCGCGGTCGGCCGAATCGGATTGCGACAGCGGCCGGTCGCTGACGACGTTGCCGCGCGGGCCGTCGAGCGACCAGCGCATGTTGCCGTTGCTGGTGAGCGAGTCGAAGACAACCCGCAGATCGCTGGGCAGGGTGAAGCTGTAGCGGTCTGTCTCACCTGGCGCATCCAGGCTGCCATCGATGCGCGGAATGGACGGGTCGCCGGACAGCAGCACACGAGGCTCGAAGGCCTCGAAGCTGAGCTTGTCCGGCGTGGCGATCGACGGGCGCAGCGTGCCCAGGGCGCGCTTCAACAGCCGCTGGAACAGCCCGGAGGCGGCATTGACACCACGACCTCGCCCCCGAGGCGCGCGTTCCGATTCGTCCTTCGTCCGCGTGTCCATCCAGCGCTTGCCACCCTTGCCGGGCACTATGGCATGCGCAGGGGGCGCCACGGCGTCGCGGCACCCCCTTGGTCACGGGGAGTGAAGTCCCTGTCCCCCTAGTTTTCGAGGGGTAGTTGACAGCGATCAGCCGGCCGCGCCGGCCTTGACCTTCAGCCGCCAGGCGTGCAGCAGCGGCTCGGTATAGCCGCTGGGCTGCTCCAGGCCCTTGAAGACCAGGTCGCTGGCGGCCTGGAAGGCCGCCGAGGCGTCGAAGCGGCCGGCCATGTTCTGGTACAGCGGGTCGCCGGCATTCTGCTTGTCCACCACCTTGGCCATGCGCTTGAGCGTGGCCTTGACCTGTGCCTTGGTGACCACGCCGTGCAGCAGCCAGTTGGCGATGTGCTGGCTGCTGATGCGCAGCGTGGCCCGGTCTTCCATCAGGCCCACGTCGTGGATGTCGGGCACCTTCGAGCAGCCGACACCCTGGTCCACCCAGCGCACCACGTAGCCCAGGATGCCCTGGCAGTTGTTGTCCAGCTCCTGCTGCTTCTCGGCGTCGCTCCAGTTGGGCTTCTTTGCCACCGGCACCGTCAGCAGATGGTCGAGCAGCTGGTCGCGCTCGGCGTCGACGTCGGTCTTCTCCAGCTGGCGCTGCACCTTGAACACATCCACCTGGTGGTAGTGCAGCGCATGCAGCGTGGCGGCGGTGGGGCTGGGCACCCAGGCGGTATTGGCGCCGGCCTGCGGGTGCACGATCTTGGCCTTGAGCATCGCGCCCATCAGGTCGGGCATCGCCCACATGCCCTTGCCGATCTGCGCCTTGCCGCGCAGGCCGCATTCCAGCCCCACCAGCACGTTGCTGCGCTCGTAGGCCTGGATCCAGGCGCTGGCCTTCATGTCGCCCTTGCGGATCATCGCGCCAGCATGCATGGCGGTATGCATCTCGTCGCCGGTGCGGTCCAGGAAGCCGGTGTTGATGAAGGCCACGCGGTCGGCCGCGGCGGCGATGCAGGCCTTCAGGTTGACGCTGGTGCGGCGCTCCTCGTCCATGATGCCCAGCTTGACCGTCGCCTTCGGCAGGCCCAGCAGCGCCTCGACGCGGCCGAAAAGCTCGCTGGCGAAGGCCACCTCGGCCGGGCCGTGCATCTTCGGCTTGACGATGTAGACCGAGCCGTGGCGCGAGTTGCAGATGCCGTTGGCACCATGGCGCTGCAGGTCGTGCAGCGCGATGGTGGTGGTGACCACCGCGTCCAGGATGCCCTCGGGAATCTCCTGGCCGTCACCCCAGAGGATGGCCGGGTTGTTCATCAGATGGCCGACGTTGCGCACGAACAGCAGCGAGCGGCCGTGCAGCGCCACGTCTTCGCCGCGCGGGCCGGTGTACTGGCGGTCGGGGTTCAGGCCGCGGGTGAAGCGCTTGCCGCCCTTGGACACCTCCTCGGTCAGCGTGCCGCACAGGATGCCCAGCCAGTTGCCGTAGGCCTGCACCTTGTCGGCGGCATCCACCACGGCCACCGAGTCCTCCAGGTCCATGATGGTGGACAGCGCCGATTCGAGCACCAGGTCGCTGACGCCGGCCGGGTCGTCGCGGCCGATCGGGTGCGCGCGGTCGACGCGGATGTCCATGTGCAGGCCGTGGTGCGACAGCAGCACGCCGCTGGGCGCGTCCATCTCGCCCTGGAAGCCGACGAACTGCGCCGGGTTCTTCAGCCCGACCGTGCGGCCGTCCTTCAGCGTCACCGCCAGGTTGTTGTCCACCACCCGGTAGGCCGTGGAATCCAGATGGGAGCCTTTCGTTAGCGGCGCGCAGCGGTCGAGCACGTGACGTGCGTACTCGATGACCTTGGCCCCGCGCTTCGGGTTGTAGCCGCTGCCCTTCTCGCAGCCGTCGGCCTCGCTGAGCACGTCGGTGCCGTACAGCGCGTCGTACAGCGAGCCCCAGCGGGCGTTGGCGGCGTTCAGCGCGTAGCGCGCGTTGGTGATCGGCACCACCAGCTGCGGGCCGGCCTGCAGCGCCAGCTCGGCATCGACATTCTTGGTGGTGACCCGCACCTTGTCGGGCACCGGCACCAGGTAGCCGATCTGCTGCAGGAACTTGCGGTACTTGGCCATGCTGCGGATCGGGCCTGGGTGGGCCTTGTGCCAGGCGTCGAGTTCGGCCTGCAGCCGGTCGCGCTCGGCCAGCAACGCCGCGTTCTTCGGCGCCAGGTCGTGCACGATGCGGTCGAAGCCTTGCCAGAAGGCGGCCGGATCCACGCCCGTGCCGGGCAGGACCTTCTCCTCGATGAAGCGGTGCAGTTCGGCGGCCACCTGCAGGCCATGCACTTGGATGCGGTCGGTCATGTCGTTGGAAGTTGGGTTGCGGAAGAGGGAAAGAAGTCGAGCACCGCGCGCAGGCTGCTGGCCACACGGGTGGGTTCGGTGCCCAGCGGCTCGGGCGGCGCGCCGCTGCGGTTGACCCACAGCGTGGTGTAGCCGAACCAGGTGGCGCCAATGGCGTCCCAGGCATTGCTGGACACGAACAGGATCTCGCGCGCCGGCAGCTTCAGCGCCGCCGGGCCGATGGCGTAGGCCGCCGGGTCGGTCTTGTAGCGGCGCGTCTCGTGCACGCTGAGCAGCGGGTCGAGCAGGCCGTCGAGGCCGGCGCTCTTGACTGCCACCGCCAGCATCGGCGGATCGCCGTTGCTCAGGATGCCTGCGGGGATGCCGCGCGCCTTCAGCGCCTGCAGCACTGGCTTGTTCTCGGGGAAGCTGCTCAAGTGGTGGTACTGGTTCATCAGCCGCTCTTCGGCGGCGGCGTCCATCGCCAGGCCCAGCCGGGCTGCGGCATGGCGCAGGCCGGCGCGCGTCAGCTCCCAGAACGGCCGGTAGTGCTCGCCCTGCGGACTGCTCATCGACACCAGGCGGGTGTATTCGATCTGCTTGTCGCGCCACAGCACGGCCAGCCGCTCGCCATGGCCGGGAAACAGCTGCTCGGCCAGCAGCGCCACGCTGTAGACATCGAACAGCGTGCCGAAGGCGTCGAACAGCACCGCACGCGGCCAAGGCAACGGGCGGTGTCGGGGCGGCAGGGCAGCAGGCTGCATGGGCCGGAAATCTATGCCGAAGCCGGCCCGGCATTGCCTACGTCTGGGGTCTTGGATCAATGACTTTCCATGATCCAATTCCTCGGGTTTCCGTCGAACCATCTCGGCTTCCCGGCGGAATGACGATCCGGCTCGCCGGTTGATTTGTGATTTCTCCGGCGCTAATCTCCCCCCATGGCGAGACTAAAGCAAATCGAATCGTTCGTATCGGTGGCCCTGAAGGGCAGCCTGACGGCCGCCGCCAACGCCGAAGGCGTGGCCCCGGCGGTGATCGGCCGGCGCATCGACGCGCTGGAGGAGCGCCTGGGTGTGAAGCTGCTGGTGCGCACCACGCGGCGCATCACCTTGACCCACGAAGGCAGCGCCTTTCTCGAAGATTGTCAGCGCTTGCTAGCGGATATTGCCAATGCTGAAGCCAGTGTCAGCGCCGGCGGTGTGAAGGCGAGCGGGCACCTGCGCATCACCGCGCCCGCCGGCTTCGGACGCCGTCACGTGGCCCCGCTGGTACCCGATTTCGCCCGCATGCATCCCGAGGTGAGCCTGTCGCTGAATCTCAGCGACCGGGTGGTGGACATCATCAACGAAGGTGTGGATTGCGCCGTGCGGGTGGGCGACCTGCCCGATTCCAGCCTGGTCAGCGTGCGGCTGGCCGACAACCGCCGCCTGTGCGTGGCCACGCCGGACTACCTGAAGCGCGCCGGCACGCCGACGCAGCCGGCCGACCTGACGCGGCACGAATGCCTGATGCTGTCGTCGGATGCCAGCCAGACCCGCGGCTGGGCCTTTGCGGTCGACGGGCAGATCGTGCATCTGCGCCCTGGTGGCCGGCTGGACTGCAGCGACGGCGGTGTGCTGCACGATTGGTGCCTGCAGGGCCTGGGCATCGCCTGGCGCAGCACCTGGGAAGTCGAACGCGAGATCGCCGAGGGCCGGCTGGTCAGCGTGCTGGACGACTTTGCCGCGCCGCCGAACGGCATCTACGCCGTCTTCCCGCAGCGCAAGCACCTGCCGCTGCGGGTGCGCCTATGGATCGATTTCCTCAAGCACCA
The DNA here is from genome assembly GCA_017302505.1 of Burkholderiales bacterium. GTDB lineage: Bacteria > Pseudomonadota > Gammaproteobacteria > Burkholderiales > Burkholderiaceae_C > Rubrivivax. The sequence continues at coordinate 25,751 of JAFLDH010000027.1, forward strand.
CTACGGCGACCCGGCCTACTGGCAAGGCAGGGCCGCCCGCTGATTGAGGTCAACCGCCCGCGTCGGCCACGCACTTCTTGGTGAAGCTGGTGCGCGCCGCGCCGGCCAGTTTCTTGTCGTCGGCCTGCTTGTCGCAGGCCGCGGCGGCGGAGGCACCCTTGCCGCCGTCCTTCTCGCACTTGGTGACGAAGCTGGTGCGGGCCGCACCGGCCAGCTTCTTCTCGTCAGCCATCTTCTCGCAGGCCGCGCCGCCGGCACCGCCGGCATCCTTCTCGCACTTGGTGACGAAGCTGGTGCGGGCCGCACCGGCCAGCTTCTTCTCGTCGGCCTGCTTCTCGCAGGCGGCATTGGCCGCCAGGGCCGGGGTGGCGAAGGCGGCAATCGCCAGCGCGCAGAGGCTCATCGCAAGTTTCATCGGGGCTCCTCGGTGTGTTTGGTACGGCGCCACCCTGAGGCCGGCGCCGGAGCGCATTGAATCACGAAGCCTAGGCGCCGGGGCCGTTTCAGAGAATGCGCCGAGGGTGATGCAGCGCCTCGTGCGCGGCATGCAGCCGGCGCACCAGCACGCGGATGAAGGCCGCATCGAACAGCCGGCGCGTGCCCAGGCTCAGCTGCTCCAGCAGCTGCGGCGTGAAGGAGATGGTGGTCGCAGGCTCGGCCACCACCACGTCGGCACTGTGGATGCGCAGCTCGGGGCTGGGCGCCAGATAGGCCATTTCGCCCACCGAGGTGCCCGCCCCCAGCCGCGCCACACGAACGCCGCCGCGGAAGACCTCGATCACGCCCTGGGCGATGATGTGGAAGCTGTTGCCGGCCTCGCCGGCGCGGTACAGCGCATGGCCGAAGGGGCAACGCTGCCACTGCGCGCGGTGCACCACTTCCCACAGTTCCACGTCGCCGAAACCGGCAAAGAACTCCAGCTTGCGCAGCAGGTTGAAGCGTTCGGAATCCAGCACGCCCTGCAGCGGGCCACGCGGCAGGTCGCCCTCGGTCACCAGCGCCGAAAGCGCCTGCGCAAACTGTTCCCAGGTGGCCGGCCGGTCCTCGCGCCGCTTGCTCAGCGCCCTGGCGATCAGCCGGTCCAGCCGCTCGGGGACACCATCGCGCAAGGGCCGGAGCGACGCCGGTTCCGCATGGTAGATCTGGTGCATCAGCGCCGCCTGCTGCTGCGCGTCGAAGGGCGGCCGGCCGGCGATCAGGTGGTACAGCACGCCGGCCAGTGCATAGATGTCGGCGCGCGCGTCCAGCTCGTCGCCGTCCAGCTGCTCGGGCGGCATGTAGGCCAGCGAGCCGACGCGGAAGACCTGCGTGCGCTCGGACTGCAGGTTCATCACGCTGCCGAAATCGGTGATCTTGACGTCCACCACCTGGTCGTTCTGCAGCACTGCCAGGATGTTGGCCGGCTTCACGTCGCGGTGGATCAGGCCCTGGCGGAACACATAGTCCAGCGCCATCGCGCACTTGAAGCCGATCTCCACCACCTGTTCCAGCGGCAGCAGCGCGTCCGGGCGGCAGAAGCGCCGCAACGTGACGCCGCGCACGTACTCCATCACCAGATAAGGGCCCTCGGGGTCGTCCACCGCGTCGTGGATCTGCACCACGTTCGGATGCTGCAGGCGGCCCACCAGCGCCGCCTCGGCGGCAAAGAAGTGCTGCTGGAAGTGGCCTTCCGGGCTGTCCACCGCCAGGCCGGCGCGCACACGCTTGATTGCCACTTCGCGCTGGTGGAACTCGTCCCAGGCAAGGAACACCTCGCTGGTGGCACCTTCACCGAGACGCTCGCGCACCGGGTACTTGCCGATCTGCGCCGGCAGCCCTTCGGGGCGGTGGGTGCGGGCGTCGGCAGGGTGCGGGGCGGGCATGGGGTGGCGGCGCAGGGGCGCCACCTCGGATGGTGCCGCCAGGCCGCCGCCGGTGCCTGCGCAGAACGCCCGGCAGCGGCACTGTTTCACGCCGTTGCAAGGCCCAAAAGTAGAATCGCCGGATGATCCAAGCCAAGCAGGAGCTGTTGCAGGCGCTGGAGGCAGTGCTCGCGCAGATGGCTCCGGGCGCGGCCGTGGCCTGTGCCTTCGAATCGCCCAAGGTCGCCGCCCATGGCGACCTGGCCATCACCGCCGCGATGCCGCTGGCCCGCGCGCTGAAGAAGAACCCGCGCGAGCTGGCCCAGCAACTGGTCGAGCAGCTGAACGCCCAGCCGGCCGTGCAGCGCTGGGTGCAGGCGCTGGAAATCGCCGGCCCCGGCTTCGTCAACCTGCGCCTGAAGGACGCCGCCAAGCAGGCGGTGGTGGCCGAGGTGCTGCGCGACGGCGCCTGCTTCGGCCGCCAGGCCGCGCGCGGCGAGCGCGTGCTGGTCGAGTTCGTATCGGCCAACCCCACCGGCCCGCTGCACGTGGGCCATGCGCGGCAGGCAGCGCTGGGCGACTGCCTCTGCAACCTGTTCGAGGCGCAGGGCTGGCAGGTGAGCCGCGAGTTCTATTACAACGACGCCGGCGTGCAGATCGGCAACCTGGCCACCTCCACGCGGGCGCGGCTGCAGGGCCTGAAGCCCGGCGACGAAGGCTGGCCCGAGGCCGCCTACAACGGCGACTACATCGCCGACATTGCCGAGGCCTACCGCGCCCGCGCCACCGTCAAGGCCGACGACCGCGCGTTCACCGCCAGCGGCGATGTCGACGACCTGGACGACATCCGCCAGTTCGCGGTGGCCTACCTGCGCCGCGAGCAGGACCTGGACCTGCAGGCCTTCGGCGTGCGCTTCGACCATTACTTCCTCGAATCCAGCCTGTACACCAGCGGCCGCGTCGAGGCCGCGGTGCAGCGCCTGGTCGCAGGCGGCGACACCTACGAGAAGGACGGCGCGCTGTGGCTGCGCAGCACCGACTACGGCGACGACAAGGACCGCGTGATGCGCAAGTCCGAAGGGGGTTACACCTACTTCGTGCCCGACGTCGCCTACCACCTGAACAAGTTCGAGCGCGGCTTCCACAAGGTCATCAACGTGCAGGGCAGCGACCACCACGGCACGATCGCGCGGGTCCGCGCCGGGCTGCAGGCGGCGCGCCTGGACGTCCCGCAAGGCTTCCCCGACTACCTGCTGCACAAGATGGTCACGGTGATGCGCGGCGGCCAGGAGGTGAAGATCTCCAAGCGCGCCGGCAGCTACGTGACGTTGCGCGACCTGATCGACTGGACCAGCCGCGACGCGGTGCGCTTCTTCCTGATCAGCCGCAAGGCCGACACCGAGTTCGTTTTCGACATCGACCTGGCATTGAAGGCCAACGACGAGAACCCGGTGTTCTACGTGCAGTACGCGCATGCGCGCATCTGCTCGGTGCTGGCGCAGTGGAGCCAGGGGCTGGATGGGGCAGACCTGTCGCGCCTGACCGCGCCTACCGAACTGGCGCTGATGCTGAAGCTCGCCGACTACCCGACCATGCTGGCGCGCGCCGCGGCCGAGCTGGCTCCGCACGACGTGGCGTTCTATCTGCGTGACCTGGCGGCGGCCTTCCACAGCTACTACGCGGCCGAGCGCTTCCTGGTCGATGACTCGGACCTGGCCCGCGCGCGCATGGCGCTGCTGGCCGCCACACGGCAGGTGCTGCGCAACGGGCTGGGCCTGCTGGGCGTGAGCGCGCCCGAGGCCATGGCCCGCGAGGCCGCCCCCGTGGAGGCCGCATGATCCGCCGGCCCGCCCGTGGCGGCTTCCTCACCGGCCTGG
>JAFLDH010000270.1 GCA_017302505.1 Burkholderiales bacterium
GCCACGCCCGCCGCCGGGCCACTGGCCGCGCTCACGCCGCGGGGCCGCGAGCTGCTTGAGCTGATGGCCCAGGGTCGCGACAACGCGCAGATCGCCGCCGCGCTGGGGCTGTCGGAGAAGACGGTGCGCAACCAGGTGTCGATGCTGTTCGACCGGCTGGGCGTGGCCTCGCGCGCGATGGCCATCGTCACCGCACGCGAGCATGGCCTGGGGCGGCTGAACACCTGAATCGCCGGGCGGCCGCGATCAGCGCCAACGCGAGGCCAGCCAGCGCCAGCGACCCGGGCTCTGGCACGGTGTGGCCGCCGAGGTCCTCGGTGAAGCGCAGGGCGTACTGAAAGCGCGCACTGCCGCTTTGGCCCGAGTCGTCGGTGGCAACGCCGTTGCGGAAGAAGAAGCCATAGTTGCCGGGCTCCATCACGCCCGCGAAGTCGAAGGCCGTCGTGTCTTCCAGAGAGAACAGGAAGAGGTCGTCGCCGCCGATGCGGAACAACTGCAAGACGCCCAGCGCCTCGGCGCTGCCCTGCGTCTCGAACAGCCCCGTCACGGTGAAGGTCGAGCGCACGGCCAGGTCGAAGTTCGCCACGAGCGTGGCGAGGGTCCTTCCGCTGACGTCCGCGCTGGTGTCGATGCGGGTGTCGCTGGTGCCCAAGGAGCCGACGCGTGAGTCGAAAACGGTGGACTCTGACACGCTGGCCGACGAGACGGCGCCATTTGGACCCACTCCGGTGGACTCGAAGGCTTCGTCGAACGGCGCGCCATCGACCACCTCGTTGCGTAAGGTGCCGGCGGCGAGCGAAATCGAGGTCAGTGTCTCCATCAAGCGCTGGCCGGAGATGATGCCGGCGTCGGCCGGCGTCGGCCGACGTGGCCACCGTCATGAGCGCGGCCGCACCGGCGACCAGGAAGGAAGATCGGAAGGGGTGGGAAAGCAAAGCCATCTTGTTGAAGGGTGTGCGTGTGAATAGGTTCATCGGGACAGGCTGCCCTGCGGGAAGGGCACCGCGCTGGCACCGCTGCCCTAGAGGAAGATGACGGCATCGCGCCGCTGCACGTCTGTGCCCAGCGTGTCCACGCCCGCCCTGCCGGCGCTGCGGTAGCGCACGTTGGCCAACACGGCGCCCGGTGTCAGGGCCGAGCCGTCGTGCAGTTAGGGCACCAGGGCCGCCACGCCCAGCACCGACGACGGCACGTAGCCTTTGCGGCACAGCACCGGCAGCTTGCCGGCTCGCGCCTCGCTGGCTTGCGTGACGCTGAACGTGCCGACGTCGGTGAGCGCGCCAAAGAGCGGCGCGATGCCTTCACTGGTGCGGAGCTTGGTGGTTCCCGTCAGCACGCCAATGCCACTGACGACGCCATACCACTGGCGCGCATCCGCAGCGGCCGACGGATCAGGCGAGCCATCAGGCCCAGGGCTGCCGCGACCAGCGCCAGCGATGTGGGCTCGGGAACCGTGTTGCCACCGCTCACGTCTTCGAAGCGGAAGTCGAAGTCGAGGCGGCTGCTGCCGCTCGTGCCCGTGTCGTCTCTGCCGGATTCGGCCTCGATCCTCAAGGTGTAGGTACCGGGGGCCAGCAGGCCCGAGATGATCGTGGTCGGGTTCAACAGGTCGAGATCGAAGATCGTGGTATTGGGTGCCCCCACTGGATCCAGTTCAAGGATGGCGCTCAGAATGCTCGTGGCATTGCCGGTCACATCGCGCAGCACGGACAGCGAAAAGCTCGATGCGCTGAGGATCTCGAAGGGAACGAAGAAGATCGACTCGGCGAAGCCGGTCACGCCGACTCCGAGGTCGATGGAGGACTGCAGCGAACCGAATGCGCCGGCCTGCGCGTCGTACAGCACCGACTGGGTCGCCGAAGCCGTACTGACCGCACCCTGGTTGCCCAGCAGGCCGCCCAGGCCGGACGACGTGACCGCTGCTTCGCCGCGCACGTCATCGGCGGCGCGGACCAAGCGGAAGTCGCCGTCGGACACGCTGGTGGCGGCCTGGACGAAGTGGCTGTTGGAGATGTTGATCACCATCGCGTGGGCCGAGGCGGACCACAGGAACAGGGCGCTGGCACCCAGGGCCAGCATCGATGACTTCAGGCGGAACGGCATGGGAAGGACTTTCGGAAAAGAAGGGGTGGATGAATCAGAGAGCATCACGCGACGGCGCTGTGATGAGTCAGGACCGAATCGGCATGGGACCGGTGTCCCTGTCACGCGGCGATGGCGGAGCACGACGAGGCCGATCCACGGCGCCGGCGCATGCCGGCCATGACGACGGGCGCGGCCAGCGCAGGCCCGGCGATCGCCAGGGCAAGAGGGGCCAGCAGGGTTTGCAGCAGAGTTTTCATGGCATTGATTGGGTCGGTGGGTGGTCGGGGTAGGAAAACCGCGCCGAGTCGGGTTCGCGGCGCGACAGGAAGAGACTCTGATCGAGGGGTGGGGCGCAGGACAGGGACAGATGCCCCTGCCGCAGCGCCTGGCGCAATGGGCCCTGCGCCCCTTCGCTCAGCGCGGCAGCGTGCCCTGTGCAAACGGCGCGGTGCTGGCGTCGATGCTCTTCAGGAAGTTGACCATGTCACGCCGTTCGGCCTCAGTGCTCAGCTTGTCGCCACCGCCACCAGCGCTGCGGTGCAGCCGATTGGCCAGAACGTCGTCCAGCGTGGCGGCCGAGCCGTCGTGGAGGTACGGCGCCAACGCACCCACCCCCAGCAGCGAGGAAGGCACGTAGCCCAGGATGCCAAGGGCTCGCAGGTTGCCCGCCCGCACCTCGTTGGCTCGCGTCGGGTTGAAGGTGCCCACGGGGGTGAGCGCGCCGAAGAGCTGCGCGATGCCTTCGCTGGCATCAATCTCGCCGGCCAGCGGCGGCAGGTTGGGACCGCGTCGGGCACTGGACCAGCCGGGTCCGCCGTGGCACGCCTGGCAGTTGGCCACACCGAAGAGCGCTCGGCCGCGCGCGATGCTCTGGCCCAGTGTGCTGCCGGGGTTCTCGGCCGCCAGCGGGCTCTTGGGTGTGGCGTTGCCGGTGGCCAGGTAGAAGGCCAGCGCGTCCAGGTGCACGCTGCGGCCGGTGTTGGCCAGCGCGGGTGCGGCGGCCACGGCCTTGATGGTGGCCACGTCCTCCGGCGAACCATCGGCCTTGACGATCAGACCCGGTCCGCCACTGACATTGCGGATGTTGAGTTCGAAGTCCTGCACCTCGTCGTTCACGCCCGAGCTGTTGAGCACCTTAATGTCGGCCGCCGACAACGGGTTGAAGCTGGCGTGCAGCGGCAGGCTGCGGCGTGGGCCGCTGTTGAACATCCACACCACGCCATCGGTCTTGCCGAAGCCGTGGCAGGCATAACACGAGCCCCAGCCTTCGTTGGACAGGCGCTTGCCCACGATGACGCCGGTCAATCCGGGCGACGACAGCGCCGGCAGGTTCACGCCAGTGGAGCTGTCGAACACCGCCTTGCCGATGAGGCGGCGCGCGTCGTCGCTGCCGGGCGCCGGCAGGTCGGCCGTGGGCACGGTGGCGATGACACGGTCGGTGGCCAGATCGATCACCGACAGGTCACGCGAGTTCTCGTTGGCCACGTAGGCGCGTGTGTCGGCGCCGTTGATGGCGATGCCGCGCGGGCCCTGGCCGACCAGCACGCGCACGATGCCGGAAGCCCCGCCGGCGGCCGTGGGAGCACCGAACGAGGGTGTGCCGTTGGCGTCGAGCTGCACCTTCACCACCACGTTGGACGACAGCGACACCACGTAGCCGACATCGCTCTTGTGCTTGAAGGCCACGGCCCACGGCACGGCGTGGAAGAGGCGGCGCTCGAACACCGCCTCGTCGGCCACCTCGAACTGCACGCCGCTGTTCAGGTTGATGGACTGCGGCTTGCCGCCGGCCTGGCCCTCGGCGTCGGTGCCGGTGTCCAGCACCGTCAGGCAGGCCTGCATGTTGACGTTGAAGCGCACCGGCGCGTCGGGGCTGGCGCAGGTGTTGGGCAGGTAGGCGCGGCCGCCCTTGATGGCCACGGCCTGCAGCATGTTGGGGAAGGCGGCCGTGGTCACCTTCTCGGTGGCGGCGATGCGCTTGAGCAGCGAGCCGTCGCTCTTGAAGCCGGTGTCGGCCATCGGCGGCAGCACGGCCTGCTTCAGCAGCGTGTGGTTGGCGGTGGCGATCACCGCCACGCGGCCTTCCTTGTAGTCGTCCGAGCCGATCAGCACGCCAGGGCGGTCCACGCCCAGGAATTGCGTGACGTATACCTTCTCGTCGGCATCGTCGGCATCACCGTCGTTGGTGATGGCCAGGCCGCGCGGCTCGGCGCCCACGTCGTCCAGCGTCTTCACGGTGGCATAGGTGGCGGCGTCGAGCACGGTGACCGTGTTGCTGCGCGCGTTGGCCACGTAGATCAAGCGGCCGTTGGGCGTATAGGCCACGCCGTAGGGCTCGGTGCCGACGGTCACGGTACGCAGCACCTGGTAGCTGCCGGTGTCGATGACCGACAGCGTGCCGCTGCCGGCATTGGCCACCACGGCGCGGCGGCCATCGGGCGACAGCGCCAGGTTGCGCGGCTCGGCGCCCACGGCAATGCTGGCCAGCCGCCGGTGGCTGTCGCCGGCCAGCTCCAACACGGCCACCGTGCCGGTCTCGGGGTTGGCGACCCACACCGTGCGGTCGTCGGGGCTCACCTGCACTGGGCCGGAGGACTGCGGCGCACGTGCGGTGACTACGGGCTCGGGGGCGGGCGGCTCGTTGTAGCCGCCGCCGCTGCAGGCGGCCAGGAGTGCGGCGATGGCCAGGCCGGCCAGCACTGGGCGTTGCGCCCGGAAGCGACGGGGACGGGAGAGGTTCATGTTGACTCCAATCGTTGGGACGGGTTGGGGCCAGCCAGCCGCAGCCCGAGCAGCGCTACAGCGCCGAAGAGCAGCGCACCGGTGGCGATGCGTGGATGGGACCAGTTGACCTGGGACGGGAAGCGGCTGAGCTGCACCGCCACGGCGGGCAGCAGGCCGATGAGGAACGGGGTGGCGATACGCACCCGGCGGCGGTTGTTCTCGCCGGCTGCCGACAGCATCAGCAGGCCGGTGAACAACAAGTAGCCGGCCAGAGCGCGGGCGTTGAGCGGCGTCATGGGCCACGGCGCCGACGCCGTCAGCCACGCGGGCCAGACCAGTGCGGCGATCGATTCAGTGCTGAGCAGCCCGCCCAGCAGTAGCAACGCGATGCGGTCGGTGCGCCGGAGCGCGTCAGCAGGCGCGGTGGGCGCAACGGCGCGCCGTTGCTGCCACCACCAGCACGCCGCGAAGATCGGCGGCGGCAACAGGTAGCTCACGACCCACAGCTGGAACGCCAGGCCGTGGTGCAGGAAGCGGTCCCAGTGCAGAAGCGTCACGCCCAACTGCACGGCGGCGAAGCACGCCGCCGGCAGCACGATGACGCGCACGTCTTCCCAGCGGCGGGCCACGGCGGCCCACAGCACCACCGGCACCAGCGCGATGTAGAACGCACCGAGCAGCGCGGCCATTGCGTCGGGCGAGATGCGCCAGGCGAACGGGCGCTGCTCCTGCGCCGGGTCCAGGCCCAGCGTCAGCGCGGTGGCCAGGCCGAAGAACACCTCGGCCCACAGCCAGGCCCGCAGCGGCCATGCGACGGGCGTGCCGTTCATGCTACGGCTCCTCGACGACGAGCCGCGACGGCAGCTGAGGCTGCGTGGCCGCGCCCGGTAGCCATCGCCTCGAGCCCGGTGTTGAGGCCGGCCATCATGACCAGGGCAAGCACCCAGCCAGCGGTGGTGGCCCGGGTGGGGTCGAAGAGTGGCGCGTGCAGCGCGCTGCCCAGCAGGGCGAGCACTGCGAAGGCTGCAGTGCCGGCGCAAGGGATGCGCAGCTCGGCCCAGTTGAGCCGCCGAGCCAGCTGCAGGCTCGCCAGCGCCAGGGCCAACAGCGGGCACGCGTACAACTGCGCCAGGAAAGGCGAGATCTTCCATGGCCACACCACACCGGCCGACGCAGGCCGCGCGAACAGCACTGCCGCCAGGGCCATCAGCAACAGGCCCTGCAAGCGCAACAGCCTCAGCACCCAGGTCGGCTGCATGCGGCTTGTGCGCGGCGCCCTCAAGGCCCCCTCGGTGCGGCGCAACCAGGCCGCCCCAGCGGAAACACCGCATAGGCTCCGAGCCAGACCCAGAGGCCTTTGTGCCGGTGATCGAAGTCGTCCCACCGCAGGGCCGTCATCAACAGGAGCGTGCCCGTCCACAGGCCCGTCAGGTCCAGCGTGGTGCGCACTTCCAGCGCCGACGCCGAGCGCGATGCCAGCAGCATGCACAGCGCACCGCCCGCATACAGCGCCCCGACGAAGCGGGCATGCAGCGGCGGCAACTGGAAGGGCAGCGCCTGCGGCAGCACTTGCGGCCATAGCAGGCCTAGCACGGCCACCACCAGGGCGAAGGCGGCCACGGTCAGGAAGTAGCCGCGCTGCAGGGACGAGCGTTCCGTCATCGCGTCTGCACAGGCTTGTTGCCGTTGGCCTTGTAGGCCGCGATGGCCTGCTGCAACGTGGTCTGCTCGGCGCAAGGCTGGGCACACGCGCGGCCCAGTGCCGCCAGCCGCGCCTCGGCCTTGGCGAGGTCACCGAGCGTGAGGTACAGCTCGCCGGAGTACTCCAGCGCGCCGCGGTGCTGCGGGTCTATGCGCAGTGCCTCGTTGTAGTAGCGCTCGGCGGCGGCGTGGTCGGGCTTCCTGGCCTTGCGGTGGCTGTAGCCCATGAGGTTGTTCCAGTCGGCGCTGCCGCTGTCGCCGACGCGCTTGAGCTCGTCGATGGCAGCGACCCACTTGTCGCTGGCGATCAGCGCGCGGGCCGTGGCCAGGCGGTCGGCAGGCGCGGCCGCCGCCGCCGCACGGGTGG
>JAFLDH010000271.1 GCA_017302505.1 Burkholderiales bacterium
GCCCCGCTGCGCCGCGCCGCGGTGCGCGGCGCCAGCACCAGCAGCAGCGCGGCCAGCAGCAGGCCGTTCAGCGTCACGCCCCAGGCCCGCGCGCTGGCCAGCAGCGCCTGCGATTCGCCGGCCTGCAGGCTGAAGCCCAGGTAGCCGTTGCGCGCATCGCCGGCATCGGCCAGCGTGGTGCGGCAGGCACGGCGGCTGCTGGCGGCCATGCGCGGCATGCCGGCCAGCGCGCGCAGCGTCCAGCCCGGGTGGCGCCACAGCAGGTGGCGGTAGGTGCGCGGGCGCGCTGCGGCATGGCCGCAGTGCGGCGCCGTGGCTTCGCCCAGGTAGTCCAGCGCGATGTCGGTCAGCAGTGCGGCGATGGCGTCGCCGCCGGCGGCGAAGTGGTCGTAGGCCAGCCCCAGGTGGAAGCGGCCGCCTTGGTCGATGACGAAGAAGCGGAAGGGATCGCCTTCGCAGCCGCGCTCGAAGGGCCGGTTGAAGGCCTGCACGATGGCCGCCTGCAGCGCCGCGCGGGTGGAAGGCGTGGGCGCCACGGCGTCCAGCACCACGCTCGCCGGGCCACCGCGCCACGCGAAGCGGCCGTGCGCGGCATCCAGCGCCAGGCCGGTCAGGCCGGTGGCTTCCAGCCGGCTGGCGATGCAGTGCCGCAGCTTGTCCGTGTCGAGCGCCGCCGCCACCTGCACCACGTGCACCGGGTTGTAGGGATGCAGCCCGTCCCAGTTCAGCATCATGCGCTGGAACAGGTTCAGCCGATGGGGGTATCGCACGGCCGTCATTCGGTGCTGCGCCCCAGCCGGGGCATGAATCGCCCGGTGCGGCGGCAGTAGTCGGCATAGGCGGGGCCGTGCAGGCCGCTGAGGAAGCGCTCCTCGTTGTGCGCCTTGGTGACCATCATCGAGATGTGCAGCGCGGCCATCACCAGCACCGGCAGCGTCGGCACCACCACCAGCGTGCACAGCATCAGCAGGATGCTCAGCGCATAGATCGGGTGGCGCACCCGCGCGAAGGGGCCGGAGGTGACCAGCTCGGTCTCCTCGCCCGGCGCCACGGCCATGCGCCAGTTGCGGCCCATGCGCCGCCATGAGCGGATGCTGTAGCGCAGGCACAGCAGCCCGATCGCCGCCGCCGCCCAGCGCAGTGCCGCCCAGGGCAGGTCGCGGGCGAAGGCCGGCAGCGCTGCCCAGTGGCCTTCGCCGCGGGTGGCCGCGAGCCAGGGCAGGGTCATCCAGGTCAGCACCAGTGGCACCCAGATCAGCCACATCGCCTTTTCCAGCGGCTGGCTGGGCACGATGCCGGCCATCTTGCGGGTGCGGCGGCGCACGCGCACGCTCATCACGGCCACATAGCTCCAATAGGCACAGACGGTGCTGGCGAGCACGATGCCGGGCCAGTCGGAGGTGGGGTTCATCGGGTCGGGAAAGGGGTGATGCTGCGCTGCAACCTTGCCCACAATGGTAGTGGATGGGCCATGCACCGGCCTTGTGCAGAATGGGGATGGCCGGCCGCCCGTGGCCGTGGAGGACGCGCATGAAGATCCGTGAAGTGGCCAGCGGCCTGCAGTTTCCCGAGGGCCCGGTGGCGATGGACGATGGTTCGGTGCTGCTGGTGGAGATCGCCCGCGGCACGCTGAGCCGCGTCAAGCCCGACGGCCGGGTGCAGGTGGTGGCCGCGCTGGGCGGCGGGCCCAACGGTGCAGCCATCGGGCCGGATGGCGCGGTCTGGGTGTGCAACAACGGCGGCTTCGAATGGGGCACCGCGCCCGACGGCTGCCTGCGCCCGGTGCTGCAGGCCCGCGACTACGCCGGCGGCCGCATCGAGCGGGTGAACCTGGCCACCGGCCGCTGGGAGCGGGTGTGGGACAGCGTCGAAGGCCAGCCGCTGCGCGGGCCCAACGACCTGGTCTTCGACGCCGACGGCGGCCTGTACTTCACCGACCTGGGCAAGACCCGGGCGCAAGACATGGACCATGGCGCGCTGCACTATGCGCCGCCGGGCGGTGGCGCGCCGAAGCCGGTGGTGCGCAGCGCACACACGCCCAATGGCGTGGCGCTGTCGCCGGATGGCCGCAGGCTGTACTACGCCGAGACCGCCGGCGCGCGGCTGTGGGCCTTCGACCTGGAATCACCGGGCGTGGTGCGGCGCGAGCCCTGGCCCTCGCCGCACGGCGGTCGGCAGCTGGTGGCGTCGCCGGGCGGGCATTACCAGCGCTTCGATTCGATCGCCGTCGATGCCTTCGGCAACGTGCACGTGGCCACGCTGATGCATGGCGGCATCACCATCGTCTCGCCGGACGGCGCGCGCTGGCACCACGTGCCGCTGCCGGACCGCATGACCACCAACCTGTGCTTTGGTGGCCCGGGGCTGCGCACCGCCTACGTGACGCTGTCGGGCAGCGGCCGGCTGATCGCCATCGACGACTGGCCCACACCGGGGCTGAAGCTGGCCTTCAACGCCTGACTGGGCAGGGTGAACAGTCCCTAAAGCACGCCCTTGGCGTGCAGCGCCTGCAGCGCCTCGTCGCTGAGGCCCAGCCGTTGCTGCAGCACCTGGCGGGTGTGCTCGCCCAGCCGCGGCGGCGGCAGTTCGTAGCGCACCGGCGTGTCGCTGAAGTGCATCGGGCTGGCCAGCAGCGAGATCTCGCCAGCGGCATGCGGCATCGCCATGCGCATGCCGCGGTGCTGCACCTGCGGGTCCTCGAACACCTGGTCGATGGTGTTGATCGGTCCGCAGGGCACCTTGTGGGCCTCGAGCAGTTCGATCCACTCGTGCATCGTGCGCTGCATCATCAGCTCGGCCACCATCTCGCACAGCAGCGTGCGGTTGGCGCCGCGCGCCGCCCCGACCTTGAAGCGCGGGTCCTCGGCCCATTCGGGCTTGCCGACGGCTTGGCAGAAGCTCTTGAACTGGCCGTCGTTGGCCACCGCCAGGATCAGGTGCCCGCCCTTGCAGGCGAACACCTGGTACGGGACGATATTGGGGTGGCCGTTGCCCAGGCGCTGCGGCACCTCGCCGGAGACGAACCAGTTCAGCGTCTGGAACGAGGTCAGCGCGATCAGGCAGTCCAGCAGCGCGATGTCGATGTGCTGGCCGCGGCCGCTGACGTGGCGCTGCTCGATCGCCGCCAGGATGGCGCTGGTGGCGTACATCGCGGTGATCAGGTCGGCCACCGCCACGCCCACCTTCATCGGCCCGGCGCCGGGCTGGCCGTCGGGCACGCCGGTGATGCTCATCAGCCCGCCCATGCCCTGGAAGACGAAGTCGTAGCCCGGCCGCGGCGCATAGGGCCCGGTCTGGCCGAAACCGGTGATCGAGCAGTACACCAGCCGCGGGTTCAGCGCTTGCAGGCTGGCGTAGTCCAGCCCGTAGCGGGCCAGCGTGCCGACCTTGTAGTTCTCGACCACGATGTCGCTCTGCTCGGCCAGCCGGCGAATCAGCGCCTGGCCCTCGGCGCTGGCCAGGTCGACGGTGATCGACTTCTTGTTGCGGTTGGCCGAAAGAAAGTAGGCCGAATCGCCGCGCTCCTCGGGCGTGGACTTGACGAAGGGCGGGCCCCAGCCGCGGGTGTCGTCGCCGGCGCCGGGCTTTTCCACCTTGATGACCTCGGCGCCCATGTCGGCCAGGTTCTGCGTGCAGAAGGGACCGGCCAGCACGCGCGACAGGTCGAGCACGCGCAGGTGCGACAGGGGGCCGCGTGCGGTGGGGGAGGGGGCGGTCATCGGCAGCTCCGGCAGAGGGCGGTGGGCAATGCTAAGCGCGGCCGAGGGCAAGGCCATCGATACAATCGCGCGCCCCTGAAATCCCGCTTCCCGAACGCATGTCGAACGACCGCCTGGCCGTGCTGCCCCAGTACCTGCTGCCCAAGGGAGCGATCACGCGCGCGGCCGGCTCGGTGGCCTCGGCACGGCGCGGCGCATCGACCACGCGGCTGATCCGCTGGTTCGTCGGCCGCTATGGCGTGGACATGAGCGAGGCGGCCGAGCCGGACATCGCCGCCTACGCCACTTTCAACGACTTCTTCACCCGCGCCCTGAAGCCCGGCGCACGGCCGCTGGCGCAGGCCGATCTGGTGTGCCCGGTGGACGGCGCGATCAGCCAGTTCGGCCGCATCCGCGGTGCGCAGATCTACCAGGCCAAGGGCCACGACTACAGCACGCAGGCGCTGGTGGGCGGCGACGCCTCGCTGGCCGCGCGCTTCCAGGACGGCTACTTCGCCACGCTGTACCTGAGCCCCAAGGACTACCACCGCATCCACATGCCCTGCGCCGGCCGGCTGCAACGCATGATTCACGTGCCTGGCGAGCTGTTCTCGGTGAACCCGACCACCGCGCGCGGCGTGCCGGGGCTGTTCGCGCGCAACGAGCGCGTGGTCTGCGTATTCGACGGCGCGGCCGGGCCCTTCGTGCTGGTGCTGGTGGGCGCCACCATCGTCGGCAGCATGGCCACCGTGTGGCACGGCGTGGTCAACCCGCCGCGGCCGGGCGCGCTGCGCGAATGGACCTATGAAGACCAGCCGGTCGAGCTGGCACAGGGTGCGGAGATGGGCCGCTTCCTGCTGGGCTCGACCGTGGTGCTGCTGTTCCCCGATGGCGGGCTGCAGTTCAACCCGGCGTGGATGCCGGGCGGCGCCATCCGCATGGGCGAGATGATGGCGCGCCGCTGGGTCACTCGGGCAGGCGACCGAGGCCATACATGACCTCGATGATCGGCGAAGGCCGGCCCAGCGCCGCGAACCAGCGGTTGTAGAGCTCGGGCAGCGCGGCGCTGCGGTAGATCTGCGACAGCGCCGAATCCACCGCCTGCTTCATCGCCCAGTCGCCGCGCGGCAGCACGATCGCATAGGGCTCGAAGGACAGCGGGTCGCCCAGCAGCGCCAGCGCCTTCGGGTCCTTGGAGCGGGCCACCAGGCCCACCAGCAGCACGCGGTCGCTGGCCAGCGCGTCGATGCTGCCGGCCTCCAGCTGGGCCAGGCCTTCCTCGCGCGACTTGACCGGCACCACGGTGGCCGTGACCACCTTGGCCTTCATTGCCTCGGCCAGCGCGCGCTCGTTGCTGGTGCCGGGGATCACGCCGATCTTCTTGTTGGCCAGGTCCATCAGCGAATTGCCCGGCGTGGCGGCGCGGATCAACAGCCCGGTGCCGTCGACGAAGGTCAGCGACGAGAAGCCCACCTCCTTCATTCGGCCGATGGTCACCGTGGTGGCGCCGCATTCCATGTCGGCCTGGCCGCCGGCGATGGCGCTGAAGCGCGTGGCCGTCGTCACCGGCACCCAGTTCACCTTCAGCGGCACCACGCCCACCTGCTTCTCGATCACGCCAATCACGCTGCGGCACAGCTCCACCATGTAGCCGGTGGGCTTCTTCTCGGCGTCCTCGAAGGAGAAGGGCGTCGCGTCGGTGCGGTAGGCGACGTGGATGGTCTTGCTGTCCTGGATCTTCTTCAGCCGGCCCTCGAAGGGCGCGCTGGCCAGCTGGGCCAGGGCGATGGCGGGCGCCAGGCAGAGCGTGGCCACCAGGGTGGTGTGCAGGCGGGACATCGTGGGGAACTCCTCGGGTTGAAGCGGCAGGCGCCAGGCTGGCGCGCGGCGCATTCTAGGAGCCCGTACAGTCGCCCGGAGGGGCCGCTCAGGCGTTACGCATGTGCCCGCGCGACTCGCGTCCCGCGATCCAGATCGTGGCCGCGCAGATGACCACGCCACCGATCAGCGTGCTGGTGCTGGGCACGTCGGCAAACACCAGCCAACCGATCAGCGAAGCCCATACCAGGTCGAGGAACTTCACCGATTGCGTCGACGAGATGTCGGCCACCTGGAACGAGCGCGTCAGGCAGTAGTGCCCCAGGCTGCCGAGGATGCCGGTCAGCACGAAGCCGGCCCATTGCAGCGGCGTCGGCCACTGCCACGCGAGCAGCGCCAGCGGCAGGCTGAAGATCGTCACCGTCAGCGCCTGCCAGACCATGATCGTGCCGGTGGTCTCGTAGCGCGTCAGGCCCTTGGTCAGCAGGAAGGACGCGGCGAACATCGGCGCCGAGGCCAGCATCACCAGGTTGTAGAAGCCGCCGCTGCCGCTGAGCTTGGGGCCGACGACGATCAGCACGCCGACGAAGCCGATGCCCGCGGCCAGCCAACGCTCCCAGCGCATCGGCTCCTTGAAGAAGATGTAGGCCCCGATCATGATGAAGATCGGCCCGGTGAAGCCGATGGCCGTCATGTCGGCCAGCGGGATCTTCGGCAGCGCCGCGAACCACAGCATCAGCCCCAGCGTGTGGAAGCCGCCGCGCAGGAACTGCCCGCCGACGTTCTTGGGCCGGTAGGCTGCCAGGCCATGGCGCCAGACCAGCGGCATCAGCACCGCCAGCCCGAACAGATAGCGCAGAAACTGCGCCTGGAAGGGATCCAGCCGTTGCGCCAGGCCGCGCATCAGCGCGTTCAGCATGCTGAACACCAGACCCGCTGCCGCCGACCACAACAAGCCCTTGACCACCGGGTCCAGCCGGTTGAACCGGTGCCCGGCCAGGGCGAGCCTCCGCTGCAGCGGCGTACGCGGGTCTTTGGGCGGAGTCAGGACGGCCGTCATCGGCCGCCCCGGGCAAGGTCGGGCATCCGCACATTGTCGCTGCCGGGCCAGTGAGGCAGCGTCGCCGCCATGACAGCAGTGTTAGATTGGCCGCACCGATGCCGCCACCCCGCTCGCCTTCGACCTCACCGCCGACGGCGACGGCGGTCGCGCCAGCGTGCAGGGCGCGTTCCACCAGGGCGACTTCGCAGCGACCCTGCGGCCTTCGCGGCTCGCGCTGG